>JAYKHU010000031.1:0-30566 GCA_035285105.1 Synechocystis sp.
CTCCGCTGTTTTAATCGCCTCAATGACTTAATCCACGGGTTCCGCCTCGACGGCATGATCGCCTACCACGGTCAAAATTTGTATGATGCCGATATTGACCCAGTGGCGGTGCGCAAAAATATTGGCATGGTGTTTCAAAAGCCTAATCCCTTCCCCAAAACCATTTTTGATAACGTCGTCTATGGTGCCCGGGTGAATAATTACCAGGGCAACTTGGATGAACTCGTTGAAAGTTCCCTACGGCGGGCGGCCCTCTGGGATGAGGTTAAGGATAAGTTACAAGCTAGTGGCTTTTCCCTGTCCGGCGGTCAACAACAACGACTCTGTATTGCCCGGGCGATCGCCATGCAGCCGGAAGTGTTGCTAATGGACGAACCCTGTTCCGCCCTCGATCCGATTTCGACGCTGAAAGTGGAAGAATTAATGAACGAATTGAAGGAGAACTATACAATCATCATCGTGACCCACAATATGCAGCAGGCAACCCGGGTAGCAGACTACACCGCCTTTTATAATGCAGAAGCCACGGAGAAGGGAAATAAGGTGGGCTATTTAGTGGAGTTTGATCGAACAGAGCGCATTTTTAGCGATCCGCAACAACAGGAAACCAAAGACTATGTGAGTGGACGCTTTGGTTAATTGTTTTATATAACCACAACTCAATTTTCAAGGTTCTATTGATAGTTTTATTCACCTTTAAACGAGGAAATCCCCATGGTTGTCTCTGAGCATATTTCCACCGATGCCGTCCTTCAGGCAAAAGGGGTCAATGTCTTTTATGGTTCTCACCTAGCAGTCAAAGATTGCAACATTGATATCCCCGAAAAGCGAGTTGTCGCCTTTATTGGCCCCTCGGGCTGTGGTAAAAGCACCATGCTGCGCTGTTTTAACCGCATGAACGACCTGGTGGCGATCGCCAGAGTGGAAGGGGAAATTACCTACCGGGGTAAAAATATTTACGCCGACCAAGTGGATCCCGTTGGCCTGCGCTGTTCCATTGGCATGGTGTTTCAAAAAGCCAATCCCTTCCCCAAATCTATCTATGAAAATATTGCCTGGGGCGCTCGCTTGAACAACTTCAAAGGGGACATGGATGAATTGGTTGAATCCTCCCTACAAAAAGCGGCCCTCTGGGACGAGGTCAAGGACAAACTCAAGCAGAGTGGCCTCGCCCTATCCGGGGGTCAACAACAACGCCTCTGCATCGCCCGGGCGATCGCCGTGCAGCCGGACGTGATTTTAATGGATGAACCCTGTTCTGCCCTCGATCCCATTTCCACTTTGAAAGTGGAAGAACTGATCCATGAACTGAAAACTCAATTCACCATCGTCATTGTGACCCACAATATGCAACAGGCATCGCGGGTATCTGACTATACAGCCTTCTTTAATGCCGAAGCGACGGAGAAGGGGGCTAAAGTGGGTTATCTCGTGGAATATGACCGCACCGAAGTGATTTTCCAAAATCCGGCGCAAACCTCCACCCGGGATTATGTCAGTGGTCGTTTTGGCTAAGGCTGTTCCCCACCCCCCAGTGACCTATGCTAAGATGGGTGGCTGCTAAACAGTTTTAATAGGGACTCTCCCATTCCCCCAAGGCATTGGTGGAAGCTGGGCTAGGTAATCTTCCTTGGCACTGTTATTTTCCCCTAGCTAAACACTATTTTTTCGGACTATGTATAACCCTTCCCTCCGCCGAGAAGCCCGCTACGAGCCGGCCGCCGTCTTACCTGTAACCCGTGAACAGACCTTAATTAATTGGTTGGAAAGCAATAACCGTTTAATTCAACGGGAAATCGAAGAAGGTAGCACCAGCAATATTAGCGACGAAGATGTAGATATCGCTGAACTCATGGATGGCGATGATAATCTCTATACCGATGATGCTAGTGACTCTGATGATGAATAATCATCAATAACTGAGTAATTCCCTTGCGGTTCCCCCTTACGCCTAACGCAGTCGGGGGAAGCGAAGACTCCATAAAATTGACTGGGCAAAATTTAGAAAACTGTTGGGTTGCCGGGCTTGAATCCAGATGCGCCCTTCCCCGGAAAACTGACAGAGGCGTCCCCGTCCTCCCCAGACATCCCCCCGTAGCTTGTCGGTGGCAAGGCCCTCATTTTTGATCATTTCGTAATCGAGGGTATCTTCAAAGGCCACAACGTAGTCAGGATTAAACAGTACATTACCCTCTAAGGGAATTTCCACTAGACTTCCATACACACTAAACCAAAGATCCCCCGCCCCCACTAAACGTAGCAAAAAGGTTTGACTGTCATTGCAAAAATGCTTCATATCCCGGAAATTAGTATCAATTTTGACGGTGGGTTGACAGGCTAAAAAGTTATCGGTTTTCAAATAAATACCTTTTTCCCGGGTAAGAAAGTAATGACAAACATCGCCGGGCAATGGGGGCGCTAGATTAAGATAGCCAGGGTGTTGATCCGCACTAAATTGATTGAGAAACAGGCTATCGAGGCCCAGGGCTTTGCGTAACGTATCGAGGAGGCCTCCCCGGAGTTTATTGACAAACAGGATTTGGGAATCCATGGTAGTCACGGCATTGGCGTCAGCAAAGACAATCTGGGTGGGTTTTAACTCGAGTTCTAGAACGGCATAGTTTTGGTCTTTATTAATGCGATAAACGACATTATAGTCATCATCAATGGGGCGGCTCCCGGTGTCTTTAGCCGATTTTTCCTTGGGGCGCACGAAAAGATGCTTGGCATAATTCGTCTCAAAGCTACTTTTTCGATTTTCTTCCTGGTTTTCTTGACTGTTTTCGTCCATGGTTTTGGGTTAGTTGGGGGTCACAATAATCACGGAATGCACCATTCAGCTTCATTTAATGCAGTCTGAAATTATGGGGTTTCAGTTGTTTTCCAATCTGTTGAGCAAAGCCAAAGGGGCGATGGGTTTGGCAGAGAAGTTTGCCTGACCCCCGAAATTGATAGAACGTCTCTTGATCGGGAATGAGGAATTTTGGCCAAGGATTTTGAGGGGTCACCACTTTGAATTTCAAGCTATTTTCAAAGGCAATCAGATGATCACAATTGATTGTATAGCTACCATCCACGGGAACCTCATAGATATTGCCAAAACCGCTCATGACAACCTGCCCTTTCCCCACTAAACTCAACCAAGTCACGGATTCATTTTTAACGGGCGATCGATACCCCATAAAAATTTCGATTTTTTCACTGGAGGCTAGATAGGCGCTCTGGCGAATAATCAATTTATGGCTTTCCAGTTGATAGTACCCCAGGTTGCCGATAAGGGCCGGGGCCAAATAAAGTTCTCCCCCCTCTTCCCCACTTTGATAATTATTTAAGTAAAGGGTTTTGGCTTGACCCCTTTTATGGGGACCCTGTTTTCCCCCTTCACTACTCCGTCGTAGGAGACTCTGAACGTCGATGCCCGTCGTCATGGCCACCAATGAGCCGTTTTGGGCAAAGCATTCTTCCTTGGGATCTAAGTTGACCTGGGCGATCGCCGTGTGGGGTGCGTTAATTAATTTCACTTGCATGGGCAGGTAGTCCCGATTAGCGGAGTTTTAGGCGGATATAACGTCCCAAACTACTAAGACTCCGGGTTTGCCAATAGACACTGCCACTGCCGGTTAATTGGGAGCAGAGGCCATTACCGGCCTGGGGATCGCCGATTACCCCTTTGGGAAAATTGACTTTTAAGCTGAGTTTGGGGCTAAAGGCTAACAAATGCTGGTGCTCAATCATGAAACGGGGATTGCACTGGGATTGGACGAGACTGCCATAGCTACCTAAAAAGACGCGACCCCGACCGGAGAGTTTCAATCCGATAAGGCCCTGCCCTGCCAACCAACTGGAAAATCCCAGCCAATGAACCCCCATCTGCACCCCACTGGTGTGGGCAATGTGAGAATGGGGTCTAATGACAAGGCCGTGTTTAGTCACATTTAAACGAGTAATGTCCCCCGGAAAGGTTTTACTGAGAGTAAAGGAGAGGGGGTCGTCGGTAGGATTGTGAATGACGTTGAGCATAAGGTTATCTTTGCCCAAACAAAAGCGAGCAAGGGAATCCAGAAAACCGGCCCCAAAGCTCCGTTTTAACGTTAGTCCTTCGTCTATGTTCACCAGGGTCCCCAGGGCTGCATAGAAACGTTCTTGGGGTTTTAGGGTGACATTGAGCACTGAATAGGCCGGGCCATAACGAATTTTATATAACACAGGGACTATCCGGGTAAAAACCAGTCTTATAGCTTTATTCTGACCTATGGCCGATCCAATTCACAATGGCACATGGTTTTTTCCTGATTGTTCGCCCTAGGGTAGTTAGTACAGTAAAACCGTTGCAAATTCTTCTGACATCCTCCCGACACTGATTGCAAGCAATACAGTGCGGGGTTCCCAAATCAACCACCAAACTTATCAAGCAAGCTCTCACTCACTTGACAGAGGTTTAGATGTCCTTGGGCGTTTACGAGGTTTAACCCCGAAGTTTGGGCGTGCCCCGCCCTACTCACTGACTCCAAGCCTTTAGCCAAAAGATTCCGACCCGCGTTCTCATCCCTATCCATCACTAATCCACACGTGCAGATGTGAGTTCTTTGAGACAAGGATTTCTTAACGATGCGATGACAAGCACTACATTCTTGACTGGTATATTGCGGGGGTACAGCAATGACAATTTTGCCCAATACCCGACCATAGTATTCCAGCCATTCAAAGAACTGTCGCCATGCCGCATCATTAATACTCTTGGCAAGACAGTGGTTTTTCACCATGTTTTGCACCTTCAAGTCCTCAAACACCACCAAATCGTTAGATTTGACCACGCACCTTGCTAACTTCACCGCAAAGTCTTTACGTTGGCGAGAGACCTTTAAGTGCTTTCTTCCCAACTTGTTAATCGCCTTTTTACGCTTGTTAGAGCCTTTCTGTTTGCGACTAACCTGACGTTGAAGTCGTTTAAGGGACTTCTCCGCTTTTCTGAGATGACGGGGATTCTCGACCTTGTTACCCCGATTGTCCGTATAAAAGTGGGTTAAACCGACATCCAAGGCAACAACCTGTTCTGTAGGCTCTACTGCTTCTATTCGGTCATGTTTGATGCAAAATTGGACATAATACCCATCTGCCCTACGCACAACCCGAACCCGTTTGATTTGTTCTAGCTGGTAGTAGTTAAGGTCAACCGCCCCTCTCATGGGAAAGGTTCCTGCCTTAAATCCATCAGTGAAAGTTAGGGATTGTCTATCTTCAGAAAGCTTCCACCCCGTTGCTTTGTACTTAACAGAGCGTGCTTTCTTGAATTTTGGGTATCCCTTCTTTTTGACGGATGAATTTTTGCAATTATCGTAGAAACGCTTAATTGACTGCCAAGCTCTTTCTGCCGACGCTTGACGAGCCTGGGAATTAAGATTTTTTGCCCATTCGTACTCTTTGGCTAAAACAGCACAGAGAGCGGACAAGTCGTATTGTCCAACACCTTGATTATCCATCCAGTAGCGGATACAGGTATTTCTGATAAAGCCAGCCGTGCGAATCATTTCGTCAATAACCGCAAACTGCTTTTCAGAGCCTCTGAGTTTAGCTTCGAGTACAAACATGATCGAGTTGATTTCTTATGAGTCCAGTTTGCCACAAGATTTGTTTGTTGGTCGAAATTCATCTCGACACTCAATCAGAGATTAGAGTGCGAGCCTTCATTCGACATTGAGGTAAACTAATGCAGCAACAATTACCTAATCGCTTTACCCCTATGCCCATTGCCGTTGATAGTAATCTGATTGGCAGAATTTTAGCGCCGGCCCTCAGACTCTGGCTCCGTTCCCAAGTGGATGGGGTGGAGACGTTAGACATTGCCATTGATGGCAAAGATCGCCAAATTTTACGGGGTTACGTTCCCCGGGTGGAATTGACCAGCCACCAAGCTATTTATCAGGGGTTACAACTGGGTCGCGTTTTGCTCAAGGGGGAAAATATCCGCATTAATATTGGTCAGGTGATCAAAGGCAAACCGTTACAATTACTGGAGCCAATTCGGGTGAGTGGTGAAGTGCAACTCTCCCAATCCCATTTGCAGGCATCGTTAACGTCTGGCTTATTGGCCAATGCCTTCACGGAATTATTAATTGCCCTTCTGGAACAGCAGGGAATTTATGACCCCAAAGCCGCCCTTGCCCCCTATCAGTTCCAATGGCAGGCGATCGCCTTAGAACATCGAGCCTTTCGACTACAAGGTCAAGTTACCGATCCGGCGGGTCATAGCACGGATCTGACGTTAAGTGCTGCGTTAAAACTGGTTGACGCCAAACGTCTTCACCTTGAGGAGATTGTTTTAACCGGTCTCCCGGTTATTAATCATCAGACCCTAGGGCGTTTAGTGGTGGATTTGGGGGATGACGTAGACATTGAAGCTCTCCATCTTAGTGACGGAGAGCTATCGTGTTTAGGGCGATTATTGATTCGCCCTTAGTGCTAACGGGGGTTTGAGGTTTGACCTTAACCCAATAATGCTTTTGCTTTAGCGAGAACATTGTCAACGCTGAAGCCAAATTTCTCCAAGCAAACACCGCCGGGGGCCGAGGCACCGAAGGTATCGATGGTGACGGTGTGCCCTTCCATACCAACATATTTGTGCCAACCGAAGCTAGCAGCGGCTTCTACGGCGAGGCGTTTGGTAACTGCTTTGGGGAGAACGGATTCCTGATAAGCAGCATCCTGGGCTTCAAACAATTCCCAGGAAGGCATGGAAACCACCCGGACTTTTTTGCCCGCAGCGGTTAATTGTTCAGCGGCTTGGACGCAAAGTTGAACTTCAGATCCGGTGCCCATCAAGATCAACTCGGGGGTGCCATCGCAATCCGCCAGGGTGTAAGCCCCTTTGGCCACCGCATCAATGGAGGTGCCGGCTAAGTTGGGAACCCCTTGGCGGGTGAAGGATAACAGGGTGGGGGCATTTTCCTTGGCCTTGGCGATCGCCACTTTGTAAGCACCGGAAACTTCGTTGCCATCGGCGGGACGAATAACGGTGAGGTTAGGAATGGCCCGCAGGGAAGCGAGAACTTCGATGGGTTGGTGGGTGGGGCCGTCTTCCCCTTGACCAATGGAGTCGTGGGTCATCACCCAAACCACCCCGGCTTCGGAGAGGGCAGAGAGACGAATCGCCGCCCGCATGTAGTCCGTAAAGATTAAGAAGGTGGCACCGTAGGGAATTAACCCGGAACCATGCAACGCCATACCGTTACAAATAGCGCCCATGGCGTGTTCCCGCACCCCAAAGTGGACGTTGCGGTTTTGGTACGCGCCTTTTTGGAAATCGCCGGAGTCGTGGATTTCCGTCAAGTTGGAGTGGGTTAAATCCGCCGAACCACCGATTAATTCCGGTAGGCCGGGGGCCAGGGCGTTTAAGCACCCTTCGGAATATTTCCGAGTCGCTAACCCTTTATCCGCAGGGGTGAAGCTGGGGAGGGCACTATCCCAACCGTCGGGTAGTTCACCGCTCAGCATCCGCTCAAAGGTAGCAGCTTCGGTGGGATATTTGGTTTTATATTGGGCAAGAACTTGGTTCCATTCCGCTTCGTAGCTTGCACCCCGATCAATCGCCTTACGGGTGTAGTCTAAAACGTCCTGGGGAATTTCAAAGGGTTCGTAATCCCAGCCCAGGTTTTTACGGGTGGCGGCCACTTCATCGGTTCCCAAGGCTGCCCCGTGAATACCAGCGGTATCACATTTATTCGGCGCACCGTAACCAATGGTGGTGGTGACCTTAATCATGGTCGGTTTATCGGTGACCGCTTTGGCGTCTTCAATGGCTTTGGCGATCGCCGCGAGGTCAGTGTTGCCATTTTCCACATGGAGCACATGCCAACCGTAGGCTTCAAACCGCTTACTCACATCTTCGGTAAAGGCCACATCGGTGGAACCATCAATGGAAATATGGTTGTCGTCGTAGAGGGCGATTAATTTACCCAGCCCCCAGTGACCCGCGAGGGAAGCGGCTTCGCCGGAAATCCCTTCCATGTTGCAACCATCCCCCAAAATCACATAGGTGTAATGATCTACTAGGGTTACATCGGGTTTATTGAAAGTCGCAGCTAAGTGGGCTTCTGCGAGGGCTAAACCGACCCCATTGGCAATCCCCTGACCTAACGGCCCTGTGGTGACTTCCACCCCAGCGGTTAAGAAATTTTCGGGGTGACCAGGCGTTGCTGACTCCCATTGACGGAACTGTTTGATATCTTCAATGGTCACACTGTCATAACCCATCAGGTAGAGCAGTGCATATTGGAGCATGGAACCATGACCCGCCGACAAAATGAAGCGATCCCGGTTGAACCATTTGGGGTTCTTGGGGTTGTACTTCATGTATTTATCCCAGAGGGTGAAAGCCATGGGCGCTGCCCCCATTGGTAAGCCTGGGTGGCCAGACTTTGCCTTTTCAATCGCATCCACCGCGAGGAAACGAATGGCATTAATACAAAGTTCGTCAATAGATTGAGTAGCAACGACCATAATTTTTTTGCGCAATAAACTAAGAATAATCAGTCAATATCCACCGGAGGGCGGTGAGGGTAAAACCCAAGTCGGGCTAAATTGCTTCCATCTTCCCACGCTTCGGTGAATTTTTTGGTGAGCTAGGAATATTTTTTGAAGGCGAGGGTTACGTTATGGCCCCCAAAACCAAAGGAGTTGGATAAGGCAGCCTGCACCGTTAGGGCCCGGCTTTTGCCCGCCACATAGTCTAAATCACACTCGGGATCGGGATTTGCTAGGTTGATGGTAGGAGGAACCTGATCATTGGCGATCACCATCACCGTTGCCACCGCTTCGATGCCGCCGGATCCCCCCAACAGGTGCCCTGTCATGGACTTGGTGGAACTCACCGCAAGGTTGTAGGCATGGGCCCCGATGGCCTGTTTAATCGCACGGGTTTCCGTAACATCATTAGCCGGAGTACTGGTGCCGTGGGCATTGATATAACTAATCTCCTCCGGCTTTAAGCCCCCATCCTGCAGGGCTAGCTTAATCGCCTGGGTTGCACCATACCCATCGGGAACGGGGGACGTAATATGGTAGGCATCACAGGTCATCCCATATCCGACAATTTCAGCATAAATTTTGGCACCCCGGGCTAGGGCCGTCTCCAACTCTTCCAAGAGTAAAATCCCAGACCCTTCTCCCATCACAAATCCATCTCGATCCTTATCAAAGGGACGGCTGGCCGTTGTGGGATCATCATTGCGAAACGACAGGGCCCGAGCGGCGGCAAACCCGGCAAAGCCAAGGGGCGTCATCGCCGCCTCCGTTCCCCCACAAATCATCGCTTTGGCGTAACTATTTTGGATTAAGCGAAACGCATCTCCGATGGCATTGGATCCCGCCGCACAGGCCGTCACCGTACAGGTATTGGGGCCTTTGGCGCCCAAGTTGATCGCGGTTAGCCCCGACGCCATATTGGCAATCATCATGGGAATCATAAACGGACTACAGCGACTAGGACCTTTCTCCAAGAGGATGGTTTGTTGATCCTCTAAGACCTTTAACCCCCCAATGCCGGTGCCGATCAACACCCCAATGCCATCGGCATTATCCTGGTCAATCACCAATTGGGCGTCGCTAATGGCTTGTTGGCTAGCGCACACCGCAAAGTGGCAAAACCGATCCATGCGCTTCGCTTCTTTACGATCCAAAAATTCCGTGGGTTCAAACCCCTTCACTTCCCCCCCAAAACGGCAGGCTTGGTTACTAGCATCAAAGTGGGTAATGGGGCCGATACCATTTTTTCCGTGGAGCAACCCCTGCCAATAGTCCGCCAAGGTATTGCCGATGGGAGTAATGGCGCCTAATCCCGTTACAACAACGCGCTTTTTTTCCAAGTTTGCCATGGTACTAATTAATAAAGTCAGGGGAAGAAACTATAATTGTTAATCGTTCTACAGTTGTCGTTGCTAGCCAGAGAGTAAGACATTCCCAACTATTCAGAAAATAGCGGCCCAGAGAGGATGGGCTGGCGCAGTCAAAACCTTGGGTGAGTACCAGCCCATCTAACGCTGTATGGGATTCAGGGGGAGGGGGAGTGCGTCTAAAATTACTTACTTTCGATATGTTCGACGGCTTTACCAACGGTGTCGATGGTTTCGGCAACTTCGTCGGGAATTTCGATATCAAATTCTTCTTCTAGGGCCATGACCAATTCAACGGTATCCAGGGAGTCTGCCCCCAGATCATCGGCAAAGGTGGCATCGGGGGTTACTTTATCGGGATCAACTTCTAATTGTTCCACCACGATTTTCTTGACTTTTTCAAAAATTTCTTGATTCATTAGAATACCTATAACTATAAATATGCAAAGCGCTGGGTCGCGCCGGGAATGGGTGAAAACAGAGCATTCCGCTGGACAGAACACCTATCGCATTGTTCAATCCATCACAAACTCAACGATTCAGCGTCCCCTATCTTATCAAAACATGGCACGGGAAATGTCATTCGGTTGCGGGGGGGGAAAGTTGAGAACAGTTGACAAGGGACATTTAGTCTCTTAATCGGAGGTGATAAGATGGGATGCTTGCCGATGTAATCCCACCATTCGGGGATTGACGGCCATCATTTTTCGATAAATATTTCTAGTAATCGCGCCTAGCTAAGGGGAGGATTGACTGCGATGGATAACAAACAAATGTTGATGATTCCGGGGCCGACCCCCGTACCCGAAAAAGTCCTGTTGGCCATGGCGAAACACCCCATTGGCCATCGCAGCGGTGACTTTAGCAAAATCATTGCGGAGTTGACAGCAAATTTAAAATGGCTCCATCAAACCCAAAATGATGTGTTGATGTTGGCCGCCAGTGGCACCGGAGCCATGGAAGCGGGGATTATTAATTTCCTCAGTCCCGGCGATCAGGTGCTGGTGGGTAATAACGGAAAGTTTGGCGATCGCTGGGTAAAAGTGGCGAAAACCTTCGGTTTGGATGTGACGGAAATTAAGGCAGAATGGGGTAAACCCCTCGATCCCAATGCCTTTAAAACCGCGTTGGAAGCAGACAGCGCCAAGGCGATCAAGGCGTTAATTATCACCCATTCGGAAACTTCCGCAGGCGTTCTCAATGATATTGTCGCTATCAACCAAGCAGCTAAAGCCCACGGCGAAGCGTTGATGATCGTGGATGCAGTAACCAGTCTTGGTGCGACTCCCCTGGCGATCGATGAGTTGGGATTAGATGTGGTCGCCTCCGGTTCCCAAAAGGGTTATATGATCCCCCCCGGACTCGGCTTTGTGTCAGTGAGTGCTAAAGCCTGGAAAGCCTACGAAACCGCAACTATTCCTCGTTTTTACTTGGATTTGAAAAAGTATAAAAAGGCAACGGATGACGACAGTTCTCCCTTTACGCCACCGATCAACCTAATGTATGGTTTGCAAGCAGCGCTGCAAATGATGAAAGCAGAAGGGTTAGATGCTATTTTCGCCCGTCATCAACGCCATACCCAGGCCACCCGCGCCGCCATGAAAGCGTTAAATCTGCCCTTACTGGCCCCCGACGATGCCACCAGCAATGCCATTACTGCAGTAGCCCCCGCCACCGTTGATGCGGAAAAAATCCGGGGTACCATGCGGAAAAAATTTGATATTGCCCTTGCTGGTGGTCAGGATCACCTCAAAGGCAAAATCTTCCGCATCGGACATTTGGGCTTCGTTTGTGACCGGGATATTCTCAGTTGCATTGGCGCCCTGGAAGCCACGCTGATTGAGTTGGGTCACGATGGGGTTACGCCGGGGGCCGGGGTTGCCGCCGCTGCCCAAGTCTTAGCCCAAGGATAATGTCTTATCGGTCAGTGTTTCATTCGTGAATAACCTCAGTGCCGATCGCCATTTTTTCGGTTTACGTTGGCGATCGGCATTGTGTTTTAGATGCGACTATCACAACCCCCACGTATTTTTTAGCGCCTCATTAACGTCAGCCATCGGGCAAGAACCGATAATTTTCCAACACTTTCTACAGAGATTGCGTTGGCGACGGTCAAGAAAAAAGATCCTTTTGAGTGTCGGTTTTTTTGGGTCCAATTCAGACCTACCTAGTGGATGGGTTTCTACCCTACCAACGTCGTGGCTGGAATTGGAGATTATTCAAAATTACTACCCCATCTCCGGATTGGGCGAGGACGAATAACCCTTTGTCATAGGCATATTCCGCCACTTCATCGGAGATCACCATGCCCCCCACGGCTCCCAGGGCGTTCACATCTCGATACCGGGGCATGAATTGTTTAAATTTTTGGAGTCTCACTAAGTGATCATCCACGTCTCTCTGGGTGAGCTTACTTTTAACTTCGATCAAAATGGCATCGGTATCATTGACTACCAGCAAATCGATTTCTAACCCCCCATTTTCCCGTTTAACCGACACATTGGGGTGAAATTCATGGACATCAATGCCCCTTTCCTGAAATAACCGCACGGCGGCCGGTCTGACCTGCCATTCCACAAACTCCCCCAGCCGGTTGCTGAGTTTGCCGACTTCTTTGCTCATGCGCTTGATCTGGCGATCAGTTTCTTCATTTTGTTCTTTCAGTCGGCGATCGGTCTCCTGACTCTGCTCTTTGAGAAATTGCTTGGTTTCTTCAAAACGGCGATCAGATTCTTGGAAACGGCGGGCCGTGTCCTTCTGGGCTTCGATCAGTTCCCCTAGGAGTTGCCAAACTTCATCGGCGGTGGTGGCCATGGTGGTTGTCGCGGATAAAAATGGTTCTTCCCCAGTTTATCGCGGGGGCATTTTTGTTAATTTATGTTTATCCAATTTTTTTGTAATGATGACGCGCCTTAGTTCTGCCCCAACCCCGATCGCCGTTCAGTCTCCCCTTGAATGCCAAACATGGCGCTGGCGAGACCATCAAATCTGTTATACCGTCCAGGGGGACGGCATCCCCCTTGTATTAATCCACGGCTTCGGGGCCTCCGTTGGTCACTGGCGTAAAAACATCACCCCCCTCGCCCAGGCCGGTTATCGAGTCTATGCTTTGGATTTGTTAGGGTTTGGCGCTTCGGACAAACCCATTCTGGACTACAGCCTGGATCTTTGGTTAGAACAGTTAACGGCTTTTTGGCAGGAGCAGATTCAGCAACCGGCGGTGTGGATTGGCAATTCTATCGGCGCACTATTAGCGTTAATGGTGTTGGCTCAACGGTCGGAACTGGCGATCGCCGGTGTGTTACTCAATGCGGCCGGGGGACTAAACCATCGCCCGGAAGAAATGCCGTTTCCCCTCAATGTCATCATGGGCAGCTTTACCCGTTTGGTGGCGTCTCCCTTGGTCGGCCCCATCTTGTTTAACCAAGTTCGGCGCAAAGCCCGTATTCGTCAGACCCTCTACCAGGTGTACGGCGATCGCCAAGCGGTCACCGATGAGTTGGTGGAAATGCTCTACCAACCTTCCTGCCATCCCAATGCCGCCCAGGTGTTTGCCTCCATTTTGACTGCCCCGGCGGGGATACCGCCCCGAACCCTATTAGAGCAGGTGGAGCAGCCCTTACTGGTCCTGTGGGGAGATAAAGATCCCTGGACACCCATTAGTGCGTCGGGGCTTTATCAACAACGGGCCAAGATGGACCCCCTCAGCGCATTTTCGGCGTTACCCGGGGCAGGGCATTGTCCCCATGACGAACAACCGGACAGGGTAAATCAACAGATGATTGATTGGCTGGCTACAGTAGTTAAGTAAAACGAGGACGGCCCAACGGGACTGCCCTCTGGTGGCATTAGCTCATTCCCTAAAATTAGCGGGATTTTGATCCCGGCGATGTTTGATGGGAATGGGTTCCCCTTGCTGATCCCCGTCCAGGGCCGCGGTGGTTTCTAAGGCTTGCCGCAGGTGTTTGGCTGCATAAATAGACATATCCCGGGGGACATTAAGGCGATCGCGCAAATATCGTAACCCCGCCGCGGATCCCTGGGGAGGATGGCATTTTTCCCCGGTCATCAATAACGTCAACACACAGCGCAGGGCCGGATCAAGGCGATCGCCGGGGCAGGGATTCACCCGCATAATATTGACCCGATGTTTCAAGACCCGCGCCAGGGCCTCTTGTTTAACGGTGATAGGTTCCGGATAAATCACGTCGGGTAACCCCAACCAGGGGCCATGATCCACTAACCGTTGATTCTGTTTAGCTTGATCCGTGTTGTTAGACCAACATCCCCCCATTTGGGGCGGTAAATCGTGGGCATGGGTGTGAAAATCGCTTTGGGTACCGCGATAGGCTGACCGTGTTTCCATGGCGGCAAACCAAGCTCGCAAAAAAGGATTTTCTTCCCGCAAGGAATAGCCTTTGTAGTAAAACAGGCTGGCATTCATGCGCTCTATATAAGGGGTGAAAACCACGTCAGCAACGCTAAAGTCTTCTAGAAAATAAGGGCCCGATGTGGCGGCGATCGCCGCTTCCACTTGATTAACCACTTCAATAAATTGCTGACGGTTACGTTGGTCAGCGCCGGGCAAGACCGGGGGATAACACAACCAATTACACCAAGCACGAAACAATAGACGTTCTAAGCGGCGTAGGGGCAATACCGTTGAATCTTGCATTGTCCTCCCCAAGGGACCAAAGGCAGCGTCTAATGCCATTAAGATGTCGTCACTTTCGGTGTACAACTGGCCATCTAATTCCAGGGCCGGCAGCATCCCCGATGGCACGATCACCTTGTACCACGATTCTTTTTGCCCGTAGCAAAACATGGTGATCTTTTTGACCCGGTAGGGAATCCGCTTTTCCTCAAGCCACAGCCACACCTTTTGACAGTAGGGACACCAGGCATGGTTATCGCGATAGAGGGTGACTCGAATGGCGCTTTCTGGCTGACCAAATAATCGGAGACAGGCTTGGGCGTTGGTGGGACCATTGACGGGGTCAACGGTGTAATCGCAGATGGCTTCAAGGTCTGGCCAACTGAGAGGAGCATTGTGCATGGTGACGTGGGGCGGTGAAAACCGGAATAACCATCTTTATTTTTACAAATCTTAACATTTTGTCGAAAAAGTCCTTGGCAGGGGTCAACACAGCAGAATGGGAAGTCCTCCAAGGACGATGTCTTTATTAACTGACCTTGCATAGGGGGAACAGCGCTGTCTGCGGGGAAGTAGGGGAAGTATGGGTAACCCACAGTCCTGATGGATAGCAGCGGGGACAATCCCCAAACCATTTAGTCTGGTGCAAAGGTTTCTAGCATGGCACTGACTTGGGACAGTAAATCCTGTTTGGCCGGTTTATCGAGGGGTTTCCGATTTTCCAGTTGGGGACGATCTAAATAGCGGTTGACCCCTTCTGTGACCTGTTGACGGATAAGAAACGAAAGTTCTTCTTGCCCCCGCTGCCGTTGGTAGGTGGCGCCTTCTTCCGACGTTGCATAGAGGGGAGGGAGGCGGTTAAGTGCATAGGCGGCGATGTCGGAAATATCGAGGTGTTCGTCGGGGGAATTGCGATATTTTGAGACTTGAGCAACAACTTCCGTGACCACCATTTCTTCCATCACATTAATAAATTGCTTGTGGGGCATGGCCACCACTTCCCCGTTGAGCAACGCCCCCATTAAGCGATCCAGGGAGTTATATTCTTCGTTACTCAGCTCAGCGGCACTTTCACAAATACGACCCACTTCGGCTTCCATGGCCGGGGTTAAGTAACCATCTTGGAGAGCTTGGGTGACGATTGCTTGAATACTCATGGGATCAGAAACGATTGAGCAAAAGGGGAGAAACAGCCGAGTTTATCGATTTCTCTTCACACCTTACCGTTTTTTGAGCGGCTCTCTGAGGCGATGTATTGTCCATAACATCAAAACTGAGAATGGATAGTCACCGTTTCATCACCTATGGGGTTAGGCCCGGGGCGTGATGTAGGCGATCGCCTGAATGCGGATGATGGTTGCTTGGTCTGAATCGTCCGTCAAACCAAAACAGTAAGGATCTTGCCAACGGATTTTGCCTTGAAAAGAATCCCCTGTTAACAATTTGATTTCGACGGTGGTTTGATTTTTGATCAGGTTTTGAACTTGGCGAACACTGGGTAAACCACTATTAAATTCACTCATTAATCTCCTCCTAAATTCCCTTCAATCTTAGGATAATTGGGGAAACGCAGGGCAACAAAAAGATCAACTGAGAGGGGGATTATGCCTGGGGGGATGGTAAGGATTGCCAAACACGAATTAATTTGTCCTGTCCCCCCGTGATTAGGGTCAACCCATCCTGGCTGAAGGCTGCTGTCCAAATTCGGCCCTCATGTTCCCGACATTGATGAAAACAGGCCCCGGTGGCCATATCCCAAAAACGTACACTCTCATCCCAACTTGCCGTAATCGCCACCTCACTATCGGGGGAAATAAACAGGGCAATAATCTCCTTGGAGTGACCCCGCACGGTTTTACGACACCGCCCCCGTTCAATATCCCAAAAGCTCAACGCCTTACTTTTACTACTCCCCACAATGCTCTTGCCGTCAGCGGCGATCGCCACTCGATCAAAAGTTTGGGAATGGCTAGACAAAATCCGAACACAGTCCCTTAGTTGCAAATCCCAACATCGAATCGTCCCATCCCAACTACCACTGATCACATACTGGCCATCGGCGGTAAACACCACAGAATTGACGTCAGCCTGATGTCCTCCCCAGACGGCTAAGCATTCCCCACTCTCAATATCCCAAAGGCGTACCTGTTTATCCCACCCCCCGCTGGCCAACCACTGTCCCTGGGGATGCACCGCAATGGCGTTGGCGATCGCCCCGAGATCCGGGGAGGGACTAGCGGACGGTTGATAGGTCCGATAGAGTTTTCCCGCCTCTAAATCCCAGGCCTGGATAGGGGCTTCCCAGCCACAGGCAAAAATGAGTGTTTGATCCGGGGTGACGGCCAAATGTTGAACCCCTTTTAACCCTGTTAGGGAACGAATTAATTCCCCCGTCGGTAAATGCCACTGGTGGAGCATTTCATCCAGTCCCCAACTCCACGCGGTATGACCATCCTCACCAATGGCGATCGCATACACCGAACCCTGATGCCCCGCTAAGGTTTGGACGCAGGCAAATTGTTGATAGAGGGCGGAGCCGGTCAGGGGGGCGATCGGTGACGGTACGTTCATAGAGCGATCCTTCTAACTCGTCTCTTTAATTCTCAAAGGCAAAGTGGTGGATTGGTTAACCCCGTTGACATATCTTTATGCACAATGCCCAGATACGCCCCGTGGTCTAGAAAAACCAGCCGTAGGAATGTAGCCCTTTTCCTAAGAGATTGACGCCCAAATAACACACCCACACCACCACAAAACCACTGGCGGCCAAAATAGCGGGACGGCGACCTTGCCAACCCTTGGTGATCCGTGCATGGAGATAGGCGGCAAACACTAACCAGGTGATCAAGGCCCAGGTTTCCTTCGGATCCCAACTCCAGTAAGACCCCCAGGCTTCATTGGCCCAAACCCCACCGGAGATAATACCAATGGTGAGCAGGGGAAACCCCAGGCCAATCAAGCGGTAACTAACGTTATCTAACGTATCCGCCAGGGTTAACCGTTGGGGGGAAAGGGAAAGGGTGGTGGGGGCCGGCTTTTCCAACACAGAGACCGGACGGTCGGCGGTTGTCGCAATCCCTCCTATTGCCAGGGCAGGGGCTAAGGTTGTCGAGGGGGAGCGACCTTGCCGAAAGCCCCCCGTCCCGACGGAACTGCCTTTCAGTTCCACCGACTGGCCCCGGGTGACGAGCAAAAAGGCGATCGCCAATAATGACCCCACCATCAGGGTGGCGTAACTGATCATCATCACGCTGACATGCATCATCAACCAGTTGGATTTCAACGCGGGCACCAGGGGGGCAGATAATTGCATATCGGCGGGTAAGGTTAACGTGGCAAAGGCCGTAATTCCCAGGGCAATGGGGGCAGTGACCGCCCCAACAAAACGACTTTGACTCATCCGTTCCGCGATGAAATGGGCGCCAGTAATGCCCCAGGCCAGGAAAAATAAGGATTCGTAGAGATTACTAATGGGAAAATAGCCCGCCTCTAACCACCGGGCCCCTAACAACGCAGCAATGGTCAAATTGGCGATCGCCATCCCCGTACTCGCCAGTTGTGTCAACCAGGGCTTGGGAAAAGCCGTAGCGCTCCAATAAGCAAACAGGGTCAACAGCAGGATTAAAAAAGCAGCATTATCTAAAAAACTTTCAAGGCTGACGAGATTCATAGCAATCGATTTTGAACAAACACGCTTTTCCTATCCTATCGGCTCTTGAGTTTCTGGGACTGATTGCAGATATTCCTCCCTCCCCCTGGGTTGTGCCACAAGCGACTTCCCCGATTGATACCCTAGGGACTTCGACCCCAATCCCGTAAAAAGTAAAATGCGTTGCGACAGCGTGATATGATCGCTTCTGGCTTAGGGTATATGCTTCCCGATTCCGGGATCATAATTCTGATTTCCACTTCTTAAACCGCTAATCCCTCAGAGTGTGACAGCGCCATCCCCCCCACCAGAGACCCAAGACGTCCCCTCCCCAGAATTGTCTTTACCCCAAATTGACAATGGCATGGCGGATTTCTATCGACTTCAACGTCAGTTGTTTGTCTGGACCTTGGTGGCTACGGCCTTAATTTTCATCTGTATTCTTTGGGTCTATTCCCTCAATATAGCTTTAAATTATTTGCTTGGGGCGATCGCCGGTCTACTGTATCTGAAGCTATTAGCGAGGGATGTGGAGCGGATAGGAACTCAGACAGGTCGGGTAGGAATGAAAGGCTTAGCAGTGTTTGTGGGCCTGATTATTTTTGCCACCCAATGGGATAACCTCCGGGTTTTACCGGTTTTTCTGGGTTTTCTAACCTATAAAGCTGCGATCATTATCTATACCCTGCGTAGCGTTTTGACGCCTACGGCGGACTAGGTAATGAGAGGTTGATGGAGGTGCCTAGGTTGGCAGGCGAGCACTGGCTACGTAGGGCAGTTTTAGCTTGCTTCAAACGCCGACCCATCGTCTGTCTACCATCAATATCCTTCATACTTACTGCGTCAATCTCACCGAATAACAATGTTAGCTGGTTTGAGTATTTTAAATTTGTTTCCTCTAGCTTCTCTGGAAGTGGGGCAGCAGTGGTATTGGGAAATTGGGACCCTCAGACTACACGGTCAAACCTTTACAACCGCTTGGTTTGTTATTTTTTTGCTGGTAGTGATTTCCCTCGCGGCAACGCGAAATGTGCAACGGGTTCCTAGCGGCATCCAAAACCTGATGGAATACGTGTTGGAATTCCTTCGGGAACTAGCGCGGAACCAGTTAGGAGAAAAGGAATACCGTCCTTGGTTACCGTTTATCGGCACATTGTTCCTCTTTATTTTTGTATCTAATTGGTCGGGGGCATTGCTGCCCTGGAAGTTAATTCACATTCCCGACGGGGCAGAATTAGCATCACCTACCAATGATATCAATACAACTGTTGCCTTGGCGTTACTGACGTCGCTAGCCTACTTTTATGCAGGCTTGAGTAAGAAAGGCTTGGGATATTTTGCCAATTACGTGCAACCATTCCCCTTCCTCTTACCCATCAAGATTTTAGAAGATTTCACCAAGCCCCTTTCCCTCAGCTTCCGTCTTTTTGGTAACATCCTGGCGGATGAATTGGTGGTGGCAGTGTTGGTGTTACTCGTGCCCTTGTTCATCCCTTTACCCTTGATGGTACTTGGTCTCTTTACCAGTGCTATCCAAGCCTTGGTGTTTGCCACCTTGGCCGGCGCCTATATCCATGAGGCGATCGAGGTCGAAGGGGAAGAGCATTAGTGCTCTTGAATCCTAAACTTAAATTTCGTTTTGTTAGCTAAAAGGAAAAAAACATCATGAATCCTACCATCGCTGCTGCGTCCGTTATTGCTGCTGCTTTAGCCGTTGGCCTCGGTTCCATCGGCCCTGGCTTAGGTCAAGGTAATGCCTCTGGCGAAGCCCTTTCCGGTATTGCCCGTCAACCCGAAGCTGAAGGCAAAATTCGGGGTACTTTGCTGTTGACCCTAGCGTTCATGGAATCTTTGACAATTTACGGTCTGGTTATCGCCCTCGTATTATTGTTCGCCAATCCCTTCGCGTAAGGGCAGCTTTTCGGTTAGAGACGTGAGCGATCGCGTCTCTTTCCCCCGCTAATCCATACCCTGTTGGGTTTGTGGGGCTTCTTCCGCAGATCCCTGACCTAGCTTTTGTAAAACAATGTTTGATTTTGATGCCACCCTGCCCCTAATGGCATTGCAGTTCGTAGTCCTTGCGTTCTTGCTGAATGCTATCTTTTTTAAGCCACTGAATAAAGTTTTAGACGAACGGGCTGACTATATTCGCACCAATGAAGCGGATGCGCGGGAACGCTTAGCAACGGCGAAAACAATTACCCAAGAGTATGAGCAACAAATTACTGATGCTCGACGCCAGTCTCAGTCGGTAATTGCGGATGCCCAGGCTGAAGCCCGGCGGATTGCGGCGGAAAAAATTGCGGACGCCCAACGTGAGGCTCAAAGGCAAAAAGAATCGGCGGCCCAGGAAATTGAATCGCAACGCCAATTGGCTTTGAGTTCTTTAGAACAAGAGGTGGCCGCGTTAAGCGATCAAATTTTAAACAAACTGATAGGCCCTGAATTAATTAAATAAGCGCCCTATAGATTGAGTTTGTCATTATGCTTAATACCTTGTTTATCCTAGCAACTGAAGCCCATTCGGCGGGAGAAGGGGGATTTGGAATTAATCTAGATTTTTTAGAAACCAATCTCTTTAATCTAGCGCTGTTGCTGGGAGTTATTATTTACTACGCCCCAAAAACCTTGGGTAAAATCCTGGGCGATCGCCGGGCAAAAATTGTAGAGGCGATCGATGATGCTGAAACCCGTCAACGGGAAGCGGCAAAAACCTTAGCAACGGAACAAGAAAAGTTAGCTAAGGCTAAAGCTGAAGCAGCTCGCATCGTGGAAGCCGCGGCCCAAAAAGCTGAGGCGGCCAAGCAAGAAATTGCCAATCAAGCTGACCTTGACGTCCAGCGCCTACAGGAAACAGCGGCCAAGGACTTGGGGGCTGAGCGTGACCGGGTGATTGCGGAACTCAAGCGCCGCATTGCGGTGCAGGCCCTGACCCGGGCTGAATCCGAGGTCCGGAGTCGTTTGAATGACCACGCCCAAGACCAATTAATCGAACGCAGTATTGCCCAATTAGGAGGTCGTTAATGAAAGGGACTTTATATAGCAGTGAAATTGCTGAACCCTACGCCCAAGCCCTGATGGCTGTGGCCCAGCAGCAAAACTTGACTGAGGCGTTTGGCGACGATATGCGCGCCTTATTAACATTACTGGCGGAATCCCCTGATTTTGCGGCGATGTTAGCTAGCCCTGTGGTGAGTGATGCCGACAAGAAGTCTGTTTTGCGCTCTGTCATGGGGAATGACGCCAATGTCAACTTTGTTAACTTTTTGATGTTGGTGGTGGATAAGCGCCGGATTGTTTTCTTGGCGGCGATCGCCGAGCAGTATCTGTCCCTATTGCGTCAGTTGACCAATACCGTGTTAGCGGAAGTGACGTCGGCCCTAAAACTCACGGATAACCAAAAAGACCAGGTAAGGGAGAAAGTGAAGCAACTCACTGGTGCCCAAGCCGTGGAGCTTTCCACCAATGTTGATCCCGACATCCTTGGCGGGATTGTGATCAAAGTCGGTTCCCAGGTGTTTGATTCCAGTTTGCGGGGTCAACTCCGTCGGGTGGGCATGAGTCTTGGCGCCACTCTGTAACGGTTGATTTTGTCGCCCAGCGACGCCTTATATATTCACTTTTTTCAACGGAAAATTAAGACTATGGTAAGCATTAGACCTGACGAAATTAGCAGCATCATCCGTTCCCAGATCGAAGCCTACGATCAAAGCGTTCAAGTTTCTAATGTGGGAACAGTCCTCCAGGTGGGTGATGGTACCGCCCGGATTTACGGCTTGGAACAAGTGATGTCCCAAGAACTGTTGGAATTTGAAGACGGCACCGTCGGCATTGCACTGAACTTGGAAGAAGATAACGTCGGTGCCGTATTAATGGGCGACGGTTTTGGTATCCAAGAAGGCAGTACGGTGAAAACCACCGGTCAGATTGCCCAGATTCCCGTTGGGGATGACATGATTGGTCGGGTGGTAGATTCCCTCGGTCGTCCCATCGATGGCAAAGGGGAAATTCAATCCACCGCCACTCGCTTGTTAGAGTCCCCTGCCCCGGGGATTATTGAACGGAAATCCGTTTGTGAACCGATGCAAACCGGGATTACGGCCATCGATGCCATGATTCCCATTGGTCGGGGTCAGCGGGAATTGATTATTGGGGACCGCAAAACCGGTAAAACGGCGATCGCCATTGATACGATCATCAACCAAAAATCCGAAGACGTCGTGTGTGTTTACGTGGCGATCGGGCAAAAAGCCTCCACCGTGGCCCAGGTGATTGATACGTTGACCGAAAAAGGCGCCATGGATTACACCATTGTGGTGGCCGCCAACGCCAACGATCCCGCCACCCTGCAATACTTAGCCCCCTACACCGGCGCGACCCTGGCAGAGCATTTCATGTATCAAGGCAAGAGCACCTTGGTGATTTACGATGACTTGTCCAAGCAAGCCCAAGCCTATCGTCAAATGTCCCTGTTGATGCGGCGTCCCCCCGGTCGGGAAGCTTATCCTGGGGATGTGTTCTACATCCACTCCCGTTTGTTGGAGCGGGCCGCGAAATTGAGTGATGAACTCGGTGGCGGTAGCATGACGGCATTGCCCGTGATTGAAACCCAAGCTGGGGACGTTTCTGCCTACATTCCCACCAACGTGATTTCCATCACCGACGGTCAAATCTTCCTTTCCACGGACTTATTTAACGCCGGTTTCCGTCCTGCCATTAACGCCGGGATTTCCGTGAGCCGGGTTGGTTCCGCAGCCCAAACCAAAGCCATGAAAAAAGTGGCAGGGAAATTGAAATTGGAATTAGCCCAGTTCGCGGAATTAGAAGCGTTCTCCCAATTTGCCTCTGACTTGGATGCTGCCACCCAGGCTCAACTCGCCCGGGGTCAACGTCTCCGTCAATTGCTGAAACAGCCTCAAAATTCCCCCCTATCTGTGTGGGAACAGGTGGCAGTCAGCTATGCGGGCTTAAACGGTTATATTGACAAAATTCCCGTGGATAAGGTGACTGAGTTTGCCCAAGGATTACGGGATTATCTCAAAGCCAATAAAGCCAAGTACGTGGAAATCATCAGCACGGCTAAAGCGCTGACCGAAGAAGCGGAAACGTTGTTAAAAGAAGGGATCAACGAATTCACCCAAGGCTTCACCGCCTAACGAATCGAGACCAACGATCGCCAAGGAAGGGTCATCGGGGTTGGGGGATTAGCGTTAAAAATTTTGCGATCGCTCTGTCCCCCACCGACTTCCGGCCCTAAGCCCAGGGAATGCGTTGGTTGCGTGCTATTAAAAACGATAAATTTAAGCGGGTGTAACGTCCTATGCCTAACCTCAAAGCCATTCGTGACCGGATTCAGTCGGTCAAAAATACAAAAAAAATTACTGAAGCGATGCGCCTTGTGGCAGCCGCTAAAGTGCGTCGCGCCCAAGAGCAGGTACTCTCCACCCGTCCCTTTGCCGACGCCTTGGCCCAGGTTTTATATAATCTGCAAAATCGCTTATCTTTTGCCGAAACGACCCTGCCCCTCTTTGAACAACGGGACGTCCAAACCGTCGCCTTGCTGGTGGTAACCGGCGATCGGGGGTTGTGCGGTGGCTACAACGTGAACGTGATTAAACGGGCGGAGAAACGGGTCAAAGAATTAAGCGCCCAAGGGATTGGGGTCAAACTAGTGATCGTTGGCAGCAAAGCCAAACAATATTTTGGTCGTCGCGATTATGATATTGCGGCCACCTTTGCCAACTTGGAACAAATTCCCAATGCCTCAGAAGCCTCTGAAATTGCGGATTCCCTGGTGGCGTTGTTTGTGTCCGGCACTGTGGATCGGGTGGAATTAATTTATACCCGTTTTGTATCCCTAATTAGTTCCCAGCCGGTAATTCAAACCCTCTTTCCCTTGTCTCCCCAAGGGCTAGAAGTTGCCGACGATGAAATCTTCCGTCTAATTACCCGGGGAGGGAAATTCCAAGTGGAGCGGGAAAAAGTGGATGCTGAGGTATCTAGTTTTCCCCAAGATATGATCTTCGAACAAGATCCCGTCCAAATTTTGGATGCGTTGTTGCCCCTATACAACACCAACCAGTTGCTGCGGGCCTTGCAAGAATCAGCGGCCAGTGAATTGGCGGCCCGGATGACCGCCATGAGTAATGCCAGTGATAATGCGGGTCAACTGATTGGCACCCTGAGCTTGTCCTACAACAAAGCCCGTCAGGCCGCCATTACCCAAGAACTATTGGAAGTGGTTGCTGGTGCTAACTCCCTCTAATCCTTGATCCCTGTTGGGTGGCGATCGCCATTCAATTGCTGTTAGATAAATTAGAGTCATCCTATGCCTACCCGACGGGTAGGCTTTTTTGTTGTTGCCCTTAAAACAGTTGCCAATCGGAGGAACCGAATTGTTGTAAGCGCCCTAGGCGACGGGTAAAGTAACTGGCCTGGAGACGACTGTAATCAGACAGTTTTAGGGTTTGCACTTGAATGGCCCAGGACCAAATGTAGGCCGTTTGGGTCAACGCCTGTAAACAGCTTTCTTCGACGGTACTTAACGGGGCGATCGCCGAGTAGCCCGTTAAAAAGGCATCCCGCACATTGCGGTCTAACCCAGACTGGAGGGAAACCTGAAGAAACTTAGCAATATCAAACGCCCGCCAGCCCATGCCGCATTGATCAAAATCAAACAGCATCATTTGATTATCATCGGTGAAATGCACGTTGCCGCTATGGGGATCGCCCCAACAAATGGTCCAAAAGGGGGCATGGGTGGGAATATTTTTTAATTGCTTTTTCAGCGCCATGCAAGTATCAATCAGGTAGCGCCATTCATCAACCCGATGGTGAAGAAAGGGGGCGATGACATGCAACGAATCATCCAATAAATAATTGAGGGTTAAGGGGGAACGGTGGGCAGAGGGGGTAAAGGTTTGAGCCGTCTGGTGCAGTTGAGCGAGCATTTCCCCCAGCAAAAATCCCTGGGTTTTATTCAAATCCCCGATCGCCACCCCCCCCGGTGCATAGGGAAACAAACTGGCATAACGTTTGCCTTCGGGGGCATTAATGGTCAAAGAATAGTTGCCGTGACGGGTGGGTAAGGGGGCTGACACAGGTAAATCCTGATCCGCCAAGAATCGCAGAAATTCCAACTCAAATTGAATCTCACTTTCCTTGCGCCAATGTTGATGGGAAATCCGCAGGATATAGTCATTGCCCAAGGTTTCTACCAAATAGATATCACTCAAACCCCGATGCCAAAAGCGACAGCCCTTAGGAACCTCGATGTCATAATGCTGGAAAATTAAATGGGTCAACGCATGGGGAGCCAAGGCCGAATACACCGTCGGAAAGGAATCGCCAGGTACCGATGGTGACGGAAGGGGGGTCAACCTGAGATTCGTCGTTTGGGAGGGGGCGGGGCTAATGTCGGGCAACGTCGATAGGGAGCGGAGCAGTTGGAGGGGTGGCATGGGAGCAAGGACGGTGAGGGTGGAGGCAGGATAATCGCATTCAAGCCGTTGGGGGGAGGTCAGCGTTGCCGGCGGGAACAAAAGTTAGCCGAAAACACGACGTTAAAATTGTCAACCTTGAATACGCTGTTTTTTTCTGAAAACTGTTAGTTTAAGCTTAGGAACGGACGGCATGGAACTCCGTATTCTAAGCTACACTTCAGATAAAGTTTGACCTGATACTGTTGCTAGGGGAATGTTATGACCGATAGCACTCAAACCCACTACACCGATGTCCAAATTGCGACTTGGTTGCGGGGGTTATTAACGGTTGCCTGGAGTGATGGCGATTTCACCGATACGGAGCAACAAACGATTGCCCGGTTCACCCAGGAGATAGGCTTTACCGATAAACAGGATACGGTCATGTTTAAAGCCCTTACCGCCGCCGATCTCCTTGAAGGATTAGGCAACGATCCGACCACCGCTGAAAATTTTCTCCGCACCGCCGTTTTAGTGGCGATCGCCGATGGATTATATTCCCCCGTCGAAGCGGATTTATTACGTGACTTTAGTCACGGGTTAGGAGTCAAAGTGAAAGCCTTAGAATCCCTAGAGCACACCCTCTGTGATCCCCATAGTGATCACCCCCAACCCCAAGATCATCCCCATCCTGACCTCTTACATCCCGTTAAGGATTGGTTGGATGACATGACCATTCATGATCCCCGTTTAGCCCACTTCATTTGTCATTTGGTTCCGCCCCAATGTCCCTTTGAGCGAGATATTAAGCTATTTGGACGTAAAATTGTCCATATCCCGCCCCTGTGTAAACTGAATCCCCTCTATGAGCAATTAATTGGCCTGCGATTCCGTGCGCTATCCTATTTAGCCGACGATTGCCACGAGGATATTTCCGAATACATTTAATTCCTTATTCTTAACCCCCGGGTCATGACCCGCATTTTATGGACGTACAATTTCGGGAAGTCAATCCCTTTGATCTGTGGATTTGGATAGAATTTGAAACCAATCCCTCCCCGGCCGAACAACAATATATTGAAGAGTTATTTAGCTCTTGGTTTTTTCTGGGAAAATTAGGGGGCTTTAACGCCGAAAACCTCCAGGTTCAGGATACGGGGGTAGAACTGAGTTATTTAGACTATGAGAATGATCAATTATCCGGATCTCTCATGGCCCCCATGCACAATATGGCGGATTTCCAATACCAAGATCACTGGGGACGCTGTTGGTTTGATTTGGGCACCAGCGATTTAATTGCCCTCGATATCCTCATTAACTCCCTCTATCAGTTGTCCTTGGACTATGTGCCCCTGAGACGGTTAATTGTGGGGGGAATCAATGAAGATTGGCCCATCGTTGACCGTGAGGATGATCGGTTTGACCAGTTTGATCAAAATTAGTGACGTTTCAAGTACCTAGTTGCCATTAAATAGAAGACTATTTTTGTGCTCGATCCCCCCAGCCCCCCTTGCTAAGGGAGGTGCCGATAGGCGGGGGGAACTTACAATTTTCAACCCCTGTCTACTTATTACCGCCAGTGGGCTGAGCGGGGTCGAAGCCCCATTCCCCTAGTTCGGATTAATCTGGGGATACCCTAGGGGGCGAATTTGTTGATGACGTCGCTTTGCTTCTAGCTGCTTTAGTTCATCAAAGGGAACCCAATGGATGCAATCCACCGGACAGGTATCGATCGCCTCTTGGACGACCGCTTCATCATCCCCATCCTGGTTAAACACCCGGGAACGCCCATGTTCTGCCTCAATGGTGAAGGTATGGGGCGCCACGTGGGCACAATTCTTGCAACCAATACAGGTCACCTCATCAACGTAAACCCCCTGTTCCCGTAGTTCTCCTCCCAACTCCGGCTCAAAGCCAGAGCGGTCATCAAAATTACGTAAATTGCCCCCTAGCTCCGGTTCAAACCCTGACCGATCCGGAGAGGGGGAATTTAAACCCACCATTACGCACTCCAGCGTTGGACAACCAAGCGTACCGACCCATCCTTTTGGGTTTGTTGTTCCGTCACTGCAAACCCTTGTTTCGCCGACTCAGACAACACCGTTTCCAGGGCATACCCTTGGGTGATTTTTTGTAAAAAGCCCTCAACGGACAGGGGTTGTTGCCAATATTGCAGGTCGGTGACTAATTCGTATTCTTTGCCATTCCAGCTAAAGCCGACATCATAATGATTATCCTGTTCAATGACCACTGCGGCGATCGCCGTTGCACCTTGGTAGCCCCGCACAGTGGCCGGCCCATCCTTCCAGTCCACCCCCAGATTGGTGAGGGTCGTTTTTAACACATCGAGATTACGGATTTGGGTTTTGATGTTACTAAAGTGAGACATAGGAGTTGGTTAGGGATTTGTAAAAACGTATTGTGTAAATTACCAGGACGTCAATGACTGAGCCGGTTGTACCGATTGCTCAAGGGGATTCGTCTGGGTAAAGAAATCAGCAGTGGTTTGTTGAGTGAGCACCACACCCAACTCAGCTTCAATGGCCGCCGTTACCTCCTGACAAGAGCGACCCACAATCCCCGTTACCGTTTCTTTAACTCGTCCATCGGGATAGATAACGAATTCGAGGGTTTCCAGGTTCATGGTCAAAAAGTCTCCGCAATAGGATGGAACGGCATTGATGCCCGGCGGCCAAACATCAGCGCATCAATTAATAATGTGTCCCTAAATACGTGGGGATCTGCTGGTGATTGTAGCAAAAATTAATGTTTGGGCTAGCTTAAACCTCTATCAATGTATCGAAAAATTTCGAGTTTGCCACCCATGGTGCGTTCTTTGCCGACAGTTAATTCCGTGTCTGGGCTGGTTAGCCGCTGGATTGACCCCTATGATTGATTTTTACGGCAGCTAGGAATTGACAATGCTCAACCGTTGTTGGGCTTTGGGGTCCGGGGGGGGCAACGCGCCCCCGCTTTACGCCTTAGGGCCGAAATGCTACATTTGAAAGGTGTTCAGGAAAAGATCAAACAATATTTCTGTCTGATAGTTTTAGCTGAAGCACAGTATTTATCATTAATTTTTCGTGATTGCCATGGCCACAATCTGGGTCAATGAACAACTCGATCCCACGGGCATTGTCTACGCCTGTATTGCCTGTTTAGACGAAACAGCGGCCCAGGATTGTCACCGATCTTGGCAGAACAATCTCAGCGTTGATCAAAAAGCGGAAGGGTGGACTGCTCAGTTGCGGACCGTGGAATCTTGGGATGATGTCCCCGTTAATGCGTTGAAACTGAGTTTTTAAGCGTTCCCACCTCACTCTGTCCCTGCGCCACCGCCGAATCTGACGTAACGTTGAAAGGGTTTCCTGTGCCGGTGGTAACCTAAGGGAAAGATAGCCCTTCTACCTCATCACCGGGAGTTAATAATGGGTGTTAAGTTAACGTTTTTAGGGTCGGGGTCAGCATTCACGGTCGGGGGAGATAATTTTCAATCCAATGTGCTGTTGACTGCCCCTAGTGGTCGGCGTTTTTTAATCGACTGTGGCACCGATATTCGCTTTTCTCTCCATGCCGAGGGGTTGTCCTATCGAGATATTACCGATATTTACATTAGCCATCTCCACTCTGACCATGCGGGGGGGCTTGAATATATCGGCTTTACCACTAAGTTTGATCCCCACTGCGAGCAACCCACCCTCTATGTCAGTCAGGACATTGCCGTTGATTTGTGGCATAAGAGTTTGGCGGGGGGAATGGAGGCGATCGAAGGGGATTTGGCGGATCTCAGCAGCTATTTCAAATTACATCCCCTTAAACCCAATGGCTGTTTTACCTGGGAAGGAATTACGTTTCATTTGGTGAAGCTCAACCATATCGACACAGGGTTTATGCTGATGCCAGCCTATGGACTCTTTTTTGAGGTGAATGGGTGTCGAATTTTCTTCAGCAACGACACGAAGTTGTGTTTTGAGACCCTCCAGACATATTTTGAAGATGCCGATATCATTTTTCACGATTGTGAAATTACCCCCCACCCCACCTCTGTCCATGCCCACTACCAAGAATTAGCCAATCTCCCCCTGGCCATCAAACAGAAGATGTGGCTCTATGGTTATCAACCCGGTCAGCTTCCCCCCGCCACGAAGGATGGGTTTTTGGGATTTGTCAAACGGGGTCAAGACTTTTGCCTGTAACCCTGACTTAATTGCGACTCAGTGCCTCAGACAGGTATTCTGCCGCCTGTTCCACTAGGGGAATGGTTTGGTGATAGACCATGCGAGTCGGTCCCAAAATACTCACGCTCCCGACGGGGTTCCCTTGGTGGCGATAAAATGCGGAAATTAAGGTGCAGGGATGCATGGACTCTAGCGGATTTTCGGAGCCAATGCGGAGAGTTGCCATGGGAGGGGACACCCTGGCGTCATTGAGGGTTAAGGGGGATCGCTGGGGATGATGGCCAGGGTCGGTATGGCGATCGGGGTCAAACACCAAGGCCGAGAGGGCTTCTTGTTCCTGTTCCAAGAGAGATAACAGCATCTGCACCTGTTCAAGGTGGGCAAATTCCGGTTGCCGAATCACTTTGGACACCCCATGAACCACCAGGGGTAAGCTGGTGCGTTGATTAAGCAGGGGTTTTAACTGCTGTTGGAGGAGTTGCAGCACATCGGCATAGGCATTAAATTTCTTGTCCAATTCCTGCCAATTCAGATGACTCAATTCCGATAGGCATTTGCCCCGGAGTTGATGATTGAGAAAGTTGGAGAGAATGTCCAATTCCTGCTCCAGTTCGGAGGTGTCTTTTTGTTGAATCCCTGCGGGTAAATTGATGGCAACGGAATGGGTATTGCCCGCATCGGTTACCAGAATCATTAACAGTTGTTGGTCGGATAGGGGCATTAATTTGAGATGACGCAATTGCACCGTCTCCGTTTTGGGAAAGGTTAACAGGGCAA
>JAYKHU010000032.1:0-6943 GCA_035285105.1 Synechocystis sp.
GCAGCGAATTGGAGACTCCCCACTGGTTCAGGCAAATGGACCATAATCTCGTTGAGACACTAATTTTAAACTAGAACGACGCTGCATCACTAAGGGCGCAGCATTGGTTAACGATGAGACTGTCGAAGCCGCAGAAAGACTGCCTGACCATTGTAAAAAATGTTGCTGAGTAAACTGGTTAATCAATCCAATGAGAGCGGCATGGGGCACTAGATTTTCCCCCAGGGCTTGCCGAACGATAGTCTCCCCATTATAGGCGCCGCTTAAAGCGGCCGTGAAGGGCACCATCAAGGGGGCAACAGAATCAGCACGACATTGGAGCAGGGTGAAGCGGGGTTGGGTCGGGCTAACGGCCCAATGGTAAATGGCCCGGGGAATCTGATCCGCCAGGGGGGTCTGATCCGGGGAAACCTGGGCAAAGTGAGGGGTTTGATGGGGGTCCAGGGCTGTGGCGATCGCCATCAAATTCTGTTGCTCCTTCTTTTTCATAGACTCGGTGAGGATCGGGGAATCCCCCCAAAATGGCGATCGCCATAATGCTGGCCATTGGGCGAGGGTAAACCGCTCCGAGAGAATTAGGGTGAGTAATCGTTGCCAACGGTGTAGCCAGGTCTGGTCTACCTGATCCAAGGGAGACAGGGGATGATGGGGAAAGTGGCGAGGGAATTGCTCAGCGCCCCGCCCTAAATCGCGGCTAAAACCCCTGGGATTTTCATGGTGCCAGAGGGCCAAAACCACCAACCACTGGCAAAAGGCTGCTGGGGTTGGCCACAGGATGTTATTAGCGTCCCAAGACTGCTCTGGTAAGAACTCTTGATAGGGATGGGCGTGAAACATCTGCCCCCAAGACTGGAGTTGGGAGGTGATGGCGGCCTCGTCAATGGCGGGATCGTTCCCCGACGCCAGAAACGTCATCAATAAACAGCCCTGAAAGCGAGAAAATAAAGAAGGCGTCATCGGCATCGGGTTCGAGGAGCATTGAAGAAAACAACAATGATGAGGTCAACCATTGTACCAAGCTGCCCCTAACGAAAATTGCAACGATGTGGATGCGGTGACGGCCCTACGCTTACCGTGGCTAGAGATTTTACGCGCTCAGCGGGTCATTGCGGTGCTCCGGACGGATTCGTTGCCCTTAAGTGTGCGTCTGGGGCAGTTGGCCATAGAAGCCGGGTTTCAGATTATTGAAATCACCTGGAACAGTCCCCGGGCCGGGGAGGCGATCGCCGAACTGCGTCATCGATTTCCCCAGTGTTGGATTGGCACTGGCACCGTGTTAACCGCCCCTGATCTGCAACACGCTATCCATTGCGGCAGTCAATTTTGTTTTACCCCCCATTGCGATCCGGCGCTAATACAGCAGGCGATCGCCGCTCAGATTCCCATCATTCCCGGGGCGTTCTCCCCCACCGAAATTGTCCAAGCCTGGCAGGGGGGAGCCAGTGCGGTAAAAGTCTTTCCCATCCAGTCCCTCGGCGGTGTCAATTATCTCCAAGCCCTCCAGGGGCCCTTGGGGCAGATTCCCCTAATTCCTACCGGCGGCGTTACCTTAGAAAATGCCTCACACTTCCTTCAGTCAGGGGCGATCGCCGTTGGCCTCTCGAGACAACTATTTCCAGGGGCGCTCATTCAACAGCAGAATTGGCCAGGCATAAAACAACGATTGACGGATTTTATCACCGGCATCCAGGCCGAATCCCCCGACTGAGGATGGATCATTGGTTAGGTGATTTTGACAATGGGAAAGGAAGGAACAGACGGGGAAATAAGCGGATAATGATCGTCCTCCCGTTGCCTTGATCAGCATTCTTTACCATATTTTCCCTGTCCCCAACACTTAGAAATTGCCTAATTACACCGAATTCTCCGCTCAGAAAGTAGTAAAACATACAGAAAGAATTGATGCAAAAACCAAATACTTAAGAGGTTTGAGGTCCAAATTTTTCTGATTTTCTCTGTTCTTCTGCCAGCGGTGGAGACCCCCCTTCTCGAGGAAAGTCTTTGCCAAATGAGCAGATGCGAGCTGGACTTTGATGGATGAACCTAGATTAAAGAGCAAAATGTCTAATCCGATATTGTCTAAATTAAATGTGGGTGAGAGGAGTCCTGGAAATCGGACACATTCCTCGCGTTCAATGGCGGAACTGTCTTCTGTGTTGAGATTTGTACGCCGCAAAATTAATTCTCCCTGGTTGGCCTGTATTCCCTTGACGGCATTAATCGTCGTCGTCTGGAATGCAGCGGCGATCGCCCAGGATGTTGAGATTGTCGAAGTGACCGTTGACACCGTCAATGCTAGTGTTGAAACCCTCCAAGGTTATCTCAATACCATTTGGATTTTGGTCGCGTCAGTGCTGGTAATCTTTATGAACGCCGGCTTCGGGATGTTAGAAACTGGGCTATGTCGTCAAAAAAATGCCGTTAACATCCTGACTAAAAACTTAATTGTGTTTGCCCTAGCAACGATTGCTTACTGGGCGCTCGGTTTTTCCTTCATGTTTGGCGCAGGGGATAGTCCTAATGCCTTTATCGGCTTAGGCGGATTCTTCCTGTCCGGGGAAAGTGGCACCTATGGGCTTGACCCCTTCCCCGGAGGACTCCCCGTCGCTGTCTTCTTCCTCTTCCAGGTTGCGTTCTCCGCCACCGCCGCCACCATCGTTTCCGGTGCCGTGGCTGAGAGGATTAAGTTCAACGAGTTTTTGATCTTTAGTGTCCTGCTAGTGGGCGTGGCATACCCCATCACCGGTCACTGGACCTGGGGTGGTGGCTGGCTCAGCTCCCTATCAATCATGGGAGCCGAAGGCTTTTCTGACTTTGCCGGATCAACCGTTGTACACTCCGTGGGTGGCTGGGCCGCCTTGGTGGGCGCCTTCTTACTTGGCCCCCGGATTGGTAAATTTGTTGATGGTCGCCCTGGTGCCATTCCCGGTCACAATATGGGCTTTGCCATGCTCGGTTGTTTGATCCTCTGGATTGGCTGGTTTGGGTTTAACCCCGGTTCCGAATTGGCTGCCAACGATGCCTGCGCCTACATTGCCGTAACCACCAACCTTGCCGCGTCTGCGGGGGGAATCACCGCCACCTTTACCTCTTGGATTAAAGATGGCAAACCCGACTTAACCATGGTTATCAACGGTATTTTGGCTGGATTAGTTGGTATCACCGCCGGTTGTGCCGGTGTCTCCTACTGGGGCGCGATCATTATCGGTGGCATTGCAGGGATTTTGGTTGTCTACTCCGTTGCCTTCTTTGACAGCATCAAAATTGATGACCCCGTTGGTGCAATTTCCGTTCACTTGGTGAATGGCATTTGGGGTACCTTGGCTGTCGGGCTGTTTGCCATGGAAGGGGGACTTTTCTATGGCGGTGGCATCGGACAACTGATTATCCAAATCATTGGCGTTGTCGCGACGGGGGCTTTCACCGTTGTCTTTAGCGCTGTTGTCTGGATGGTTTTGAAACAAACCATGGGTATCCGGGTGTCCAAAGAAGAAGAATTAATGGGCTTGGATATTGGTGAACATGGTATGCAGGCCTATACAGGCTTTGTCACTGAAGTGGACTCCTATGGCAGTTCCACCCCGATGGCTGAGTAAGTGGGTCTGAGGGGCAGGCAGTGAATGATGCTGATTACGCAGTAATTTGCTGACGCGCTTTGCTTCTCCCTATTCTCCATTGCCATTCGTCTTGGGAGTCAGACTGCTGAAGTCTGACTCTTTTTGTTGGGGGAATGGGTTGATGGGTTCACGACCCTGCCGGTTCGGTTTTACGACTACGGGGCCCAGGGGTGATGCGTTTACTATCAGAGAAGGTATAAATGATGTTTTGTTACCAAGACTGACAGAGGGTAATGGTTCTGGTTAATGGCGGTTGCTTGCAATTAAGTGATTTATTTACTTCATCGGTTACAGATGAGGCCCCATTGTCTCGATCGCCGCAGCAAGCCCAACTCAAAGCCCAGCAACAGTGGTTCGGGGCGATCGCCGCGGTGGAAAGTTTATTAAAACAATCCTTGCCCCCCCAAGGGAAACCCTTTCAAGGGGTCTGTCTATCGGGGCCGATTCCTATTTTCAGCGACCCCCAACTGTTCACCCAGATTTATCAAGGAGTCGCAACGCCCCATGCCTGGCAACGGTTTGTGCCCCTCCCCTGCCTCACCGGTGGGACGCCGGTTGACGTTGAGATACAGCCCATTCGAGAATTTCCCTTGTTTCCCCAGGATCCCCTCGCCCAAGAACAATTTTGTTGGTTAATGACCCAGCAATTTAGTGTTTTGTTATTGTTGGGAAAAAATAAAGCGGGTATGTCCCAATTCTATTGGAGTTTTGACCCAGACATCCTCGAAAAAGCCTGGTGGAGCTTACGATCGCGCTTTCAAAGTATTTTTAGTCCAGAATTGCCCCTCTTAGAAGACATTCTGACCACCTTCACCCCATCGCCCCCGGACTTCCGGTTAGTGAGTCGATTCAGTCAACTCATGTTGGATGCCCTGCCGGATTTGCCCCGGAAATCCCCGACGCCGATTTTTGTGGAAGTGACGGAACCGGAAACGGCCCCCGAAGTGGAATTATTACAAGCGTTGACCCACGAAATCCGCACCCCCCTCACCAGTATCCGGACCCTGACTCGGCTGTTATTACGCCGCAAAGATTTATCCAGCGAGGTCTTAAAACGGATCGAAGCCATTGATCGGGAATGTAGCGATCAAATTAGTCGGATGGATTTAATTTTTCGGGCTACGGAATTGGAATCTACCCCATTGCCGGAATTAGTGGTGCCCCTGACGACCACCTACCTTGAACAGGTTTTTCAAGCTGCTATTCCCCGCTGGCAACACCAAGCTAAACGCTATAACGTCAATTTACAGGTGGAAATTCCCACCTGTTTACCCCAGGTGTGGAGTAATCCCAGTCTGCTCGACCAAGTATTAAGCGGTTTGATTGAAAAGTTTGTGCGGAGTCTCAGCAGTGGTGGTGAAATTCACCTACAGATCAGTACCGCCGGCGATCAACTCAAAGTACAATTCCATACCCAATCCCCTAACCAAGGTAATCCCCTCCGTGCCCTCGGGGAATTATTGATGTTTCAACCGGAAACGGGCTGTTTAAGCTTGAATTGGGATGTGACTAAAAACCTCTTTCAATTATTGGGAGGGAAATTAACCCTACGGCGGCGATCGCCTTTGGAGGAAATTTTAACCATCTACTTACCCTTGGGATCGGCCCCGGCCATGGTGGCGAAATCAGTCCTGGCGTAACCTAAATTGATCAAATAAGATAACTGGGGCATCGGCTTGGCGGGTATTAAAGTAATAACTTTTAACGGTTCCGGTGCCCGTTTCCAACACACTAAAAACGGTGATTTCATTACTGGCCAAGTAGGGCAAGGGTTGGCCGTCTTGAGCTAACAAAGGGGCAATGGTGGGAGTAATGGGAGCTAACCCATTGGGATTGCCCAGGGGGTGATCGTTTTCAACATCGACAAACGCAGGCAGTTTGCGCGGATTATCCCCGACATGGGCGCCATAGCTATTACCCACATTGGAGGTTTCTAAAAAGTGCATCCCCCCAGGACTTTGGAAACGATTCCACAAATGGGAATGACCATACAGCACTAACTGCACCCCGGCATTTTCCAACAACGGCACTAGATGTCGAATAATGTAATCGTCATTTTTGGGGTAATGATAGCGGCGGTGGCGCATCGTCCCATCGGGGGCATATTCCTCATAGGCCTGGGGATCGGTATAGGGGGGCGTGACATTTCCTCCAAGGCTGTGGGGGGGATGGTGGAACATGACAATTTTGTATGGTGACCGTTGAAATTCGGGGCTTGCCAGCTCCTGCTCTAACCATTGATACTGCTCACTGTCAGGGGTAATGGGTTCAAAAATAAATTGCCCATGGCCCCATTGTTCCGGTTGGGTTAACTGCGTCTCACTTTCCTGGTAACGCCCCGCCATTTTAGACATTGCCGCCGGCGATCGCCAGACATTGGTGACCATCAAGGAAATCAAACGAATATCACCAAAGGTGACTGCATAATACTGCTGTTGGGGGGCGGTGGTGGTGGGCAGGCTGAAAATGTCTTGGTAGGTTTGGAAATTAAAGGACTGATCGGTAATCCAGTGTTGGGCAACGTCGGTGTCCAAATTTGGGATCGGTTTGCTTTGATCAAACAGTTCTGACTGGGTTAAGTATTTTTCTTCGGCAACGGCTCGGGGTTGGGGATTTTTAAACTGCAAATGGAGCGGCTCAACGTCGGATTTTCTGCCCATGACTTCATGGTTGCCAATGCAGGGAAAAAGGGGGGTGTGTTGCAAAATGGGGGCCCCGTGGTAAAGTCTGTCCCCCAGTTGTACCGACGCCTTACCCTGGAGTACGGGGAAAAATGACCGTCCCCGGCGATCGTCAAACCATTCTGAGGCGCGATCGGGCACGTTAACTAAATCTCCGGCATGGAAAACTGCGTCAAATTTGCCGTAAACCGCCGCGGCCTGTTGGATATTGGCCGCCACCATGGGCATGAGTTGGTGATCGGAGGTGAATAAAATGTTCAACGGTTGGCCCGCCGGGGGACTGGCTTGCAGGGTAAACCAATCACTGTGCTGAATTCGTTCCCCGTCTTGACTGACCACCCGATAGGGTAAGACTTGATTCGCCGTCAATCCCGTAACGTTAACTTCATGGCGCCAAATGGGACGGGGAGTTAATTGGGCATAGGTCTGAAGGGTATAGGAAAATTCATCTTCCCTGAGTTCTAAACGTTGGGAAGTGGCATTGATTTTTTGCTCCACCGGCTGACCCAATTCCAACCAGTGGGCAGTACCGGCAGTCTCTGTAAACCAAACAACGGTCACAGCATCAGCAGTCGGATTTTGCAAAAACGGATCGCTTAACATGGTCATTCCTTGGCCCAAAAACCAGATACAGCCGCACACTAT
>JAYKHU010000033.1:0-21764 GCA_035285105.1 Synechocystis sp.
GGCCGTCGATTCCCTGGTATCACTATCAAGCAACCTACCGGGTTACTAAACCGATCCTAGATGAAAAAGGTTGTGATCAGTCCTTAGGTCTGTTGGAAGGTAAAAATTTCTTGAGCTTTCTCTACGATGTTTTTTTAGGGATTCGCTTCCATGGGCACCACTCAGCGGATAAGCAACAGCCATGAGTCGTTTGCTGACCCTCCTGTTTGGTTAAACGCCAATGCTGCAATCCCCACTGGTTCGCCGTCTATCTAAGTTTCTGCCGATTGGGTTGATGGTGGTTTTGTTGATGCTTTCCATCAATACCATCAGCCATGAACTCAAAAATGATAGTTGGCCAACGATTTGGCAATACCTACGCAGGATTCCCCAGCAGCATTTATGGGGGGCAATTACTTTAACTGCCCTAGGCTATTTGGTGATGACAGGGTATGACCTATTGGGCTTTCAATATATTCGTAAAGCATTAGCGCCGGCTAAAATTGCCACCACTGCCTTTATCAGTTACGCGGTGGGGAATACCATTGGTTTTACGGCATTTTCGGGCACCGCCATTCGGTATCGCTTTTATTCGGGGTGGGGGGTGGAAAACAGCAAAATTGCCCAGTTAATTCTGTTCACCCATCTCACCTTTTGGTTGGGATTATTTGCCGTAGGGGGTGTGGTTTTTATGGTTGACCCCCTCACCTTACCCTCGGTTCTTAAATTACCGTTTGCCTCAGTTCATCCCCTGGGGTTAATCTTTCTCTCCTTCGTAGTGGTTTATTTTGCCATTGGTTATTACTGGAAACATCCTTTAACCATTGGCTCAGAGTCGATTCAATTCCCCTCCACCCCCATTTCTTTAAAATTAATTGCGGTTTCTGCCCTCGATTGGGGCATCGCCTGTGGTGTGTTGTGTTTACTCCTTCCCCCCGGCACCAGTTGGTCGTACCCAGGCTTTTTTGGCATTTATATTTTGGCCCTAGCGGCCGGATTAATCAGTACTGTCCCGGGGGGCTTAGGGGTTTTTGAAACGGTTATTTTAGTCCTGCGTCCGGCGTCTCTACCGGCGGCGGATTTGTTGGGAGCTTTAATTGCCTATCGGATCATTTACTATTTTGTGCCTTTAATCGTTGCGTTGATCGTGTTTATGCGTTTTGAGTTGCAGAAAAAATTTTAAGAGTAGTTCAAAAACAGGGAGATTCCTGGTAGTCTCTGGCGATCGCCAAAAACTACCAGGGGGATGGAATTATAGCCGCCGCCACCGCCGTCCATCTTTATTAATCAGCCATTCCGCCTCCGCCGGTTCCCAGGTTCCGGCTTCATATTGGGGAACTGATAAAGGATCGGCCGGTGCATCCCAAGCGGAGAGTAGGGGCGTTACAACTCGCCAGGCCTCTTCCACCTCATCAGCCCGGGTAAATAGGGTTTGGTCCCCCAACATGCAATCTAGTAACAAGCGATGGTAGGCATCCGCTGTGGCCACCCCAAAGGAAGACCCATAACTAAAATCCATATCCACCGTGCGGGTTCGCAGTTCAGACCCCGGCATTTTGGCTTCAAACCGTAGCGCAATGCCTTCGTTAGGCTGAATTCGTAAACTGAGCACATTGGGATTGGCTTGGTGGGCAACGGACTGAAAAATCAACAACGGCACTTCCCGGAACTGAATGGCAATCTCACTGACCTTTTTGGGCATGCGTTTCCCCGTGCGGAGATAGAACGGAACCCCTTGCCAACGCCAGTTGTCCACCATCAGTTTCATGGCGGCAAAGGTGGGGGTAGTGGAATCAGGATTAACCCCGGGTTCTTCTCGATAACCCGGCACCGGTTTGCCCGCCATCCATCCCGCTTTATATTGTCCCCGGATGCCTGCATTTTCGAGGTTGTTAATATCCGCCAACCGCGTTGCTTGCAGCACTTTCACCTTTTCATTGCGGATGCTATCGGCGTCAATGGCATTCGGGGGATCCATCGCCGTTAAACAGAAGAGTTGCAATAAATGGTTTTGGACCATATCCCGCAAGGCTCCCGCCGTCTCGTAATAGCCGGCCCGTTCTTCGACCCCCACCGTTTCCGCCACCGTGATTTGGACGTGATCCACAAACTGACGATTCCAAAGCGGTTCAAAAATGGCATTGGCAAAACGAAATACCATCAAATTTTGTACCGTTTCCTTACCTAAGTAGTGGTCGATCCGGTAAACCTGATTTTCCTGGCAAACACTCTGCACCACCCGATTGAGGCTTTGGGCAGAACTGAGATTTTTCCCAAAGGGTTTTTCAATGACAATGCGGGTTTTGAGGGGATCGCTGAGCATTCCTGCCGCCCCTAGTTGTTTAATGCCTGGGGGGAAGAACTGCGGGGAAACAGCAAGATAGAAAACCCGGTTGCCTCGGGTGCGGCGTTTCTCGTCTAATTCTGCCAGAAAGGTTTTGAGTTTTAAATAACTTTCGGGGTCATCCATGTTGCCCGAGCAGTAAAACAGGCCCTGAGAAAATTCTTGCCAAAGGTCTTCACTGCCGATGCCCGTAGAGAATTCTTCAATGCCTTTACGCATTTGTTCCCGAAAATAGTCATGGCTCCAATCCCGTCTGGCAAACCCGACAATGGTCAATTCAGGGGGCAGACGACGCTCGCGTTTCATCTGATAAATAGCGGGAACTAACTTCCGTTGGGTTAAATCCCCTGATGCGCCGAAGATGGTCAAAATCAACGGGTCTGGGGTACGAGCTTGCCGGAGTCCCGTGCGGAAAGGATTTTCGAGTAGCGTTACCATTATGCGTGCTCTTGTTATGTGGCCACTTAAGCTTAAAAATAGCTCACAATTCTAGGAATAATGAATGAAGTCCCAGGATTTGTGTGGGGATTTGGTGAAGATTAGGGATGAGGCTTAGGGCCGAGAGTAGACCAAGCCCATAAAGCTGCTCAAACTTGCTAATCCAAGTCTTGAAATAAAGGGGTGCTTAAGTAACGCTCTCCAAAGCTGGGCTGCACCATCACGATTAATTTACCGTTATTTTCCGGGCGTTTACCCAATTGAATGGCCGCCGCTAAGGCCGCTCCGGTGGAAATCCCCGACAGCAGGCCCTCTTCCCTAGCTAACCGTCTCCCATAGGCGATCGCCGCTTGGTCGGACACAGTAATAATTTCGTCAATCAAACTAACGTCTAAAACCTCTGGAACGAAGCCCGCCCCAATCCCCTGGATTTTATGGGGCCCGGGTTTTCCCCCGGATAACACCGGACTATTTTCTGGCTCTACGGCGATCGCCTGAAAACTGGATTTCTTTTCTTTGAGCACCGATGCCACCCCGGTAATGGTGCCGCCAGTGCCGACCCCCGCCACCAAAAAATCAATTTGTCCCGCCGTATCTTCCCAAATCTCTAATGCGGTGGTGCGTTGATGAATCTCTGGGTTAGCTGGATTATTAAATTGTTGCAGCATGTAGGCATCGGGCAACGTGTCCACTAATTCCTGGGCACGACGGATACACCCCGACATCCCTTCACTGCCAGGGGTTAACTCTAAGCGGGCGCCATAGGCTTTCAACATGGCCCGTCGTTCCTGGCTCATGGTTTCCGGCATGGTCAAAATTAATTGATACCCTTTCGCCGCTGCCACCATTGCCAACGCAATTCCCGTATTGCCGGAGGTGGGTTCCACTAGTAACGTTTCCCCTGGGCGAATGCGCCCCTCTTGCTCCGCCTGGGCAATCATATTGGCCCCGATGCGGTCCTTCACCGATGCGGCCGGATTCATCCCCTCTAACTTGACGATAATCTCCGCACTACACCCTTCCGCCAAGGGAATACGATTCAGCCTGACCAGGGGAGTTCGACCAATTAATTCCGTCACATCCTTGGCAATTTTCATAGGGTAAACAACGTTGAAAAGGGGATTGTGCTTGCATCTTACAACGAAAAAACCCTGCCATTGGCAGGGCTTAAGATTTGCTAAACCTTTCGGAAAAGCAGCATTAAGTTAAATTAATCACCGGTCTAGAAGGTGAAGGTTCCGCGCAAGGTACCAATAACCGCATCTTTGGCGTTGGTGGTTTGTTCGGGTTTGGAGATCCAGATCACACCAGGGGTCAAGGACAGATTGTCGGTGAGTTGATACTTGTAGAACATCTCAACCTGAACGGGGTTGGCACCGGTTACGAAGGTGGTTCCCAAGTCAGTGTTTTGCATGCCACTAAGGTAGGGCTGAACACCAGCGAAGATACCCAAAACGTTCCCTTCTTTACCTAAGTCGGGGAAGGCAAAACCGCCACCGTAGGTCCAGATATCACCATTGTCTTTACCTAACAAGGTGACGTTGGTGTAGCTACCGTAAGCGCTAAAGGTTAACCAATCGGTGAAGCGCATTGCTGCTTGCAGACCGTAGCTGTTGGTTTGCTTACCACCAAAATCGAAGGGATTAACGGGGTTACCAAAGGTGGGTTCGCCAACGGCACTGGCCCCTTGATTGTAGGTTCCGACATCAACGGGGGGAGCACCAATCCCAGCACCACCAACAAAGGAATCACTGAGGGTGGAGCGGTTCAGGTTAGCGGCCGTGGTACCAACGATACCGCCGGAACCACCTTTGCCGAAGATAGCAGCATCGGGGGTGATGTAGGCATTAACGTAGGTGAACCCTAAGTTAACGAAATCAAACAGGTTGGTGGTGATTTGAGCCAACGCACTGTAGCCACCGTTGAACAAGCCATTACCACCGCTGCTGAAGGTGAAGTCTTCACCGGTAGCGGGGTTGGGGACAGAACTACCACTGCTGGGGTTGTTACCGGTGGTCGCTAAGTAACCAACACTCAAGGAGGTAGGACCAAGGAGGTTATTCAAGAAGCCTAACTCTAAGCTAGTCCCAATACCGGAACCACCCCCGATGGAGTAAATGGGGTTTTGGGCAGTGAATTGGCTCAGAGCACCTTTACCACCGGTGTAGTCATCAAAGTAGGGGTTTAACGTGGGAACGAAATCTTCCCAGATACCGCCCCAGGCAGCGATGTAGGTGTTGAAACGGAGGTTGGAGGTCAAGTCAATGGGGACATAGTAAGCCAACCAGTCAACGGCGACGTTGTTGTTATCCCCAGGGGACAATTGATGAACCTGAGTGAAGGTGGGGCTTGAGTAGTAGTCCCCTACGATACCTAACGGTTGACCGGTGCTGGGATCCAACACGTTTTGGGTGGGGTAGAAGCTCTTGAAGGCATCACCATTACCGGCAGCAAGACGGGTTACCAACAGGTCATCCCCGGAGAAGCTGGTGCCAAACTGCAACCGAACCCGGTCTTGGAAGACAGCTTGGTTGTTGTCAGTTGCGTTGTTGAGGGTATTTTTGGTGTTGAAAATTGCCGAGGTAGCGAAGATCACTTCCCCAGTCAACTTGGTGGTGGTGGAAAACTGGTGGTCTTCTAAGAAAGATGTGCGGGCTTCCAGGTTGTCAACACGAGCACCCAAGGCAGCTAATTCCGCCTCGAACTCTTGCATGAGGCGTTTTAATTTGTCGATGTCCTCACGGAGTACGGCAACGTTTTCCTGAATTAAACGTTCCATAACGTTCATACAGGCGTTTAAACCAGCAGCGAATTCCCAACGGCTGAGGGCACGGTTGCCCCGGAAGGTCCGGTCGGGGTAACCAACGATACAACCGTAGCGCTCGACTAAACTTTTGAGTGCTTCATAGGCCCACTCGGTGGGTTGCACATCCCGTAACTCACTAACGCTGGTGACTTGGTCAATCTGGTTTCCCTGACCTTCACTGGCATAGTTATCTAACTGATCAAAAACCTGAGCATTATCGGGAGCCGCTTGGGCAGTACCGGCCATTAAGGCAGCGCCAATGACGGCAGGGCTCACTAACAAGGATTTCCAAGATTGTTTAAGCATTTTCGCTTTTCCTCACACCTAATAAAGATTACAGGGAGGTTAACCCTATACTCAACCATCCATTGTACACGTTTTCTTTGAAAGTGTGTGGGCTAGGAATTAATTTCCCAAAGAAAGACCCCGCCGTGAGCGGGGCTTAAAATTACTTAACCCATGAAGACTTGGTTCAGTCGAGTTGGCTGGTTGCCAATCTAGAATGTGAAGGTTCCTCGGAGGGTCCCCACGATGGCATTCTTAGAGTCCATGGCTTGTTCAGGCTTAGAAATCCAGATAATACCCGGAGTCAAAGATAGGTTGTTGGTGAGCTGATACTTGTAGAACATCTCAACCTGGACTGGGTTGTAGGGGGTTGCATAGCCAGCGGAGATATTAGATCCCCCGGCAAGATAGGGTTGAACCCCGGCAAAGATCCCTAACAGGTTTCCTTCCTTACCCAGGTCAGGAAACGCTAGACCGCCACCATAGGTCCAAATATCACGGTTATCAATCCCGATCTGAGTAACATTGGTGTAGCTACCAAAGGCATTCAAGCTTGCCCAATCAGCAATTTTCCAAGATCCTTGCAAACCGTAGCTGTTGCTTTGCTTATTGAAGCCAACAAGGTTAGCGGCAGTGGTACCAGTGACACCATTCCAACCACCAGCACCGAATCCAAAGATGGGGCTAGCGGCATCACTGTAGGCATTGATGTAGGTAAAACCTAAGCTAACGGTGTCAGCAATGGTCGTATCAATTTGAGCTAGCGCAGCGTAGTTGCCATTAAATAAACCATTTCCTGCAACGGGGCTGTTAGCATTACCTGCCAAGTAACCGATGCTCAGGGAACTGGAACTCAGGAAACTTCCTAAGAACCCGAGTTTAAGGTTCGTCCCAGCACCACCACCACCACCGATGTTGTAGATGGGGTTGCGGGCAGAAAATTCAGAGATTGCCCCTTTACCGCCCGTGTAGTCATCAAAGTAGGGGGCCAGGGTGGGAACGAAGTCGGGCCAGATCCCCCCCCAGGCAGCGATGTAGGAGTTGAGGCGGACGTTGCTGGAGATGTCAAGGGGGACATAGTAGGCTAACCAGTCAACAGCGACGTTGTTCCCCCCGGGGTTGAGGTCAGCGTTGGTCGTTAGAGTTGGAGCCGGAGCACCCGTCGTGTCATAGAATGCTTCCGCACTACCTGCTGCCAAACGAGTGACCAGTAAGTCCTCACCACTGAAGCTGGTGTCAAATTGTAAGCGAACCCGGTCTTGGAAGACAAACTGGTCAGCGGTCAAACTTTCGCCACCGGCCCCCGCAAGCTGGAAGATTACTTCCCCGGTTAATTTGGTCGTGGTAGAAAATTGATGGTCTTCTAGGTAAGAAACCCGGGCTTCAAGGTTATCAACACGGGTACCGAGGGCAGCTAATTCAGCCTCAAACTCTTCCATGAGGCGTTTTAACTTGTCGATGTCCTCACGAAGAACGGCAACATTTTCCTGAATCAAACGTTCCATCACGTTCATACAGGCGTTTAAACCAGCGGCGAATTCCCAGCGGCTGAGGGCGCGGTTCCCCCGGAAAGTACGGTCGGGATAACCCACGATACAACCGTAGCGTTCCACCAAACTCTTGAGCGCTTCGTAGGCCCAAGCTGAGGGTTCGACATCCCGTAGCTCAGATACGCTGGTGACTTGGTTATACTGGTTCCCCAGGCTTTCCCGTGCATAATTGTCGAACTGAGTTAAACCTTGAGCATTGTCGGGAGCTGCTTGGGTCGTGCCCGCCATCAGGGCTGCACCAACGACAGCAGGACTCACCAACAAGGATTTCCAAAAAAGTTTAAGCATTTGTGCTTTTCCTCACACCTAATAAAAAAATTTACTAGGACATAGTCTTCACCCTCAAATCGCACAATAAACGCGTTCATCCTAAAAGCGCGGATCGATGAAGTCACTTTCCTTGGATTTACCTGAGATTCTCAATGGGGACTTGGCTTTTATTTCCCCTTTGATTATCCCTAAGCGATAAGTCCGCAGGGTAAACATTAATCCCGCGCTACCGTGAATGTACGTAATCGACGTTATTGATTGGTTAAGAATTATAACGCGTTTAAATTTTTTGGGTAGGTCGATCAGGGACTAATTTGTGGGCTGGGGGCTAACTGGGTTACGAAATCATGACCCACAAAAACTATCCGCTCCCCCGATTGGTGTATCAGAGGAGCGGTCTAGTCGGGTCTGATCTAGTTGAAACCTGACTGCCGGAAGGAACTTTGTGACGACTATTCGGGAAAAGAGGAATAGAAATCTTAAAGAACGGCCCCGGCACACAGCCGGCTAACTTCAACTAGGCAACCCATGGTTTTACTACTCTCAATCATGGGCATCACCTCCTGCATTCCTAATGGACTTAATTTCAAGGGTTAACATTTCCTAAGGTAACTTAACTTTTTTTTGAAGGCAAGGCATCTGGTCAATAAATTTTCCACCAAGGAAGGGCGATCGCCCCAATGGAGATGGAGATAGGCAGCATGAAGGGTTTCAGCAAACCAACCACTGGTGTGGGGCGGATCCCTGGGCAACAATCCCTGTTGACGATACAGGGGGGTCGGGGCTGGATGGGTGAGGGTCGAGCGATGAAATTCATGGCCGATGAGGCGCGTCTTTTGGTGGAGCCAACTTTGGGAGGGAATCACCTCAGCGTGACGATAACCCAGGGATAACTTGGGCGTCATCTGAACGGCGGTGGGTAACAGTCCCAGGAGGGGGTAGGTATCGCCGTCAAACGTCGTTAGGGTCTGGCAAAGATACATTAAGCCGCCACACTCGGCGTAGGTGGGTAAACCTTGACGGATTAATGAGATGAGGTGGGTTTTCAGTGGCTGGTTTGAACTTAGGGGTTCGGCAAACAGTTCCGGAAAGCCCCCCCCCAGATAGAGTCCATCGATCGCCGGTAGCTGTTCGGTGGAGAGGGGGCTAAAGGGAATGAGGTCGGCCCCCAGGTGTTGGAGTAAATCGAGGTTGTCAGGGTAATAAAAGTTAAACGCGTTGTCTTGGGCGATCGCCAATTTGATGGGTTGTGTTAACCGTGGGAGGTCAGGAAGCGAGAACTGATGGGGGGGAGGAGTTAAGTGGGATGGGGTTTTGAGTAACGGCAGTAGGGTAGTCCAGTCCAGTTGTTGGGCGGCAAGGTGGGCCAGGCGATCAAAATAGTCATCCATGTGGGGTAATTCTCCACAGGGCACTAACCCCAGATGGCGATCGGGTAAGGTCAAATCCTGTTGTCGAAAAAAGCAGCCTAGAATGGAGATCTGTAGTGGTTCTAGGGCAGTGGTCAGTAATTGCTGATGGCGATCGCCACCGATTTTATTTAAAATCACCCCGGCCAAAATGACCTCCGGGTGGAAGTGACGATACCCCTGGACAATGGCGGCTACGGAACCAGATAAACTGCGGCAGTCAATCACTAAAACCACGGGGATTTTCAGTAATCGCGCCAGGTGGGCCGTGGAGGCATAGTCAGTAATGCCTTGGTAGGGAATGCCATCAAAGAGACCCATCACCCCTTCAACTAAACTGTAGGGGGTTTGGCTGCCATGGTAAGCAAAACAGCGCTGAACATAGGCTTCCGATGTCAAGATGGGGTCTAAATTACGACAGGGACGCCCGGTGACGCGGCTGTGAAACATCGGGTCAATGTAATCGGGGCCGACTTTGAAGGATTGAACCTGTTCTTTTTGCTGGGCCAGATAGGCCAGGATAGCCAAGGTGATGGTGGTTTTCCCTGCGCCGCTGCGTTCTCCGGCAATGATCACAGTCATGGGTTAGTTAGGGTCATTGATTGGACAAGGAGGGCCTCGATCGCCTGTTGGAGTTGGGCTTGGCCCCAATTTTTATACAAGTAAGCGGCGATCGCCGCGCCTCCGGCCCCGACTCCTTCTTTGACAAACCCTTGTTCATACATTTGCAGTTGGGCATAGGGGGAATTGGCAAAACTCAACGTGGTGGAGATGAGAGGCACAGGGGCTAATAATTCCGCTAGGCCCACACAGTCCGCACTGGCATCCTCACAGACCCAACGGGTAGTGCCCACCACAATTTGTGACCAATCAACGGTGAGATGTTGCGCTTTAACCAAGCCTTGCATTAACCCATAGACCGCTAACATTTGGGTTCCCCCCGCTAACAATACCCCCATGGTTTGACTCGCGGCGATCGCCATTCCGGCAACTACAATTTGCATCGGATCGCCAACGGCGGCCACCACGGCGAAGGGAGCGGTGGGATGGTTGGCTAATTTCAACCCCGTTTGAACCAGATCACGCTTCTGTTGGTGATTACAGGTGGGATGACTGCTATTAACTTTGCCCTGGGCGTCGATGCCTAATCCGGTTAATACGCCTAACGCCGTCGTCGTTCCCCCCACCACACATTCACTGATGATTAAATACGTGTCCGGATATTGATGAGCGAGGTTAGCGCCCCAGGTTAAGCCCTGATCAAATAACTGTTTAACCACCGTGAGGGGGAGCGCCTGACCTGTGGACACACAGTTAGCGGCTTGTCCTCTTAAATCCACCGCCGTCACCACCGGGGGAGTGGGTAGCCCCGCATTGAATAAATAGGTGGGAAGCTTTAACGAATCGATGACAGCCCGGGTGATGAAAACTGGCGACACTCCTTCGGTTAAAGGGGGTAACGGATAGCGTGCCCCCACCACCTTGCCGGTGAGTAAAAATTCCGCATCGGCGATCGCCGTGTAACGTCGGTCTGCGGGGGTTTTGCCCGCTGCGGAAATGCCGGGAATTAATCCCGTTGCCGTAAATCCCAACACACAACTAAACACCGGACAGCGATGGCGATAACGGTCAAGCCACAGGTGGGCAGCGGCGGACTGGGTATAAACTGTCAACATGCAATCAAAACGGGTCGTAAATCAGCGACTAAAATCATTGTTTATTGGCTTTTGGCCGTTGCGACGGAGTCCCCCCATTCACATTCACTAAGGCGGTTAAATTCACTATGGTTGTCTCCCATGAGTATGCGGCAATTCAATCCCTCCCGGACGTTTGGGCGATCGCCGCAAAGCATTTTCCAGATATTGTTGCCCTTAATGATCCCCACAATAAGCCCACCGTCGCCTGGACCTATCAGTCGTTATACCAACAACTCCAGGCCTTTGCTGCGGGACTCCAACACCTAGGGGTTACCCCTGATCACTGTATTGCTATTTTTGCCGATAATAGTCCCCGCTGGTTCCTGGCCGATCAAGGCAGTATGTTAGCGGGGGCAGTCAATGCGGTGCGATCTGCCCTGGCAGAGCGCCAAGAACTGCTCTACATTTTGCAAGATAGCGGTAGCCGGGCCTTAATTGTTGAAAATCAGCAGACCCTCAAAAAATTGGCGATCGCCCCGGAAGAATTTCCCCTCAATTTTATTATTCTTCTGTCCGACGAAGACCCCAATCCCGAGAATCCCATCAAGCAACTGAATGTTAAGCAGTTATTAGAACTGGGGGAAAATAGCGCTCTTAACCCTGTCCATAAAACGGAAGCTGACCTCGCCACGTTGATTTACACCTCAGGCACCACGGGCAAACCCAAGGGGGTGATGTTGAGCCACGGCAATTTGCTGCACCAAGTCAGAAACCTAGACGCAGTAATTACCCCCCACCCCAATGATCAGGTGTTGAGTATTTTACCTTCCTGGCATTCCTTTGAACGTAGCGCTGAATATTTCCTGCTCTCTAGGGGCTGCACGTTGACTTACACCAGTATTCGCCATTTTAAAACCGATTTAAAGCATATTAAGCCCCACCACATGGTAGGAGTGCCCCGTTTGTGGGAATCCCTCTATGAAGGCATCCAAAAAACCTTTCGAGAGCAAAGCGCCAATCAACAAAAACTGATTAATTTCTTTTTTGGTATTTCCCAGAAATATATTTTGGCTAAACGCATTGCCGATAATCGCAGCTTGAACCACCTCCATGCCGCCGGGGCTGAACGATTTTTTGCCAAGGTCCAGGCCCTCGCCCTCTCTCCCTTGCATCTTTTGGGGGATAAATTGATCTACCACAAAGTCCGCAGCGCGGCGGGGGGACGTTTCCAAACGTTGATTAGTGGCGGGGGATCCCTGGCGCGACACTTGGATGATTTTTATGAAATTGTCAATATTCCTGTGTTAGTCGGCTATGGCTTAACAGAAACCTCCCCTGTCAGCAACGCTCGCACCCACCGGCATAACCTGCGCTATTCTTCTGGGCAACCCATTCCTGACACGGAAATCCGCATTGTGGATCCGGAAACCCGTCAACCAGTCCCCCCAGAAACCCAGGGATTAGTGTTAATTCGTGGTCCCCAGGTCATGCAAGGGTATTACAACAAACCGGAAGCCACCGCCAAGGTGTTAGATGCCGAGGGCTGGTTTGATAGCGGTGACTTGGGCTGGGTAACACCGCAAAATGATCTGATTATTACGGGACGGGCCAAGGACACCATTGTGCTCAGTAACGGCGAAAATATTGAACCCCAACCCATTGAGGATGCCTGTCTGCGGAGTGCCTACATCGATCAAATTATGTTGGTGGGGCAAGATCAGAAATCCCTGGGGGCGTTGATTGTGCCCAACTTCGATGCCCTGGAACAATGGGGCAGCGTCCAAGGAGTAACCCTGACGTTGCCGGAACTGGGGACGGCCCTCACCGAACTCCTGGAGAGTGATTTGTATCGTCCAGAGGTGGTGAGTTTATTCCGCAGTGAGTTGCAGCGGGAAGTTAAGAATCGCCCGGGTTATCGCGCCGATGACCAAGTTAAGGATTTTCGCTTCTTGGCAGAGCCGTTTTCCCAGGAGAACGGTACGATGACCCAAACCTTAAAGGTCAAGCGCCCGGTGGTGACGGCGATGTATCAGGGACTGATTGCGGAAATGTTCACCTAGCACCAGGTCAGGGGACTGGAAAAATAACGTCAATAGCAGAGGGGAATATGTGAAAGTAGAAAGAGTGGTTCCCACGGATTCGCTTTGGTATGAAACAGTTATTGCGTCAGTTTATCTTGTCCCCCTTATGGCCATTGATTGCGGGGCTGGGATTGTCGGTGCTGACGGTCAATACCTGGCATTTCCTGCGGTTAGAAACGATCCGCCATCACCAAGATGCCCTTAAGACGGAATTAGGAACCATTCAATCCCAACTCCAGAGTCAACTCAATTTCCATTCCCACATTTTGGCCCAGATGGGGCAACGCTGGAATCGATCGCCAGGCAGACTCAATCAACAGGAATGGTCCCTGGAGGCCCAAGCCTATGTGCAAAACTTTCCGGGCTATCAGGCGATCGAGTGGGTGGATCAAGATTATGTGGTGCGTTGGCTAGAACCTGTGACGGGCAACGAAGCGGCCAAACAATTTTTGAATCGAGGCCTATCCCGCATCCAAGCCCTCCAGGTAGCCCAACAGGAACGCACCATGGTGATGAGCCAGGTGGTGGATTTAGTTCAAGGCGGTAAGGGATTGCTAATGTACGTGCCGTTATTCCCTGGCGATCGTTTTGATGGCTTCATTGTGGGGGTGTTCCAGATTGAGCGCTTTATCCATGCCACCCTCCCGGCCCTAGATCAGACAACAGTAAATCAGTCCCAGCAAGCGTTTGGCCTACGGATTTCCGAGGGGCATCAATTAATCTACGACAGTGTACCGGGGAGTTGGTCGGACACGTTGGCGGTGAAGCAGCGTTTGGATTGGTTTGGGGAATTAACCGCCGTGACCACCATGAGTCCTCAATGGGACTTGGAATTGGTGGCCAATCCCAATTTAGTCAATGATGCTCAATCCTTTTGGACCAGTTGGGTGCTGTGGAGTGGACTGGTGATGGCCTGGACAGCGGCGATCGCCCTATTTTATGCCCAGCGGGCCTGGCGTCATGGGCGGGAATTAAGTACTGCCTTAAGTCAACAACAGCAGTCAGAAGCCCATCTACAAGCAATATTGACCGAATTAGCCAATCAAAAAGCGGCCCTAGACGAGGCGGCGATCGTTGCCATTACCGATGCCAAAGGGATTATTACCTACACCAACGATAAATTTTCGGAAATTTCTGGGTTTAGCCGTGAGGAGGTGATTGGACAGACCCACCGTTTAGTGAAATCGGATTACCATCCCCCGGCGTTTTTCCAAGACCTCTGGCAAACGATCGCCGCAGGACGGGTGTGGAAGGGAGAAATTCAAAATCGCAAGAAGAATGGGGAAATTTACTGGATGGACAGCACCATTGTGCCGTTCTTGGATAAAACAGGACAACCCTATCAATACTTAGCCATTCGGTTTGAGATTACCCGCAGCAAAAAAGCAGAAGCGGGGCTGCGGGAAAGTGAAGCCCGATTCCGTCAGAAACTGGAGCAAATTTTGTTAATGCGCAAAATTACCCAGGAAATTCGCCGGAGTTTACAATCCGCCCTGATTTTCCAGACCGCTGCCCAACAGTTGGGGAAAGTGTTTGGGGCCAGCCGCTGTTTAATCCACACTTACATCCTGGAACCCACCCTACAGATTCCGGTGGTGGCGGAATATCTTCAGGTCGATTATGCGTCATTGTTGGGGGTGGAAATTCCCGTCGGCCAAGCCTATGATCAGCGCATTCTCTCCTCCGATAAAGCCCTAGCGGTGTATGACGTGGGGGATGATCCCCGCTTGGCAAGCATTCAAGATTTTTGTCAAACGTTACAGATTAAGTCCCTCTTAGCCGTGAGAACGTCTTACCATGGGGAGCCTAATGGGATTATTGCCCTGCATCAATGCGATCGCCATCGGCAGTGGTCTTTAGACGAAATTGAACTCCTAGAGGCGATCGCCGAACAAATGGGCATTGCCCTCGTACACGCCTCTTTGTTGCAACGGGAACGGGAACGTCGGCGGGAAGTCAGCCAACAGAATCAGGAATTGGAAAAAGCCAAATGGGCCGCCGAAGCTGCGAATCGGGCCAAAAGCGAATTTCTAGCCATGATGAGCCACGAAATTCGTACCCCCATGAACGGTGTCATCGGCATGACGGAACTATTGGGCATGACAACGTTGGACCCCACCCAACAGAGCTATATCCAAACCATCCGTCAAAGCGGCGAATCGTTACTCACGATTATTAATGACATTCTCGATTTTTCGAAAATAGAAGCGGAAAAGTTAGTCTTAGACAATCAACCCCTTGATCTCAGTGCTTTGCTCACCGGCGTGCTGGATTTATTTACCCCAGTCGTCCAGAAAAAATCCCTGGCCCTTGCCTATGGGCTGGATCCCCAAACCCCCCGGCGAATTTGTGCCGACCCGGTGCGACTACGACAGATTTTAACCAATTTAATCGGCAATGCCGTCAAATTCACCCATCAAGGGGAAATTGAGGTCACCGTAACGGCGACACCGGTCTCTTCCCCTAAGCCTGAGCCTGAGTCTCCAGAGGCCGTCAATCCTAGCCATCAAATTCTCTTCAGCATTCGGGATACGGGCATTGGTATTCCGGGCGATCGCCTGGATCGATTATTTAAAGCCTTTAGTCAGGTGGATTCTTCGACAACGCGACAGTATGGTGGCACGGGGTTGGGGTTAGTGATCAGCCAACGGTTAACGGCCCTGATGGGCGGAACCTTAACGGTGGAGAGCGAAGTGGGGGTGGGATCGACCTTTCAGTTCAGCATTCTCACCACGGCCCTCCCTGACCTCCCCGCCTTGGTTGATAATGGGTCAGGGGCCATGCCGTGCGTTGAATTTGACCCGGCGGATTTACCCGACTTTATCGACCCAGAGACCAGCGCCGTCGTAGATAGTTCAACCAACCTACAACCACCGTTAAAAATTCTGTTAGCGGAGGATAATTTGGTCAATCAAAAGGTGGCCCGTCAAATTTTGAATAATCTGGGCTACTCCGTTGCCACCGCTGCCAATGGGCAGGAAGTGCTGACACTGTTAGAGCGTCAAACCTTTGACTTGATCTTGATGGACATCCAAATGCCGATCATGGATGGTTTAGATGCCTGTCGTCACATTCGTCAAACCCTGCTCAAGGATCAGCAGCCCAAAATTGTGGCCATGACCGCCAATGCCATGGCCGGCGATCGCCAGGCCTGTTTCGATGCCGGGATGGACGATTATTTGAGTAAACCGATTGTGATTCAAGAACTGCGGGATCTCCTCCACCAAACATTGCCCTTAGCACCTCGCCCGTCTGCCCTTCCCCCATCGACCCCAACCCCCGCCACCGTGGCTGACCCCTGCCTAGATCCGACGGCGATCGCCTTTTTACGGGATACCCTCTGTGATCAAAACCCCCAACTCTTTGCCGAAATGCTGGATTGTTTCCGTACTGAAAGCCAGTCCTTAGTGGAGCAGATGCTGGAAGGACTCGAAACGCAAAATGCCGACCAAGTCAAACGGGCGGCCCATTCCCTCAAGTCCAGTAGTGCGTCCATCGGTGCCAGCCAGTTTGTTGCCTTTTTAAAGCACCTAGAAAGTGAAGTAGAATCAGATAGGCTAGAACAAAATGCAGTAGCGTTAACCATAACTTGTCGTTCCCTCTTTGCGGACGTGATAACAGCCCTCTCATCCCTTGCCCATGCCCCTCTCCAGTCTGACTAAACCTCCAGATACCCAAGCGGCAACGATTTTGGTTGTGGATGATGACCCATTTATGCGCATGCAATTGCAACTGTATCTGCAAAAAGAAGGGCATCGGGTGATGCTTGCCCAAAATGGCCAAGATGCCCTGACTCAGTTTGAAGAAACCCAGCCAGAATTGGTTTTACTCGATGCTATTATGCCGGAGCTGGATGGGTTTGCCTGTTGTCAACTGTTGATGGAGCACCAAGCGGATAACCCCCCCCTGGTGTTAATGATTACGGGCCTGGATGATCAAACTTCTGTGGATCGGGCCTTTGAGGCCGGGGCGATTGATTATGTAACCAAACCCATTCATTGGGCCGTGTTGCGGCAACGGGTAAAGCGTTTACTGTACCAAAGTCGCTTACAACATCAACTGGAGTCAGCGAATCAATTATTAGAGAAGCTTTCCCAAATCGATGAACTCACCCAGTTAGCCAACCGTCGGCAGTTGGATTTATTTTTGGCAGCGGAATGGCAGTTTGCCCTCCGGGAAAAGTACCCTTTTACGGTGGTGCTCTGCGATGTGGATTATTTCAAGTATTACAACGACTTCTATGGCCATCAGGCAGGGGACTTGTGTTTACAACGGGTGGCAAAAGTCTTAGCGGATGTGGTGAATCGTCCCAAGGATTTAGTGGCCCGCTATGGGGGCGAAGAATTTATGCTGGTTCTCCCTAACACTGATAGAAATGGGGCCCATTACCTCGTACAACGGATTCAAACAGACATCGAAACCCTGGCCATTCCCCATGCTCAGTCGGCGATCGCCGACTATTTAACCCTCAGTATTGGCAGTGCCAGTGTGATCCCAAAACCGGGTAGCCGATGGCAAACCTTGATTGCCCAGGCGGATCAATGTTTATATCAAGCTAAAGCCCAAGGGCGTAACTGTTTTGTGATTAGTCCCAACTGAATGGAGAATAGGGAACTCGAATCCCTGACCTCTGCGGTGCGATCGCAGCGCTCTACCAACTGAGCTAATTCCCCAAGGTAGCCACCTATCGTAACATTGAATGCTTCTTTTCGTCATCTGCTTTAATCTCAGCTTAGCGGTATTTAACCTGCTGCTGGCGGTTAGGCTGTATTTTTATTATCGGCAACTCCAGGGACTCACGCGGCGCTTAGATCGCTGGGAACGGTGCGTCCAGGCAATTTTTTCCCAGGCCCCCGATAACCTATTGACGGCTGCTGACACCACCAAACAGTTAAAACAGCGCTATGTTTTCCTCATGGGTCGTTGGTTAAAACTCCAGGGGTTATGGCAACTTTGGCGGCTACTGCCAAAGACAAGCTAATGGTCAGGGTTAGGATTTCCGGGCAATCACCCAAATGGCATGGACAAGTCCTAGTATATAAAACCCAAAGATGGTCAACAATAGGTTAATCCAGAAGTCCTTGCCCAAGCCGACCTGAAGAAAAACGCCCAAGGGGGGCACAACGATGGCACAAATGATGCGTACAATGTCCATTTGATCAATCTCCGCAATAACTTTTGCTTAAAATTTTAACGATTTTTGTTCCCATTACTTTACCCAAACACAAACAGCGATCGCCTATGAAACTCAAGGGGCGATCGCCGGGGGAAACGCAATATTAATTCAAATTTATTGTATACGTGTCGAGGGAGTGCGGAAAACCCTTAGAGGTTGGTCAACCAACCAATCAAACCATGCCCTGTGACAACTTCCATAATCAGTAGGGAAACGAAGCCGATCATCGCAAAGCGACCATTCATGGTTTCTGCATACTTTGTCCAACCAGCTTGGACGGACTCATCAACATAGACTTCCGGCTCAATGGCAAAGTTGTTGAGGCGATTATCTTGATCTAATCTGAAGCCGCGGGTAGTCATGGGCGTTCTCCTAAAAACTTTATGTAACGAATTGTAACACAAGATTAAGAAGGGTAACAGGGGGGAGGGTCAGGGTCTGGCATGGGGAACAACAATGTAACCCGATCGCCGATCGCCCAACACCTGATTCCGTTCCTCCCCCCAATACCACCAGTAAGCCCCAATGTAGGCGCACATCAAACTATCCAGTTGATCTTCCAACGCTTTGAGATCCTTGCCCTTGAGGTCTAACGGCGATCGCCAGAGGCATTGAATCAAGGGATGGGTAATATCCAGGGTGGGCGTTAATCGGGAGAGGTGGGTTCGCAGGCAGGTTTGCAGATAGGCTAACGCCATTTTTTTGTGCGCTAAGGTTCCTTTTTTGTATTTAATAATTCGTTCCAGGCGAAAAAGATGAACCATCGCCGGATGGGGAAACACTTCGATTTGATACCGTCCCGGCACTTGGGGAGCAATGGTGGGTGCATGGTCAAAGCCCCGGGCTTCCAGTTCTAAGCCCACGGCGATCGTTCTTTCAGCAAAGGGTCTCCCTAAGTTGGCCGGATAACACCCCGCGTCGTATTTGCCAAAATATTGATGGGTCAGGCGATCGGGTAAACGGGTTCCCGTTTGATTGGGAATTAACGTGGGGGCATCCACTGCCACCATGGCCCCCTGGTCAGGGGCAACCCAGTGATCTAGCCACAGAAAAATGTCCTCTAAACTCAAGCGCCGGTTTACCGCCAGCAACTCTAGGCGATCGCCGTCGGCTTGTAAGCAACATAGCCCACTTTCCCCCGATCTCCAGCCTAAATCAATACCGATAAATTTCACGATTCCGTCGCTGGTTGGGGTCTGGGACAGGGAGAGGGGAGGGGATCTAACGCCGCTTTGGGATAGGCAATGCGTTGATGGTGAAACTGTTGCCAAACCCGCACAAACACCTCAGCAATAATGGGCAACTCTTCATATTTCAAGCCGCTGTCCTTGAGTTGATTATCCCGCCAGCGGGCTTTGAAAATTCGGTTAATCATCCCCATGGCCACCTCTGGGTTAGTATCCTTCAGGGAGCGTAGCGCCGCTTCCGAACTATCCGCCAACATCACAATCCCTGTCTCCCGCGATTGGGGAATGGGGCCAGCATAGCGAAACTCAGCCTCATCAATGGGCTGCAGTCCGGCCGCTTCCGCCGCCTCTTTGGCTTGGAGATAGAAGTAGGAAATTAGCATTTGTCCTTGATGCTCAGGGATGAAGTCCCGCACCACCTGGGGCAAATTATAGCGGCGGGCCATGACCAAGCCTTCGGAAACATGTTTTTTGATAATGTCCACACTGACGTAGGGGTCGGCAATCTGATCATGCTTATTGGGACCCCCCATTTGGTTTTCAATGAACCCTAACGGATCATGCATTTTACCAATGTCGTGATAGAGAGTTCCAGTTCTCACCAATTCCACATTACAGCGCAATTCCCGGGCCGCTGATTCCGCTAAACAGGCGACAAAGAGGGTGTGTTGAAAGGTGCCTGGGGCTTCCTTAGCTAGGCGTTGTAATAACGGACAGTTGGGGTTACTCAATTCCACCAAGCGAATCGGCGTTACCACGTCAAAGATCCGTTCCAGGTAAGGGGATACCCCGATCGCCACCACGGCCCAGGCTAATCCCAACAATCCATACACGATCGCCCCGGGTAATACGGCGTACCAAATTGTGGTGGCGGAGGCACTCAAAATTAAATAACCAGCAAAGTAAACGCCCCCTTGCATGAGGCCGATCCCTCCCCCTAACACCGCTAGATCATCTCGAGAGCGTAACCGCCCGGCCATGACCCCCGCTAGGAGTGCCGCCGATAAACCGGCCAGAAAATATTCCCAGGTAACGGTTTCTACGGCAAAGGCCGATAAGCCCCCCACCAGTAACACCTGGGTAACCGCCAGAGTGGGGCCATAGAAACTACTGGTTAACACACCAATGGCAGGTAAGTTGGCGTAGTAGGGATCCAGTAGGGATAGGGCTGGTGCGCTAATACTCAACAGGCAGAGTAGGATGTGATCCCGGCGTCGGAGGGGACGGTGAACCCGGCGGCTAATGGCGCAAAAAATAACGAGGGCCCCGGACACCAACCCCGCAGTCCGCAATAAACCTTCCCAATTGATCTGCCGCTGACTCAGCCCAAACCCATCTAACAGAACGAACTGTTGCTGATTAATGGTCTCCCCCGCTTGGACAATCACATCCCCTTTTTGCACGGAGACTTTGATGGTTTCCAGGGCGGACGCAGCCTGCTCGGCCATGCGTTTGGTGGCCTCTTTATCAATGGTTAAATTATGGCGATCGCCTAATAAATTCATCAAAATTTTCTGGGCGATCGGTTTAGCCTCTGGCGGTAACGCCCCTTTTAAATGCAACTGAATGGTTTCATTCAGCAGGGGTTGACTGATGCCCGCTGGAAGTCCCTGGGTCAAAATACGATCATAGGTTTTTAATATCGTGGTCTGGGTGGTTTGCCAGGTGGAACTATCGAGTTGGAGGGCGGCAATAACAGTATCGGTGGACAAGTTATCGGGGGCCATCATGGGCAATTCCTCGACAACACTTTGATACCGTTGGCGAGCTTTTTCAATGCTTTGGAACCATGCTTGGACTTGATCCGGGGAGGTGGCGTTGGCAATTTTGGGGGCAAAAATCTGTTGAATTTTAACCAGTTGGGGGGAAACCACCCGGGGAGGAGACGGTTGAGTCAGTTGTCGTTGCAACTGTTGCCAGTCTGAGTCAGACAAAAGACGGAGTTGTTGTTGAACCTCAAGACTAAAGTCTTTAGTACTTAAAAAAGGAAAGGGGGACGTTAATTCCCGTAATAGGTTGATTTGATTGAGATAGTCCTGCCCAGCTTGCCGGAGTTGGGCGGTTAATTCTGGATCCCGTTGCAGTCGGGGAACGGTGCCCGTTCTGATTTCTTTTCGCTTTTCTTCAGTGGTTTTTTCATCCAGAAATTCCCCATCCATCGGTGCAGAGATGGTACTAGGCGATCGGGTTCCCACACTTAATTGGGGTTGGTTGTAAAAGCGATACCCAACAATGCCCGTCAGGGCGATCACTGTGACCCCCAACATCACCGGGGGATGGGCAACCCGAATCAGCTTCGAGCGATGGAGTTTTTGCCACAGGGTATCATCCGCCCCAGGGTGACCGGGCTTCAGCGGTTTAACCGTCGGGGCCGAGGGGTGGTTATTTCTACCGAAGCGTGACATCACTGCTTGGCTTAATGCAGATATCGGTTTCATAGGGACCAGCTAGGCGAAAACACCCCAAGATAAGGTTGCAGCGAATTGGAGACTCCCCACTGGTTCAGGCAAATGGACCATAATCTCGTTGAGACACTAATTTTAAACTAGAACGACGCTGCATCACTAAGGGCGCAGCATTGGTTAACGATGAGACTGTCGAA
>JAYKHU010000034.1:0-14074 GCA_035285105.1 Synechocystis sp.
TTATCCCCACGGTTTCCTGATTGTGAACAATCGGATAATCATGGCGAGCAATTTGTTTGCCCTGCATTTCAATCCCCACTAGGCGTTTTTTGACGCCATCCACTTTTTGCTGCTCCAGAATCGAACGTCCAACGAAATCCTCTGGTTTATCCAGATGCACCAACCATCCCAACCCCGCTTCCAGGGGCGTGGTGTGAGCATTCATATCTTGTCCGTACAAGCCCATAGCCGCTTCCAGTCGCAGAGTATCCCGCGCTCCCAACCCACAGGGCACAACGCCTTGATCCCCCAACCGTTGCCAGAGTTGTTGACCCGCCGTTGGGGAAAGCATGATTTCAACGCCATCTTCTCCGGTGTAACCCGTGCGGGCAATGAAGACCGTTTCCCCTAGCAGGGTGGCTTCCAGGTGGGCAAAGGCGGGCAGTGGGGCCAAATCCTGATCCACCAAGGGTTGCAAAACGGCGATCGCCTGGGGGCCTTGGAGGGCAATTAATACCCGATCGCCAGATAAGTCAGTGAGGGTAACGGTTTTGGGTAAATGGGCCAGGAGCCAATCCCGATCTTTTTCGGTGGTGGCTGCGTTGACAATCAATGTCATCCGTTCCTGACAGTCCGGGGTTTGCCCTTGGTCGTAAATGATAATGTCGTCGATAATCCCGGCTTGGTCATTCAACAACACGGTATATTGGGCTTTGCCGGGGCTGAGTCGCCGTAAATCCGTGGGCACAAGGGTTTGTAGGGCGGTTAAAATCCCCTGTCCAGTTAAAACAAACTTGCCCATGTGGGAAATATCAAACATTCCCACCCCTTGCCGCACTGCCTGATGCTCTTGTTTAAGGCCAGTGAATTGCACCGGCATTTCCCAGCCTGCAAACGCCGTTAATTTAGTCGTCTGTTGGCAAATCAACGGGTGAAGCGGGGTTTTTAAAACAGTGTCGGAATGAACCACGGTGATGATTGACGGTTAAGGATGGCACGTAAATTGCCCCCAGTGTACCCTAGTCGAGAGAGGTTTCCCCGCTTGAATAATACAATGTTGAGTGAGATGGCGATCGCCAGTTTTTGACCGCCAAGCTTGTATATAAATCTGAGATATTCGACTCATTCATCATTTTTGGACCCATGCCGACCCTTTATGTCAGTTCTTCCATTGAACCGCTCCTTGATGCCGCCTGGGAATTAAGCCAGGATCTAAGCGACGATAGCGACTGGCAAATCATTACTCCTAACCGGAACGCTGCCCAGACGCTAGGGGTTTCAGCGTTTTCCCTACAGCAGTTGGCCCAAGATATTCTCAAAATTAAACCGATTAAAATTGCGCCACCCTTGGTCGTTCACTATTATTTGACGGCAGCGCTACGACAGACCCTAAACTCTAAAGATCCTGAGGGAATGGCCAGAACATGGCAACCCACGATTGAAGCGATTTTGCGGAGTCAACCTGATTTGTGCTTAGGGTCAGAAAGTTCTAAGCGCTCGCAAGACGTATTTACCGTTGCCCAGGCTTATCGGAAACTTTTACACAGTAACGGTTGGATTGATCAAGGGGAACTCTTTTGGCAAGCGATTAAACAACAAGCTCAGCCACTTTCTTTGGTGATCTATGGATACTTTAACCCCTGTCCCGATGAGGTCGCTTTTATTGAGACAATTGCCAACAAAAATAGTGTTTTTTATTTATTAGCTGGGGAATCACCGCTTTTTACTCCCCAGAACACGTTAAGACAGCGCTTGAAAGACAATGGCTGGACAGAAAGGTATTTAAACCACAAAACAACCGTCGCCCCACCGTCTAGATTACTTTCTCAGGCCTTTTTAAGTGCCTCTGCCATTACCGTAAAACCAGCAGAAAAATCCCAGATTACAGCTCAGGTTTACGCCAATCAAGACGCCGAAGCACGGGGGATTTTAGCCCAAGTTAAGCAGTTGCTCCACCAAGGGATATTCAGCCGCGACATGGTGATTGTGGCGGCCAATGATACGGAATGGGGCGATCGCCTGATGGACATTGCTTGGGAATATGGCATTGCGTTGCGATTACCCTACACCATTCCCATTGCGGAAACCCGAGTCGGGGCTTGGCTGCAATTATTGTTAGAGGTTTTGGATCAGCACTGGCTCTTTGAGCTAACTGCCCGCTTTTTTCAGCATCCCCTCAGTCGCGTCCTGGGGAAAAATCTATGGGCCCAATTCCAGCAATCTCGACCCAATAATTTTGACACTTGGCGATCGCTCATTGTGGCTGAGCATGGCACGGATATTGCTCCGATGCAGTTACCAACAGAAGCCTCTCGCCAGGACTGGTTAACCTATTTCCAAGCTATCTTCGATCTGTTTCAAGTTCGACAACAGGCAAGGCGTTGGGCCAAGGAAAGTTTGGCTTATAAAAACTGGACTGATGGGTTACAGGAATTGCCAGAACTGGGAACGGAGATCATTCCCTGGGGACAATTTCGGGAAGAAATGCTCACCCATTTGAACTTGTTGCAGACCGTTGCGGGGCCAGGACGGGAAGGCATTGAACTCCATAATCCCCGTTCCATTGTCGGGGCACAGTATGACTATGTGTTTGTGCTTAATGGCAGGGAAGGTAATTTGCCTAAACCGATTGTTAATGATTCAGTTTTGGATTTTTATGAACGTCAGCAGTTGGCGAGCCAGGGGATTCATTTAACCAGCGCTTTGGAATCTGCCCAGAAAGAAACCTTTGATTTTTATACCCTACTCCAAACCCCCAAAACAGCTTTTATTTTTTCCTACGCTAAAACCTTTCCCCGCCATGGTTCCTACGAACAATCTGAGCCATCTTCCTATTTTCAACGCTTGGGTCTTAACCCTGAGCCAACCTCCTTGCCAATTATTCCCAGTCCTGAAATGGCTCGACAGGTTTACCTCCGGCGATCTCCCGGAGATCCGCTTGGGACAGATGACGTTTTAACCAAAGCCATTCATGCTTGGCAGGTTGAACAACAGCGAGAAAGCAGTGAACCCCCGAATGAATACGATGGCGTGGTGGGGATGCCCTTTGATTATGAAGATCATTGGTTTAGCGCTTCCCAATTAACCCAATTGGGGCAATGTCCCTTTAAATGGTTTGCCAATAAATTACTCAAACTAGGGGAAATCGAAGAAGTAGATTCAGAGCTTGATCCGGCTTTGAAAGGATCGCTTTATCACAAAGTACTTGAAATTGCCCTTACGGATTATCGAAACGATTCGACGATTAATTTAGCTGATGATGACAAGCTCAGGGAATGGTTTCAGCAGGCAGAAAAACATATTGCTGACGAAAACAAGATTGATGTGATGCAATTTCGCGCTTGGCAGTATCAACGTCAGGAATTAATTAAGATTCTTAAACGGGCAATGTTACAACCGGACTTTTTGCCTGAGCCAGTGGATATATTAGCCCTAGAGCAAGAATTTAAAGGGGAAATTGAAGATTTGAAAATTAAAGGCTATATCGACCGGATCGATCGCTGCGAGGAAGGTCTGGTTTTGATTGATTACAAATCTGGGGGGACAATTCCCAAAGGCATCAAAGATCAGGAAGACAAAGCCAAAATTGATTTACAGTTACCACTTTACAAAGCCGTAGGGGGAGCCGCGTTATATCCAGGAGAGCCGGTGGCAAAAACGCTGTATTACTCCCTCAGTAAAGCTAAAGATATTTCTCCCAAACAGGTTATTTCCGCAACAGAACTCAGGGAAATTCTGGCAGGATTCAAGCAACATTTTCAGACTGGAGTTTACCCCGTTGCCCCAGATCGAGACCGGGAGGCTTGCCGATACTGCTCTAATGAATTGGTTTGTCGTCAGGGCGATCGCCTACAAAGGAAGGGGGTTTAACTGAAGCGGTCTAAAAATATTCTTGGCGTTACAATTAGGATATTACGAAATGGATTAAGTACCAACAGATCGTCATCACCGCTAATAATAAAATCGGCTTCACCATTGACGGCCAATTCTAAAAATTGATTATCCTTAGCATCTCGACAGATATCTATTTTCTCCTTAATCACATCAATAAACCTTGCCTTACGAAATAAAGACCACAAAAAAATATCTCTTTTCTCAGCAGACAAGTAGCGCCTAAACTTAGGACGACTTAACACTTCGTTTAATTCATTGACAATGGAATAGGACATCAAAATTGTTCCTGTAGTAAAAGCCGAATTAAAGGCTTGCCTAGGAACTGAGTGAGCCGAAAGAACCGCACTGACTAAAACATTGGTGTCAAAAACATAACGCCTACTCATCGTCTAACAGCGACTCTAAAATTGCAGGGGTTAATCCTTTTTCTTCGGCTTCCTGGCTGATGTTATCCATAATCTCTAATAGTGAAATATCAGAATTTAACGAGTTCTTTATCTGAAGACTAAGCAAGAATGTTAACTTTTCCTTTTCCTGAACTGATAAACTTGCGAAAGTATCTGCTGTTTTAGCATCAACGGGAATGGTCAGGGAAATAGACATTGTAAGTTATTCCTCAACTGGACAATAGAGGCCAATTCTAGCATTGCTCTTCCTAAGAGGACGCTGGATAAGCCCTCTCCTAGCCCCTATCCCATACTTTGAACAGCCATAACTAACCTAAAATGTGGCAATTAAGGGATTAATGAAATGGCTTTAATATCGCAACAGAAACAAGCTGCCACCTCAGCAACCAGCGTTGCTATTACCGCCGGGGCCGGTACGGGCAAAACCTATATGCTGGCGAGTCGGTACTTATTCCATCTACGGACACAAAGCCGATCGCCATTGCAAATCGTCGCCATGACCTTCACTGACAAGGCGGCCACGGAGCTACGGTCTCGGATTCGCCAAACAGTGCAGCGGGAAGCCCCAGACCGTTTTGATTGGTTGGCAGAATTAGAAGCGGCTCCCATTTGTACGTTTCATTCCCTCGCGGCCCGGATCTGTCGAGAACACCCCGAAGCGGCGGGAGTACCAGCGGATTTTATCCCCCTGGATGAATGGGAAGGGCAGTTATGGCAAGGGGAACAGATGGCGATCGCCTTGGATCAATTACCCAATCAGCTTTACGCTCAAATTCCCTATTCCTTGATGAAAGCGGCGATGGAGGTCTTTTTACAAGATCCCCTCAGTGCCGAGGACGCATTGCAACGTGATCGAGGGGATTGGTGGCCCATTCTTCAAAAGGCTCAAGAAGCGGTTGTTGAAACTTTACTGAATGATCCCTTTTGGCAAGAAGCCCATGAAATTATCAGTCAAAATCAAGGGAGTGCAGGGGATAAATTAGAAACGGCTAGACAAGAGGCGTTAACGTTAATTGAAGCAATTGAAAGCTATCAAGAAGATATTCAAAATGAAAATTTTCAAGCGGCATTTCAAGCATGGCTGAAGTTTAAGGTCGGTAACATTGGCAGTAAGAAAAATTGGGCAGATGAAGAGACGTTAAAAACGGTTAGGCGAGCCTTAATTGACTGGCGAGATTTCACGAAAGATTTTCCCAATTGTGATCTCGTCACCTTGCAATGGAGCGAGTTAGATGAGCAGATAGAAGCCATGCTTCCCGACCTCCGCAAAGCTTTTATTTTTGTGCAAGATTTTATCCGTCATTCCAAAATTCATCAGCGTCTTTTAGATTTTAATGATTTGGAAATCTATGCCCTCAGAGCTTTAGCAGATCCCAAGGTTCGAGATTATTACCAGCACCGTTGGCAGGCTTTTTTAATTGATGAATTCCAAGATACAAATCCCACCCAAGGCAAACTGTTGGAAGCCTTAACCGAGGGCAAAAACTTAACCTTGGTGGGGGATGAAAAACAGTCGATTTATGGGTTTCGGCGGGCAGATATTCAAGTCTTTCAACAATGGCGCGATCGCCTCAATAATACCATTCCCCTCAGCACCAGTTTTCGCACCCATGCCCCGTTAATCGACAACATTAACCAAATCTTTGCGCCCATCTTAGCGGGCTTACATCAAGATCTGGATGGCGATCCCGCAGGGATCCGCTACGCGGTGCGCCGGGAACCGCCCCATCCAGCCCCCCATGTGGAAAGTTTTGTTATTATTCCCGATCCCGACAGTTTAACGAAACCCACTGTTGAGCAACTGCGCCAAGGAGAAGCCCAACACATTGCCCATTTGGTTCAGCAAATGTTGCAGGAGAAACGCCCAGTTTGGGATAAAAAAGCGCGGGAACATCGCCCCATGGAGCCACGAGATATTGCCATTCTGGCTCGCACTTGGGAACCGCTGGAACTTTATGGGCAGGCGATCGGCAATTTACAAATTCCAGTTTTACAGGCGGGGGGCGGTAATTTACTCGATACCCGTGAAGCCAAAGATGGGATGGCTTTATTACGATTTTTAGCCGATGCGCGGGATGATATTGCCCTAGTTGCCGTACTGAGGAGTCCCTTTTTTGCCTGGAGCGATCGCCATTTATTAACCCTTCGTCAAGCTGCTCCCGATGATCAAAACTGGTGGCAATTACTACAAGCATCGAATGATCAAATAACTGCCCAAACCGTTGAAATTTTAAAACAATTACGTCACCATCGCCAAATTGATCCCCCTAGTCGGTTATTACAATTAGCTGATCGATTAACGGGTTACACCGCAGTAATCGCCAATTTGCCTAACTCTGAGCGTCGTTTAGCCGATTGGCAAGGCTTCATGGATACGGTGCGGCGGCTGGAGGCGGGATCTAATGAAACCTTTATTGTGGTGCGTCGCCTCAAACGTCTGGTGGACAAGAAGGTGGAAATTAAACGTCCCCCCCTGGAAGCGGGTAATGCCATTACGTTAATGACCATTCATGGGGCCAAGGGTTTGGAATGGCCCGTGGTTATTGTTCCTGATCTCAGTCGCAAATCCCAAAATGATCATTCCCCCATTCGTTTTGATCCCCAGTTGGGGGTTGCCCTCAAACAGGAAGATGAAAGCGGTGAACAACAGAAATCGGCTCTGTATTTACTGCTAGCGCAACGACAACAGGCGCAAGATCTCGAAGAAATGAAACGTTTACTTTATGTAGCTGCAACTCGGGCTGGCGATCGCCTAATTTTTACTACTGGGCAAGGCGATCGAGGATTAAATTTATGGCAATTATTACAGGTGGGTTTGCAAGGAGAATTCAGCCCCCAGGAGATTGTTTATCAACCAGACAGTTTAAGCCATCTCAATCCGTCAGATCCCCCTCTACCCGAACTGCCATCCCAGATGTTAACTCAGCCTGTATTTGGGGGCTTACAGCTACCTGTGACAGCGCTAGCAGATTATGCCCGTTGTCCGAAGCAATTTGATTATAAACACATCAAAGGTCATCCCGGCGAGACAATTAAGACTGGGCAGTTTGGACGGGAAATCGGCATTTTGACCCATCGCATTTTAGCCCAAAATATTAAGGTTATTACTAAGGTTTTTGCCCCAGATTTAAGCTTACCGCCCGACAAAATTAAAGAAGCTTTCACCCTCGCTGAACAATTCCGAAACCACCCTAATTTTGCTGCGGTTCAGTCAGGACAATGGGAACGGTTTTTATCATTAAAATTGGGTAAAATCCGCTTCAATGGCCTTGCGGATCTAGTCGGTCAAGATTTTGTTTTGGATAATAAAACTGAGCAAGAGGTCAATCCCCAGGAGCATCGATTTCAGTTGTGGGCCTATGCCACCGCTACCCATAAATCTCAGGCTTATATTGCCTATCTTCGTCATAATCAGTTATTTCATTTTTCCCAGGATAATTTACAGGTCATTGCTCAAGAGGCAAACCAGTTGATTACGGCGATCGCCACTAAGGAGTTTGAGCCAACGCCATCGGTGAAAGCTTGCCAATATTGCCCCTATACTGACATTTGCGAGCAGGCTGTTTTTTCACTTGAAAATCAAGAGATTGGTAAAGTTTGAATTTGGAATAAAACGGCGATCACTGAACTCAACTTCAAATGCTGTGCCATTGGCTAGGAGCTTATCTTCATCACTGTCCCTACCTGTCCTCGCTGTAGCTCGAAACTCCCTGGATTTTAACCGTGCTACCCCCACGGGAACTGATCACATCTAGACGATAGGGCATCAACTCCTTCAGTTCAGTTACATGGGAAACGATTCCTATCATACACCCACTCTGCTGTAAATCCACCAACGTTTGAATCGCCAAATCCAACGACTCCTGATCCAAACTGCCAAACCCCTCATCAATAAACAACGTATCCAGTTGAATCCCCCCCGCATAGGACTGCACCACATCCGACAACCCCAACGCCAACGATAGCGCCGCCATAAACGATTCCCCCCCCGAAAGGGTACTGACCGATCGCGTTTTGCCCGTATATTCATCCCGCACAAAAATTTCCAAACCCTGACTTTGCCGACCATCCAGCGACTGATTAGCCTCCGGTCGTTGCAGATAATAACGCCCCTTGCTCATCCGTTGTAGGCGGTGGGACGCCTTAATCAGTACATCTTCTAGAAGTACCCCGAGGACAAAACGTTGGAGACTAATTTTACTGCCCCGTTGACCATTCGCCACCTCACTCAGGGTTCCATAAATAGCGTAATCTGCATCGAGTTTAGCTAATTCCTTTTGAGCAGTTTGTAGCTTTTGTTGAATGTTTTCTAAAGATTGACAACGACTTACTAAATTATGGTAAAGAGTACTTTTCTCAGTCAAATTAGCATCAGCCTGGTTAAGTTGTTGCTCCAAAGCTGGGAGATCGGGCGGCATTTTATCAGTGAGTTGAGTTTGTAACTGTTGCACGGCCCCTGTCAGTTGATTCCGTTCCTGTTCATAGATTTTGATTGCTTCGGCGATCGCCGTTTGTTCGGAATCCGATAATTGAGCCGATTGAAACGTTTGCAAGTCAGAAAAAGGACTAGCCTTCAATGCCAGTTGCCAGGCTTGATCCGCTTCTGTTTGGGACTGTTCTTGTTCCGTTAATTGTTGCGTCAGTTGCCGCTGTTGACCTTGTAAATCAGATTGTTGCTTCTGGGCTAATTCGATCTGATTTTGGGCCAATTCATAGCTTTCAGTTAATGATTGAATATTGGCATCCACTTCCCCTTGACGTTTAGTCAAAGCCTTTATCGTATTTAATCCTGACGGGATTTGTTTTTCTAATTCTTCATAACTTGTACGGGCTTGAGTCAACGCTATTTGATCCACTTCCTGGGTTTCTTTCAGTTCGGCGATCGCCGTTTCTTGTGCTTCAATTTTTTGCTCTAACTCCGATTGTCGATCAATTAATATTTCGACTTCAGCTTGTTGACCTTTTAGCTGTTTTACCTCACTTTCTAAAGCTTTAACTGATTCGGAAAACGTAGCTAGAGATTGCTCAGCAATGTCAGCTAATTCATTAATAACTTCTTTAATGGCTTGCTTTAAATTTTCAATTTTAACGTTAAATTCTGCAACTTTTTTCTCCCCTTCATGTAATGCCATTTGGGCATCATCCCGTTTTTTTCGGACTTTTTTGAGTTGGCCATCACTGATCATCTCTCCCTTATCTGAAGTCGCTGGTTGGGGATGTTCACAACTACCACAAACGGGACAGGGTTGATCCGCCTCTAAGTTTTGGGCAAGAATCGCCGCTTGTCCTAAATGCCAGTCCCTTTCTGTTTCCCGGCAATGGCGATCAGCCTGGTGAAATTTTTGGACTAATTCTTCCTGTTTTTGCTGCAAAGTTTGCTGTTCTGTGGTCAAATCTTCTTTTTCGACTTCCAAATCAGCCAATTTTTGACGTAGGGTTAATTTTTGTCGCCAAGTAACAAGCAGTGTTTGGCGATCGCCTAATGATTTAATGGCTGTCTGTAGGGTCTTAATTTGAGAACTGACTGCGCCTTCTTCGTTGCGTAAGGCTTGATAGTCTTCCTGATGTTGGGTTAGGGCCGCCTGGGACTTTTTCGAGATTTTTTCGCAGTTTTTAAGATGTTTCTTTCGTTCTGTTAATTGATCTATTTTCTCGCTTAAAGCCTCCAGATCATTCTTTTCTTTTTTGAGATCATCAACGACCGCAAATTCTAATTTAGCAGTTGTTAATTTTTCCTGAGCCTGAGTTAAATCATCTGTGGCCGCTGTTAACGCTTTATCAAGCTTTTTTAACTGCTTTTGCAGTGCAATTATTTTTTGTGATGCTTCCTCAACTCTGTCAAATTGTGGGGAAATTTTGGCGGCCTGTTGTGCTTGCTCCAGGCTTTCCTTTTGTGCCTCAATCTCCGGCGCTTGGGAGAGTTTATACTCTAACTCAGCTTGTTTACTCGCCAAATCATCAAATTGCTTTTGTAGGGCGATCGCCACTTCTTTCTGTTTGGTGAATTTTAACTTTTCCGTCTCAGCTTCTTCCTTGGCAATTTTGGCACTCTCTAATTGAGGAGATAGAGTCGTTAATTCCAGCTCAAGATTATCAAAAGACTCGACATCAACACTTTTCAGTAAACCTTGCTTTTCCTTTTCTTGATTATTTTTTGCCTCCTGAATTGCCTTAGCTTGCTCTCTTAAATGTTGTTGTATTTTTTCGTAAACTACAGTTTGGAATAATTGACTAAAAATTAATTCTTTATCTTTAGAGCCTGCCACCAATAACTCTCTAAATTTACCTTGGGGCAATACCATCACTTGTCGAAATTGTTTCGACTCTAACCCTAATAAATTAACAATATAATGAGTGACTTCAGAGGCTTTTTTGGAAATAATCAACTCCGACTTATTACCTGCCAGTTTATACAAATTTGCTTCATGCTTTTGCTTGGTGGTTCCTTCTCCACGATTTTTGAGCTTTTCTTGCGGTAAAGTCCGCTGAACTTGATAATATTCTTGACGAAATTGAAAGGTTAATTCCAACGTTGTTAATAAATGACTGGGAGCATAGTCACACCGCATTTGTCCGGCATCCCTTTCATCACCGCTGGATTCTCCGTACAAAGCAAAACAAATACCATCTAAAATCGAACTTTTTCCCGATCCCGTTGGCCCATTAATCAAAAACAAAGCATTGTTTCCCAGTTGAGAAAAGTCAATCGTTTCAGTATGGGCAAAGGGGCCAAAAGCTTGGAGGGTAAGGGTTAAGGGTCTCATAGGGCATTGATTTCTTGGTGGACTGCGGCGATCGCCGTTTTCAGGGCTTCAGCTTGCTCAGGGGTTAAGGCTTCCCCTTGTACTTGCGTGAAAAAGTCAGCGAATAAACTAAATTCATCTTGTTTTGCCAGGTTAACGGAACTTAATTGCGGCTCTACCTCGATTAATGTGCCAATCTTTTGTAATTCCAAGACATTAGGATAAACCTCCCGCAGACGATTCATCGGGTCAAGAATAGCATGGGGGTCAGTCAGACGAATTTGTACATAATCATCAGCATTGGGGTCAGATTTTCCATCCTTCAAAATTTGCTGAAATTCCCCTTCAATCACCCGCATATTTCGCAATGGAGTCAGAGGTAAGCGTTTAACAAATTGCAAACCCGCCCCATCCATTTCCACTAACGTGACACCTTTAGCTTGATGCTGCTCTGAAAAACTATATTTCAACAATGAACCACAATATTGAATTGATTCTTTCCCCTTAAATTGGGGACGATGGAGATGTCCTAACACGACGTAATCAAACACCGTAAATGGCTGATAATTTACCCGTTCTGCTCCTCCGATCGCCAGGGGTCTTTCTGAATCTGATTCCTCACAACCATCAAGAAAACAATGGCTAATTAACACATTGGGTTGCCGGTCAAAATCCAGATTTTGCGTAATTTTTTCCAGCAAATACTGATAGGCTTCGTCGTGGGTTTTAACCTCAACGTCAAATATGGCTCTCACCCGTTCTGGATCGGTGTAGGGGATAGCATAAAAATGAATAGGACAGTTGGGTAACCTAATCGGTTCAGTGATTCGCGTTAATTCCCCTAAAATATGTAGCCCTGCTTGCCGAAAATGACTGGCCCCAAACTTGAGGCGATCGCCACTGTCATGGTTACCCGGGATCATAATCACCGGAACCTTGAGATTTAGACAAATTTTATTCAGCGTCTCATCCAGCAAATCAACGGCGATCGTCGGTGGAATGGCTCGATCATAAACATCGCCGGCAATGATGACCACATCTACTACTTCCCTTTCAACGTAGTCAAGCAACTGATTTAGCACATGCTTTTGGTCTTCAATTAGGGAGACATTATGAAATTGGCGTCCCAGATGCCAATCTGAGGTGTGAAGGAATTTCATTGGTAAAAGTTATGCCCGACAAGAAACAATATTTTTGATTAGAATACACTGCTTTTTAAAAAATAATACTTTAGGAAAAGTTTCTTAATACTTTCACTTAAATATAGTGATTAAATTTTTAAGTTAATGCTAATTTATGGGAAGATAATGGTTACTGCACCAATCGTTCAAGGCACTCAATACTTGAGCTAACGGTTTTCCTGTGCCATATTCGTGATGATGGAATGTGATTGCCAACATCTAGCTGACCTTGAGACCCTTGGCATCCGTCCATTATTAATCGTGTTTTAACTTGTGGGGTCTAGCCCGATCCCGCCGTTACTGAATTTTCTTTTTTTATGAGTCATTCTTCAGAAACGATCCAAACTTTACTCAATTCCGATAACTTTAGCGATAAAGTTCGGGGTTTAAATCAATTACGCCAGCTTGATCCCGCTACGGCTTTTCCCCTGCTTAAACCGTTGGTTAATGATGCCAATCCCCGCATTCGCTACGCGGCGGTGAGTCAGTTAGATCCGGTGGGGCAGGCCGATTTGGATGAATCGTTAATCCTCTTGCGTGATCGCCTGTTTAATGATCCTGAAATTGATGTGCAATCGGTGGCGGCGGATGTGATTGGGGGGCTGAAGTTAACCGCGGCCTATCCTGACCTCAAGAAAGCCTACGAAGAAACCCCGGAATGGTTGCTACAAATGAGTATTGTGGCCACCTTGGGGGAAATGGGCGATCGCCGGGGCTTTGACCTGCTGAAAATTGCCCTGAACTCGGAAAATAGTTTGATCCGCACCGCTGCCATTAGTGCGTTGGGGGAATTAGGGGATCCTGAGGCGATTACCCTGTTGGCGCCTTTAATTCAAGATGGAGATTGGCAAGTGCGTTTCCGCCTAGCGTTGGCGATCGGGCAACTCCCCCATCCTGACCGTCAGACCCTGCTTCACCAACTGGCCCAGGATGGAGCAGAACAGGTGGCAAAAACGGCCCAAGAGTTACTTGGAGGTTAAACTGAGCAAGACCTTCAAATCCCCTAGGTTGACCATGTTTTTCAGCGTTGTTATTCCCACCTACAACCGCAAGCCGATTCTGGAAAAATGCCTACGGGCGTTGGAACGGCAAGTATTTGATGTCGGGGCGATCGCCGGTTATGAAATTATTTTGGTGGACGATGGCTCCACCGATGACACCCTGGTTTGGTTGGCCCAGAATCGCGCTGAGTTTCCCCACGTGCGGGAATTTCTGCAAGACCACCAAGGCCCCGCTGCGGCGCGGAATTTAGGGGTGGAACAGGCCCAGGGAGACACCATCATTTTTATTGACAGTGATTTGGTGGTGACGGAGGGCTTTTTGCAAGCCCATGCCGATGCTCTGGCCCGGGGACAACAGCAATATCAATCCGACAAGGTATTTACCTACGGTGCAGTGGTCAATACCTGTAATTTTGACCATCCTGAGTCGGAACCATATAAGTTAACGGATTTTTCAGCGGCCTTCTTTGCCACGGGCAATGTGGCGATCGCCAAACAGTGGTTAATGGAAGCCGGTTTATTTGATAACCGCTTTCAACTCTATGGCTGGGAGGATTTAGAACTGGGGGTACGACTCAAAACCCTGGGCTTAAAACTGGTGAAGTGTCCCCAGGCGGTGGGTTACCACTGGCATCCTCCCTTCAGCCTGACCCAAATCCCCAAACTGATCGATCAAGAAATCCAACGGGGTCGCATGGGGGTCTTGTTCTACCAAAAACATCCCACCTGGGAAGTGCGCTTGATGATCCAAATGACCCGCCTACATTGGCTTCTGTGGGGATTATTGTCCCTCGGGGGTCGGTTAAACGAAAAAACCCTAGCCCCGTTATTACAGTGGCTGATTGATCATAATCGTCCCCAACTGGCCC
>JAYKHU010000035.1:0-4968 GCA_035285105.1 Synechocystis sp.
GTGGAATTATGGGATGCCCCCACCGCAGCGGGGATTAAAAAAGAGGACCTGATTGCCTGGTTTTATTGGCATCCCCCGGAAGACGATTATCAGTTAATGCAATGGAATGATCGGGAATTGAACGGGGACGGTTTCGTCCATTGGCAACCCTTCGACCATCCCCAGTTAGGGCCAGTGGAAATTGGCGGTTGGCGTTTTAAAACCATGTGGCAGAATGCCCCGGCCCAGTTTTTACCCGAACTCTGTGAAAAACAATTCCGCTTTGCCCTGGCCCATGCCCTGATGTCCCCCCGGTTAGCGGTGGCGAAAACTGATGTGATTCCCCAAGGGTCATGGCTATATAAAATCATTGTGCAATGGGAAAACCAAGGATTTTTACCCACCTACACCAGTCAGCAAGCCCTAGACCGCAAAGCCGTCAAGGCGATCGCCGTGGGGGTAGAACTCTCCGCCGGGGTGACCCTAATTACTGGCAAAATACGGCAGGAATTACCCCATTTAGAAGGGCGATCGAATAAGGCAAAGGCATCCCGGGCCAACGGCATCGATTATCGTCGTCATTTGGAATGGGTGGTGCAAGGTTCCCCCGGCGCAACGTTAGTGATTACCGCCATCGCAGAGCGGGCCGGCACCGTCAGGACGGAAATCAAGCTATCCTAAACGGAATGAGTGTGTATTACCCTGGTTTGTGTCAATGCAATCCACTTTGCTGATTGATGGTTTAGAAACGTTTCTGCAACGGTCAGAAATTGAGGCTTCCCCTGCCTGGGAATTTATCCGGGGGGAGGCCCAGCAAAAACCCATGCCAACATTATTTCATTCCCGCCTACAACGAAATTTAGTCAACGCCATCAATGGGCAAACCCAGGCCTATGAAGCCATTCAGGAATTACGATGTATTGTGCCTCCCTTTTCCCCGGTTCCTGATATTGCTGTTGTTCAGCGTGAACGCTTAGGAGATGACGATGGACCATTGGTGGGGACACCGGACTGGTTGATTGAAATTCTATCCCCCGATCAAAATATTTTGAGTTTGCAAACCAAAATTCTGCATTGCTTAACTCAAGGTACGAAACTTGCTTGGCTGATTGATATTTACCGTCAACAAATTTGGGTTTGGAATCAGGAGTCTTTGCCCTTAATTTATCAGGGGTTAGACCATCCACCGACCCTAGACAACCTTTTGACCCTCACGGTTGATGATGTGATCGCCATGACCCGACAACGTTAACCATGTTTTTTGAACAAGCCAATCCCATCAATCCCTATTGTTTTTCTTGGAAGAAAGACAGTACCTGATTGATTAACCGCTGGAGATCCTGCCACGATAATTTCAGCAAGGAAAAAATTCCGATAAAAATTAATGTTGTGCCAATTAAAAAATTATTTTCATACAACAACAAACCAACAATGACAATAAAATAGGGAGAAACAATATTACTGATTTTTTCAACAACCTGTACGGATTCTGGATTATTGTCAATCTTGTTCATGGCGGGTTGTCCAAGGGAAAGCGTTGAATCTTCGGTGTTACAGGCTTCTAGATCGATGTTTTCAGCGTCTTGTTCCTTAAGGTCTAATGCGGCCGCTAATTCCTGACCGTCATCACGATTGGGTTGGTTAGTAAATTTACTGAACATAGGGGGAAGGGGAAAGGGCAGTGTCGTTACGATTCGCCTGAAAACATGGGTGACTCGATGACTTGGCCTATTTGCTCAATAATAGAAAGCATTCTGTCTATGCCTGTGGTCATCATGTCTACCGATCTCACGGTTTATCTTAGCAAAGCCCGCCATGCAGGGGCAGAGGTGGCGGAGGTGTACGCATCCCAATCAGTCTCCCATCCTGTCTTTTTTGAAGCAAATCGTCTTAAACAATTAGAAAGTACGGAGTCGGAAGGGGTCGCGTTGCGGGTCTGGAAAGAAGGACGATCCGGGGTGGCGATCGCCTACGGCCCGGTGGACCCCGATTTTTTGGTAGAAAAAGCGTTGGCCGTGGCGGCATTGAATCCCCCCCGTCCCCGCTACCTCGCTCCCCCTCAGCAAATGCACCGGAGTAGTTGGGATCCTGAGTTTGAGGTGCAGCAATTAATTGACTGGGGGCAAACGGCGATCGCCACCTTGCGGGAGGAATTTCCCGAAGTGTTATGTAGTGGGGAATTTGCCTATAGCACAGAAACCATTCAATTAATTAATAGTGAAGGCTTGGATTGCCAGTGGACAGAGGGCAATTTGAATTATTACCTGGGGGTGGAATGGATTCGGGGGGATGATTTCTTAGCCATTTATGACGGCGATCAACGGCGGGAGGCAGCGGATCTGCCCAGCTTGGTGCAGAGTTTGCGACAACGACTGCTGTGGGCCCAGGCAAATCAGGCGATCGCCCCGGGGCGGATGCCGGTGTTACTGACCCATAACGCAGCCAGTTTGTTGTGGGAAACCGTTAGTGCGGCCCTCAACGGTAAACGGGTGGCGGAAGGATCATCCCCCTGGGGGGATAAACAGGGGCAATCGGTGGCGGTGGCAAGCCTTAACCTTCAGCAAGATCCTCGCCAAGTTCCCTATGATTGCCCCTTTGATGACGAAGGCAGTCCCACCCAACCCTTAATTTTGATAGACGGGGGTAAGGTGGGGCAGTTTTACACTGATTTGGAAACCGCTGCGACGTTAGGACAGTCCCCGACGGGTAATGGGTTTCGGGCTGGTTTAGGGAGTTATCCCAGTCCCAGCTTGGTAAATATGATGGTGCAACCGGGGGAAGCCAGTTTTGAGCAACTTTTAGGTCAGATGGGCAATGGCTTGGTGGTGGATCAACTGCTGGGGGGCGGGGCGGATATTTCCGGGGATTTTTCCGTCAATGTGGAATTGGGTTACCGGCTGGAAAAAGGGGAAATTACTGGCCGGGTCAAGGATACGATGATTTCTGGCAACGTTTATGAGTTGTTAAAACAAATTGTGGAAATTGGGGGCGATCGCCGTTGGCAGGGTTCCTGTGCCACCCCGTCCTTAATTGTGGACGACGTTTCCGTGATTACCTAAAGCCTAATCCGCTACAATCAGGTGTGATTCCGTTCCCCATGAGTGAGGCTACGATGATTTTCCCTGGTGCAACCGTCAAAGTGATTAACCCTGATGATACTTATTATCGGTTTGAAGGCTTGGTACAGCGGGTCAGCGATGGTAAAGCAGCGGTGTTGTTTGAAAATGGTAATTGGGATAAATTAGTTACCTTTCGTCTCAGTGAGTTGGAAGCCCTGAACCCCCTCGGTTAGGAAGATCGCAATAGGGACGACGAAAACTCAACGGGGTTTCTAATCCCTGACGATGCAAAAAAGTTTCATCGGCCATCACTGTTTGGGTTACGCCATCGTAGGTTAAATGTCCTTGGCTCAAGATTAAGGTGCGATCGCACAAATCCAACGCTAAATCTAAGTCATGGGTGGCAATGATTTGGGTGGTGGGTAATGTTTGTAATAGGGCCATCAACTGTCTTCTGGCCCGGGGATCCAGTTGAGCGGTGGGTTCATCCAACACCAAAATTCGGGGCTTTAACGCCAAGATGCCGGCGATCGCCACCCGTTTTTTTTCCCCCCCCGAAAGGCGATCGGGGTAACGGTGGGCATATTTGTTGGGGTCTAGGTCCACCGCTTGTAAGGTGTTGTGAACAATGGCCTCCCAGTCCTGGGGGGGCACACCAAAATTTTTTAACCCAAAGGCAATATCTTCCGCCACGGTGGGCATAAAAAGCTGATCATCGGGATTTTGAAAAACCATCCCCACCCACTGTCTAATTTGAGCAAGGTGGGGGGAGATCACTGGTAAATCATGGACCCATACTTGACCGTGGCTGGGGGAAAGTAACCCATTAATGTGGCGTTGTAGGGTGGATTTTCCCGAGCCGTTGGCCCCCACTAACGCCACCCGTTCCCCCGGCTGGATGTGAAGGCTAATCCCCCGTAAGGCTTGGGTCCCGTCGGCATAAACATGACCTAGATCCTTTACCACCAACGCGTATTCGGTCACAGGGCATCAAATAACACAACAAAAATTACTGTACCGTCCTTTAGGGACCTCCCCGGACTAAGGGGAGGTGTATATAAATATCGCGGATAAAAACCTAAATTTTGGTCCCTATCCCCCTAAATCCCCCTTGCCAAGGGGGACTTGGAGAGGCTTTCCCCCCTCTCTAAGGCTACCGTGTGCACACATCTCGGCTTAAGACTCGCTTTTGGGTTTTATCCCCCTAAATCCCCCTTAATAAGGGGGACTTCAAACCTTTAATTTGTCTTTTTCCCCCCTTGACAAGGGGGGCTAGGGGGGATCTTGATACTTGTGTGTACACCGTAGCCTTAGGAAGGGGGGGGATTTTGACTGAAATAGCCCAATGGTAGAATAGGGACATTAATTCCTCGGCAAAAATGCCCGACTTTCAAACTTTCATTGCCATTGTCACTACCCTGCTGGTCTTTCTGACCGGAGTCGCCCTGAAATATGACACCATCTACTTCCGAAACTACCAACTCAGTATCCCCCAATGGGTCGGCCTCAGCTTCGCCGGGCTTACTTTCACGTTTGTGGTCTTGGATCAACTCCTACGGGGGTTTGTCCGAATTGAGAAAGAGCAACGAACAAGCGGCGATCGCTCACGAGCAATGGCTAGAGAGGCAAAACAAGATCGAGAACGAGAAGAGGATCGCTCACGAGCAGAGAATGAAAGAATTGAGGCAAGAAACAGAAGAGCTGAAGCAAGAGAACGAGAAGCTCGCCGAGATGAACGAGAAGCTCGCCAAACTGGAATCGAAAATCGATACCGTCTTGCACTCGCCCGCTACCAACTTGACCCCAACCCAGTCCACCGACAACAATTAATCAATATTTTGGCACTGCTGGAGGAATATGGCGAAGTGTTTTGAACTTACCTCCCCCCTTTACCAAAGAGGGCTAGTGGGGATGAAAAGTAGGACTTAAT
>JAYKHU010000036.1:0-6255 GCA_035285105.1 Synechocystis sp.
CCCCGTTCAATTCCCGATCATTCCATTGCATTAACTGATAATCGTCTTCCGGGGGATGCCAATAAAACCAGGCAATCAGGTCCTCTTTTTTAATCCCCGCTGCGGTGGGGGCATCCCATAATTCCACCGTGAACCCATACCAACCGTAATGGTCATAGCCGTAATCATCCATGACGCCGTAAATCACTTCTTTGGGGTGGTAACGGAAATCGTGGAACGCTGAAATGCAATCGTATGCCGTAATCTCCTTACCCTTTTCCCCCAACAGTTTGTAAACCGTTAAGTCATCCACGGGTAAATTGTCATCGGCTTGGGAGGCGTAGGGGCGCAGAATCACCGCTGAATAGGTGTGATAGCTAATAAAACCATTTATATTACGGTGTTTTTGCCAAAATTCCGCCTCAGCCCGGGTTTCCGGTTCAGAAAAAGGAAAATCTCCGGCCCCCACCTGTTCTCCTTCCGGGGCCCAGCGGTGGGGATAGTTACGGTTAAAATCTAATCCTTCCAAACTCGGCGCTAGGGCAAACTCATAGCCGTCGTAGTCCCGAATTAACCCCTCTGGCAATAGGGTGTAGTATTCTCCCCCAAATTCCTCTGGCGATCGCCCGATCATGACCCGGGGATCCTGGTCGGAAATTTTCCAAGCCCCGCAGTCATCCTTAACCCGCATTTGTAAAATTAGCCCGTCACCATTCACATCTTCGGGATATAACCCTTCCCGTTCTTCTGTATGGGGATAGGGTCGGATACTGGAGCGTAATAAATAGGGGGTGGTTAAATATTTTTCAGCACCGTCCATAGCCAGGCGCGGCAGGATATAAACCGTATGAAAATCCATCAAATGGGTAATCTGGGGATCTTGGCAGTACTGGGTCAACAGTTGATACAGACAATAAAGGGCCACGGCGGACCCCGTCACTTCCCCTGCGTGGGTGTTGGCATCTATCCAATAGGCCGGTTTTTCCTGATACTCCCCCGTTGCCTGATTCGTGGCGATCGCCAGCCAAATATCCCGTCCGGCGTAACTCTGGCCCAGGGTCTTAACGGTTACCAGGGTGGGAAATTGTTGTTGCAGGCGCTGTAAGAACTGGTCGATTTCCGTGTAGGTGAAATAGTGGCTGAAGTCAAAGGGAGAGACGGTCATGGGCTAACAAAAGGGTAAACTCGCTATCCCGCAAATATACTCGCTAAGCCAAAATCATTGCCAATTCCTCAAACCCTTGTTCCTGTATCACCCCCGTTATCACCGAATCCGGGTTTCAACTGAGATGAGGTTTATTTCGTCCCCAAAGGCAGCAAGTTGAAGGCCACCCTGCATCCCCATATAATAGCCCTTAGCCCCTGTTTTCCTGACATGTCAATCCATGAAAAGCGCTTTCCTCGATCGCCTCAACAGCCCTGAACGTCCCGTGTTGGTTTTTGACGGTGCCATGGGCACTAATCTACAGGTACAGGAACTCACCGCAGCGGATTTTGGGGGTCCAGAATACGAAGGCTGTAATGAATATTTAGTGCATACCAAACCGGAAGCGGTGGCCACGGTGCATCGGGCCTTTTTTGAAGCTGGGGCGGATGTGGTGGAGACGGATACCTTTGGCGGCACGCCGTTAGTGTTGGCGGAATATGATTTGGCCGATCAGAGCTATTACCTCAACAAAACAGCGGCGGAATTGGCGAAATCAGTGGCAGCCGAATTTAGTACCCCGGCAAAACCCCGGTTTGTGGCGGGTTCCATGGGGCCAGGGACGAAGCTCCCCACATTAGGTCATGTGGATTACGACACATTGAAAGATGCTTATGTGGAACAGGTAAAGGGGTTGTACGACGGGGGCGTTGACCTCCTGTTAGTGGAAACCTGTCAGGATGTGTTGCAAATCAAGGCGGCGTTAAATGCCATTGAACAGGTTTTTGCGGAAAAAGGCGATCGCCTGCCGTTGATGGTGTCAGTCACCATGGAAACCATGGGCACTATGTTGGTGGGCACGGAAATGGCGGCGGCCTTGGCCATTTTGGAGCGTTACCCCATTGATATTTTGGGGCTGAACTGTGCCACGGGGCCTGATTTGATGAAGGAACATGTCAGATACTTGTCGGAACATTCTCCCTTTGTGGTGTCCTGTATTCCCAACGCTGGCTTGCCGGAAAATGTTGGCGGGCAAGCCTTTTATCGGCTAACCCCGGTGGAACTACAAATGTCCTTAATGCATTTCATTGAGGATCTGGGAGTACAAGTAATTGGTGGCTGTTGCGGAACCCGTCCCGATCACATTAAGGCCCTAGCGGACATTGCCAAAACCCTAACCCCGAAGGTTCGTCACCCCGAGTTAGAACCTAGTGCCGCATCAATTTATTCCACCCAAACCTATACCCAAGAAAATTCCTTCTTAATTGTGGGGGAACGGCTTAACGCCAGTGGGTCTAAAAAATGTCGGGATTTGCTCAACGCCGAAGATTGGGATAGTTTGGTTTCCCTGGCTAAATCCCAGGTGAAAGAAGGGGCACAAATCCTCGATGTCAACGTAGATTACGTCGGTCGGGATGGGGTGCGGGATATGAAAGAGTTAGCCTCCCGATTGGTGAATAATGTCACCCTACCGTTGATGTTAGATTCCACCGAATGGCAAAAAATGGAGGCGGGATTAAAAGTTGCCGGGGGGAAATGTATTCTCAACTCCACCAACTACGAAGACGGGGAAGAACGGTTTTATAAAGTCTTAGCAATTGCTAAGGAATATGGGGCAGGGATTGTTATCGGGACTATTGATGAAGACGGTATGGGACGGACAGCGGATAAAAAATTCGAGATTGCCCAACGGGCTTATAATGCGGCGATCGCCTTTGGGTTTCCGCCCCATGAAATCTTTTTTGACCCCTTGGCGTTACCCATTTCCACCGGCATCGAAGAAGACCGAGAAAACGGCAAGGCGACGGTGGAGGCCATCAAACGGATTCGGGAAGAATTACCCGGTTGCCATGTTTTGTTAGGGGTTTCCAATGTCTCCTTCGGCCTAAACCCCGCCGCCCGTCAGGTGTTAAATTCCGTCTTCCTCCACGAGTGTATGCAGGTGGGCATGGATGCGGCCATTGTGAGTGCCAATAAGATTCTGCCCCTCGCTAAGATTGACCCAGAACATCAACAAATTTGTCAAGATTTAATCTTCGATCGCCGGGAGTTTGACGGGGATGTTTGCACCTACGACCCCTTAGGAAAACTCACCACATTATTTGAAGGCAAAACCACCAAACGGGATAAATCCGGTGACGCCAACTTACCCGTTGAGGAACGACTGAAACGACACATTATTGATGGGGAACGGTTGGGGTTAGAGGATGCCTTAAACGAAGCTTTAAAACTTTATCCCCCCCTGGATATTATCAATATCTACCTGTTGGATGGCATGAAAGTAGTCGGGGAACTGTTTGGCTCCGGTCAAATGCAATTGCCCTTCGTGTTGCAATCCGCCCAAACCATGAAAGCCGCCGTCGCCTTCTTAGAACCCCACATGGACAAGGATGATTCTGTGGATAATGCCAAAGGCACGTTTTTGATTGCCACGGTGAAAGGGGATGTCCATGACATTGGCAAAAACCTAGTGGATATTATCCTCTCCAATAACGGTTACCGTGTCGTCAACCTTGGCATTAAACAGCCGGTGGAAAATATTATCCAAGCCTACAAAGAACACCAACCCGATTGCATTGCCATGAGTGGTCTCTTGGTGAAATCAACCGCCTTTATGAAAGAAAATTTAGCAGTTTTCAACCAAGAAGGCATCTCTGTTCCCGTTATCCTCGGTGGTGCAGCGTTAACGCCGAAATTTGTCCATCAAGATTGCCAACAAACCTACAAGGGCCAGGTCATTTACGGTAAAGATGCCTTTGCCGATCTGCATTTTATGGACAAACTGATGCCTGCAAAACACTCCGAAAGCTGGGATGATTTCAAAGGCTTTTTAGGAGACTATGCTGAGGCAAATGGTCATGGCACGGGGGAAGAAAACGGCGCAAAAACCAATTTTGGTATTGAGGAAGAAAAACTGATTGACGCCACAGATCAGCCCGCTGAGCCTGTTGTCATTGATACTCGGCGATCGGAAGCGGTTGATGCCGCCATTGAGCGCCCCACACCGCCTTTCTGGGGAACCCGAATTTTACAGCCCTCCGACATTTCTGTGCAGGAAGTTTTCCCCTATTTAGATTTACAAGCTCTCTTTGTCGGGCAATGGCAATTCCGTAAACCTAAGGATCAAAGTCGCGAAGAATACGATCAATTTTTAGCGGCCAAAGTCCATCCCATTTTGGCAGATTGGCAAGCAAAAGTCGTCGCAGATAATCTCTTACATCCCACGGTGGTGTATGGCTATTTTCCCTGTCAATCGGAAGGCAACACGTTATTCATTTATGATCCCGAATTAGTCAGTCAAAATAATGGTCATATTCCTGCCGGTGCTGAACCTATTACCCAGTTTGAATTTCCCCGTCAAAAATCCGGTCGTCGGCTTTGTATCGCTGACTTTTTTGCTGGTAAAGAATCGGGATTAATGGATGTTTTCCCCATGCAGGCGGTGACAGTGGGAGAAATTGCCACGGAATATGCTCAAAAACTCTTTGCCGGGGATAACTACACGGATTATCTCTATTTCCACGGCATGGCAGTACAAATGGCAGAAGCGTTGGCGGAATGGACTCACGCCCGTATTCGTCAGGAATTAGGCTTTGGCGATTTAGATCCCGATAATATCCGCGATATTCTCCAGCAACGTTACCAAGGCTCCCGCTATAGCTTCGGTTATCCCGCTTGCCCCAATATGCAGGATCAATATACCCAATTGGATTTGCTTCAAACTGACCGCATTGGTCTCTACATGGACGAAAGTGAACAAGTTTATCCCGAACAATCCACCACGGCGATCATCGCCTACCATCCCACAGCCAAATATTTCAGCGCCTGAAGAAGGAGCAATTAGAGTTTCTGGGATGTTGATTTTTTTTACCATAGGCAGGAATCTTTAATTACCAGTCAAGAAGCTCGACCCCTTGGTCAACTATAATCAGACACCAAGATAGCGATCAAGCTATTGCTAGCTACTGTCCCCTTCTTTTCCAAATTTTTTATGGACCTAAACAATAGCAACACGAAACAAAACCTAGAAGCTGCCTTTGGCGGTGAATCCATGGCTAATCGCAAGTATCTGTTCTTTGCCGATGTTTGTAAAAAGTTGGGACTCAATGATGCGGCTAAGTTGTTTCGCGAAACGGCAAATCAGGAAACGGAACATGCCTTTGCCCATTTTCGTTTACTACACCCGGAGTTAGTTGTTGCCGATCCCACGCAATTGTCTGACGCTGAAAAAAAGGCGATCGCCGCCCGGTGTTTTGAGCTAGCCATTGAGGGGGAGACCTATGAATACACCACAATGTATCCGAACTTTACGGAACAAGCGATAAAAGACCGAGATGATGACGCTGTTGCTGAATTTCAAGCTCAAGGTACTGAATCCGCCGACCACGCCGCCATTTTCCGCAAAGCTGCTAGTAATTTCGGCTTTTTGACCTCCATTGAGCATCACCACGCCCAACAATACCAAGAGGCCCGGGATGGCTTAGATGGCATTTCCCCGAAAACGAAGGTGGCAACCCAAAAATGGATTTGTCGTCAGTGCTCGATGATCTACGATCCAGCCGTTGGCGATCCAGATTCTGGCATTGCCCCGGGAACCCCCTTTGAACAAATTCCTGAGGATTGGGTCTGTCCCATCTGTGGCGCCACGAAAAAAACGTTTGTCCCCTATGAAGTTGCCCCGGAAGCGTAATTTGGGTCAATCATCGAGTGCTGCTCCCGTCTGTCTGCGTTAGAAGGAATGGCAAGATTTGGTGCTTGAACATGGTTTTGCCTACGGCCATGAGGGAACGACCCTGGTGGGAAAAAAGTTCTTGTCGGCGATTACAACAGAATTTTAAGCAATGAATCAGGATTTAGCCCGGCTGTTACAGACCGACGACCAAGTGCTTGCCCATGAACTCGATCATGCTTGGGATACGGCGGTCAATCGCCAAACCTAACAGGGGTAGCAACGCTCAAACGGAACCTTAGCGCTAAACTGTTTCTCAACTACCTCTCTAGGACCGATCGCCAATTGGGAAAAGGAGGTGGCAAAACCCTGTCTGCTCTGGCGCCCTATTGTCAGGGACATGTTCTCGATTATTAATTCCGATACGTTTAATACCATTATTTTTACCTGTGCCCATCCCAAG
>JAYKHU010000037.1:0-2975 GCA_035285105.1 Synechocystis sp.
GAATGGCGATCGATGACTTTTATCAGTTATTAGTGCTTCGTCAGCTTCTTCCGCCACCAACGGACTCCGACGACGATCCTAACGAGCTTATTTTTGCTAGCCTACACACTTCCCTACAGCAGGTGAAAGACGGTAAATTGCAACCAATTTCTGAATTGTGGGATGGAATCGATGGCTGAGGAAGTTCCCTCTGTTCAAATTCTTTTCTCTGATGAGTTCAAGGCTCGACTGCGTACCCTTGCCAAACGTTATCGCAGTATCCGTACCGATCTACAACCTCTAATCGATGACCTACAAGCAGGTAATTTCATTGGTGATCAAATTCCAGGGACAGGCTACACGGTCTTCAAAGTCCGCCTCAGAAATAGTGACATCCCAAAGGGTAAACGTAGCGGCTATCGTGTTATCTACCAACTGAAGGACGATAGTTGCGTTTTGTTGTTACTCATCTACGCGAAATCTGACCAAACAGACGTTGGGGTAAAGGAAGTTCGAGACATCATCAACAAATTTGAGGATTTCTAAAAGTGCACATTCAACACAAATGGAATAGTGCGATCGCCGCCCTGACCTTGTAAAATTAGCGTGATTTATCGTACCGGAGGCTAGGGGATTGGCTACTCGCGTCATCATCGTTCGACATGGGCAAAGTAATTACAACGCACAAAAGCGGATTCAAGGTCGCAGCAACAAGTCTGTTTTAACGGAAAAAGGCCAAGCAGATGCCCGGTTAGTGGGGCAGACCTTGGGGCAGTTAAGCTTTGACAAAATCTATTGCAGCCCTTTGCAACGAGCCAAGGCCACCGCTGAAATTATTCATGGTTGTTTGACCAATCCCCCGCCACTGATTCCCAGCGAAGATTTATTGGAAGTGGACTTGCCCCTCTGGGAAACGATGACCAAAGCTGATGTGGCAAGTCAATTTCCGGAGCAATATCGCCTCTGGCATGATCGCCCTGATGAGTTGGCGATGACCGTGGATCGGGGCAGTGGGCCCGTGGAGCATTTCCCCATTGCGTCGTTGTACGCCCAAGCCCAACGCTTTTGGCAAACAGTCCTAGCCGATGCGGAAGGTCAAACCCTGTTAATCGTGGCCCACAACGGCATTAATCGTTGTTTGTTAATGAGTGCGATCGGCATGCCCCCTTCCCATTACCAACGTATTCAGCAATCCAATTGCAACATTAATGTGTTGAATTTCAGCGGGGGTTGGGGTGACCCCGTCCAACTTGAATCCCTTAACCAAACGGCCCACATGGGCATTCCCCTGCCTCCCCCCCGCCGGGAACAGAATCGCCTCCGTTTATTGTTAATCCGCCATGGCGAAACCCAATGGAATCGGGAGTCGCGCTTCCAAGGCATTCGGGATATTCCCCTCAACGAGAACGGGAAGGCCCAAGCCCAACAGGCGGCGGAATTTCTCAAAGATGTGGACATCAACCTGGGTATTAGTAGCCCCATGCTACGCCCCAAGGAAACCGCTGAAATCATTTTGCAATACCATCCCGGTGTGACGCTGGACTTGCAACCGGATCTCGTCGAAATTTGCCATGGGCTTTGGGAAGGCAAACTGGAAACGGAAATTGAAGCGGACTTTCCGGGGCTATTGCAGCAATGGAAAGATGCCCCCGACACCGTACAAATGCCTGAAGGGGAAAACCTGCAACAGGTCTGGGACCGGGCGATCGCCTGTTGGGAAGACCGGGTAACATTCTACAGTCAAGGGGACGGCAGCACCGTGGGCATTGTGGTAGCCCATGACGCCATCAACAAAGTTATCTTGGCCCACCTGTTGGGGTTAACGCCGGCCCACTTCTGGAACATTAAGCAGGGGAACGGTGGCGTCAGCGTGATTGATTATCCCCAGGGGTTAGAAAAACCGCCCATTTTGCAGGCCATCAACCTCACCAGTCACATGGGCAGTGTGCTGGACAAAACCGCCGCTGGGGCCCTTTAAACGGACTTCCCAGTTTGGGGACGGGGTTAACTTCACAAAATGTAATTTATTTGACGATGAACCATAAGGGGCAATGATTGACTGTCCCTTCCTTTCCCCTGCCGCTTTACTATAAACTTACCAAAAGTAACATTCATTTCGTGTGCCAGGAGTCCGTCATCGTAATGCAGGCGACGCAACCGCTGCAAACTATTTCCCAAGCTGTCCCCAAGGAATTTTTACAAGCGGACGGTGGCATCAATCCCAATGTGTTGATGTTTGGGGCAGCCATCCTATTAATTACTTTTTCCATCCTGGGCTATTGGCAATGGGGTCTTCCCCACTGGTTGAGCTTTTGCTGTAGCGTTCTGGCGTTACACCTGTCGGGAACCGTCATTCATGATGCGTCCCACAATGCGGCCCACAAAAATCGGATCGTCAACTCAGTTTTGGGCCATGGCAGTGCCTTGATGTTAGGATTTGCCTTTCCCGTCTTTACCCGAGTACACCTCCAGCACCATGCCAACGTCAATGACCCGGAAAATGATCCTGATCATTTTGTGTCCACCGGGGGGCCGTTGCTGTTAATTGCGGCCCGTTTTTTCTATCATGAAATCTTCTTTTTTAAGCGACAATTATGGCGCAAATATGAATTACTGGAATGGTTTTTAAGCCGATTAGTTCTGTTTACCATTGTTTCTCTAGGTATTTATTACGGTTTCATTGGTTTTGTGATGAACTATTGGTTTGTGCCAGCCTTAATTGTGGGGATTGCCCTCGGATTATTTTTTGACTATTTACCCCATCGTCCTTTCCAAGAACGGAACCGCTGGAAAAATGCCCGGGTTTACCCCAGTCCGATTTTAAATCTGATGATTTTTGGACAAAATTATCACCTTATCCATCACCTCTGGCCGTCGATTCCCTGGTATCACTATCAAGCAACCTACCGGGTTACTAAACCGATCCTAGATGAAAAAGGTTGTGATCAGTCCTTAGGTCTGTTGGAAGGTAAAAATTTCTTGAGCTTTCTCTACGA
>JAYKHU010000038.1:0-8868 GCA_035285105.1 Synechocystis sp.
AAACTGGCGGCGCGGGTAATTAATGAAAACATTGGCGAAGTCTCCATTGATCGTTATGTACGAGTCACCACCAATGCCTTTCGGGAGTTGGTGGACTTAGTGGGAGGGGTCGAGGTTTTCGTGCCGACGCCAATGGTGTATAAGGATAAAACCCAAAAGTTAACCATCAATCTTGATGCCGGTTTGCAAACCCTCAACGGGGATCAGGCCGAACAGTTCGCCCGCTTTCGCCATGATTCCAACGGTGACATTGGCCGGGTGCAACGCCAGGAAATTCTATTGAAGGCGCTCCAAAAGCGGTTAAGTAATCCCACGTTGCTAACCCGTATTCCCCAGGCTATCCAACTGTTGCAAAACTCTGTGGATACCAATTTAAGCTTGGAAGAAATCCTATCCTTAGCAAATTTTGGGCGTCAGTTAGACCGCAAGGAAGTGCAGATGGTGATGTTACCCGGACGGTTTAGCCAACTGGAGGAATTCGATGGCAAAAGCTATTGGATTATGTCCCATTCTGGGGGACGACAAATTATGCAGCAATATTTTGATGTGGTGGATGAATCAGCACCCTGGGCGAGCAGACGCCGATCGCCAGAAAGTCTGACCATTGCCCTCCAAAATGCTAGCGATGACCCCACGGCGATCGAACGGGTCAAAGAATATTTGCGGGACAAAGCGTTTTATAATCTCTACGAAATTGCGGAATCCCCCCAACTGTTAGCGGAAACAGAGATTGTGGTACAGCAGGGGGATTTAGACGCCGCCCATTATCTCCAACGCCGCATTGGGGGCGGTCATGTGGAAGCATCCTCCACGGGGGATTTAGGCTCAGATTTGACGATCCGGATTGGGATGGATGTGGATACCTGGTTAACCAACCTTCCCATTACCACCAGCGAAACTTTCTTGCAGACAGAACCCAAGACAGTCCTCGTGGCTGATTAAGGGCTGAACCTTAGCGAAAAACAATTCGGAATACCGGGGATAACCAGCGCAGCAGTTGATTCTTCAGGCGATCGCCCCAGGTGGGGTTAGGGAGGTCTAACTGCTCATCGGGGTACTGGGCTAAAATCTGTTTCGCTAGCGGCGTGAGACGAAACCCGTCGGTAATCCCTTGGCCATCCACTTCCCGCCGCAATAACCCAACCTGAATCAGCCACATCAATTCCCGTTCCGTTTGATTTTCTGATAGGGCCCGACGGCTAAAGCCCTTCTGTAACCCTGACTCAGCGGCGATCGCCGGTAACCAGACGCTGGCCCCCTGCATTTGACGATAAAGTGCCAATCGAAACGGCGCACAGCGTAAGGCGCGTTCAGCCCGGGTCTGACTTTGGGGAGAAACCCCGTGAAACGAGCGAGCCGACATAGCTGGGGAATTCATCGAGTTTAACTGTGCTCCAAATTGAGGGACTATCGCAGCCCAATCGCCCTTGGTCCGACTTATCAGATCCATAAAGTCTCTAAATCAGACAAGCAGCCATTGACCACCGCCTTCATTGTAAAATTCCCTTTACAAAGCAGTCCACCCCGGCATCCGTTTCCCCAGGGCTCTCCCACTAAACGTCACCAATCCTTCGTTTATCCGCCGGAAAAAGTTCAAGGTAAACAGTCAAAACGGCCTTTCGTCGCAACGATGACAACGGTAACCCCCCAAACCTGAGAGAAAGCCTTTAGGATTCTTAACAAATAAGCCGGAAGAAAATTTACAAGACGTAACAGACAGAAAGCGCAGCCACATTGTATAAAGTTAACTGTGGGACGGCAAAAGTGTTCAAGGTTAATGTATTGAGCCTTTCTGACATCCCGGTGGTTCTGTTCTCCACTCTCGTGTTTTGCTCCGGATTGATTGAGGTCCTTTCTCATAAAGCCGTGAAATTGCTGAAACGTCGCAGAGCTTGGATAATTTCATTTCAGGGCCGCTAATGGACTCCCTCGTTTATTGAGGGAATCGTGTTTAAGAAAATCCCAACTCAAAAAGTCAAGTAGGAGATTAATTCAATGTACGACGTGTTCACTCGGGTTGTATCCCAAGCTGATGCTCGCGGCGAGTACCTCTCTGGTTCTCAGCTAGATGCCCTAAGCGCTACCGTTGCTGAAGGCAACAAACGGATTGATTGCGTTAACCGCATCACCGGTAATGCTTCCGCTATCGTTTCTAACGCTGCTCGTGCTTTATTTGCTGAACAGCCCCAATTAATCCAACCCGGTGGAAACGCTTACACCAGTCGTCGTATGGCTGCTTGCTTACGTGACATGGAAATCATCCTCCGCTATGTCACCTATGCAACCTTCACTGGTGATGCTTCCGTTTTAGAAGATCGTTGCTTAAACGGTCTCCGTGAAACCTATGTTGCTCTGGGTGTTCCCGGTGCTTCCGTTGCTGCTGGCGTGCAAAAAATGAAAGATGCTGCTTTGGAAATCGTTAACGATCCCAATGGCATCACCCGTGGTGATTGCAGCGCTCTCGTTGCTGAAATCGCTGGTTACTTTGACCGCGCTGCCGCTGCTGTTGCCTAGTTTGATTATTGTTAATCAACACATTAGGTTATTAGACTTTAACTAATACAGCATAACGCTAAATATATCTAGGAAAACTTTCACAATCTAACGGGAGATACCAGAACAATGAAAACCCCTTTAACTGAAGCAGTTTCTACCGCCGACTCTCAAGGTCGCTTTCTCAGCAGCACCGAATTGCAAATTGCTTTCGGTCGCTTACGTCAAGCCAGTGCTGGTTTGCAAGCTGCTAAAGCGTTAACCGACAATGCTCAAAACTTGGTTAACGGCGCTGCTCAAGCGGTTTATAACAAATTCCCCTACACCACCCAAATGCAAGGCAACAACTTTGCTGCGGATCAACGGGGTAAAGATAAGTGCGCCCGTGACATCGGCTACTACCTCCGCATCGTTACCTACTGCTTAGTTGCGGGTGGTACCGGTCCTTTGGATGAGTACTTGATTGCAGGTATTGATGAAATCAACCGTACCTTCGACCTTTCCCCCAGCTGGTATGTTGAAGCGTTGAAATACATCAAAGCCAACCATGGTCTGTCCGGTGATGCCCGTGACGAAGCTAATTCCTACCTCGACTATGCTATCAATGCTCTGAGCTAGTTTTTTAGCAAGATTAGTTTAGTTGACCTGGGAAGGTGGAGGGGTGTTGGCATTTTGTTAGCTGTCTCTCGCTTTTCCAGGTCTCCTCGTATCTGGCCATCGGCCAGGGGTTATTCATAGCACTTTAACGAATAGGAGATTTCTCAGTGGCAATTACTACCGCAGCCTCTCGATTGGGAGTTGCGCCCTATAATACTGGGCGTCCCGTCGAACTTCGTCCTGACTTTACCCAAGATGATGCCAATCTGGTGATTCGTGCGGTTTATCGTCAGGTTCTCGGCAATGACTATGTGATGAATTCTGAGCGCCTCAAAGGGGCTGAGTCCTTACTGTCTAATGGTTCCATCAGTGTGCGGGAATTTGTTCGCACCGTGGCCAAGTCCGAATTGTATAAGAAAAAATTCTTCTATAACAATTTTCAAACCCGGGTTATTGAGCTGAACTACAAACATTTGTTAGGTCGCGCTCCCTTTAGTGAAGATGAGGTGATTTTTCACTTAGATCTTTACGAAAACCAAGGGTTTGAAGCGGAAATTGATTCTTATATTGATTCCGTGGAATATCAAGAAAATTTTGGGGAAAACATCGTTCCCTATTATCGCTTTAATAACCAAGTGGGCGATCGCACTGTGGGCTTTACCCGCATGTTCCGCCTCTATCGTGGTTATGCCAATAGTGATCGGGCTCAATTAGAGCGCAATGCTACCCGTTTAGCAACGGAGTTGGGGCAAAATACGGCTTCGGCGATCGTTGGTCCCAGTGGGAGTAACCCCGGTTGGGCCTATCGTCCCTCTAAAGCGGGTATTACGCCGGCTAAAGCATTGGGCGGTACGGTTCCCTTCGGTCAAGCCAGCAAATTATACCGGGTTGAAATCACAGCGATTTCTGCGCCGGGCTACCGCTATCCCAAGGTACGTCGTAGCAATAAGGCGATTATTGTTCCCTTTGAACAACTCAACCAAACGCTACAACAAATCAATCGCCTGGGTGGCAAAGTTGCGAGTATTACTCCTGCTAGCTTGAGCTAAGCCTCAGTTAAGTATTGATTGAGATTGAGGAGATGCAACTTGATTGGATTCCCCTTAGGGGAACATCAGGGGTTGTCTCCTCTTTTTTTGACTGTTTTAATCATTTAATGAACAACATTATTTAGGAGTTTTTAACGCCCCATGTTAGGTCAATCCTCTTTGGTGGGTTATTCCAATACCCAAGCAGCCAATCGCGTCTTTGTTTATGAAGTAACGGGTCTTCGTCAAACAGATACGAACGAAAACAACACCTACGATATCCGTCGCAGCGGTAGCACGTTTATTAAAGTTCCCTATGCCCGCATGAATGATGAAATGCGTCGTATCTCCCGCTTAGGTGGAACAATTGTTAGTATCCGCCCCTATCAATCCGATGACAACGACCAAAATTAGGTCTTGCGATTTTCGTTTTTGATGGTAACGGTGTGTGCTGCAACTCGGCCTCACCGTTTTTCCGTTTTTGTTTTAGGGGCATAACTGGTTCTGATGGGGCGATCATTAGGCGATCGCCGAGTTTGGTCGTCATTACTTGGTTAGAGAAAGACTGATTATTATGACGCTATTCTAAAGGGGCTTTACGCTGACGGAAGAAAGTACTAGACATAACAATACCACTCACCACCATTGCCAATAAGCCTAGACCATTAAGAATAACGTAAAAAACTCGCAAGTCTTTGCCTAAATAACTGCCCTGATGAATAAACATAATCATCTCTCCAATCTCATCGGAAGCACCAAACCAACTTCTGACAACCCGATATAAAATGCCAGTGAAAGCGGTTACCAATAAGGGCAGAAAAACAATCGGGGCTATTTTGCGGTGTAATTTACGCAGTTGTTTGATGTCCATTACTCAATTCCTATTTTGATTTACTCGTAGAAAGTATAAAAAAGAAAAGTAAAAAACTAGGGAAAGAATCTGTGGTTGAAACCCTGAAATCAGGATGCAATGGGTAAATAAATCTTAAAAGTACTCCCCTGGGATAAAATACTGTTTACGGTAATTTTCCCGCCATGATGAATGGCGATTTTCTCGGCGATCGCCAAACCTAAGCCACTGCCCTCTTTTCGGTTGAGTCGTCCTCCTTCCCCTCGCCATAATCGTTTAAATATATTAGTTAACTCCTGCGAATTAATACCGATCCCTGTATCTTGAACGGTTACAATCGCCCATTTTAATTCTTTGGTAAGGGTGAGAGTAACTGTGCCTCCCTTCGGTGTATATTGTAGGGCATTGCCTAAAACATTCGTGAAAAGTCGTTGTAGATGAGCGGCATTTCCCCTAATCCAAATATTAGCAGTGACATCAGACAGTAACGTTATTTGATGGGTTTCTGCTTCCCCCTCTAGTAATTCTATTAAATCTTCACAAATTTCATCTAGGGGGAGTTTAATAAAAATTTTTTCCTTTTCTGTAATTTCTTTGTCCATTCTCGACAACAACAATAAATCATTTACTAAAACATTCATTTCTTCTGTGGCTGAAGCAATAATTTTAATTTTATGCAAGGTCTCAGAACTGATTTTGGGATCGTTGTTTAACGCTAATTCAGCAGATGTTTTAATGACGGTTAAGGGAGTGCGTAATTCATGGGAGGCATCGGCAGTAAATTGCTTTAACTCTTGAAAACTCTCAATAATCGGTTGTAGTGATTGCCGAGTTAATAAAAATGCCCCACCTACGGTTAGAATCAGAGCAAATATTCCTCCCGTTATCAAACTTATTTGTAGCCAAATTAAATTAGTTGTCAGTGAATGTGTTGATTCTATAATTTTAATATAACCAACTGTCTGACTATTTTGATTATTCCTAATTGGTAAAATAAGAGAAAACAGACCTTTGCGATTGTCGTAATACTTGGTGATTGTATTGTCAGAAAAATCCTTGATCGGCAGTGCCAGGTCTCCTTCTTTGACTAAAACCTGTCCTTTTTCATCTAGCCATTGTACGGAAAGATCCTCATCACTAAAAAAATAAGGATTTTTTGTGTAGATATCCATACCATTATTTTGTTCGTTTATGCTTCCTTCACTATGATCAATTAAATCTTTTAATGTTAGGTTTACGTCATCCGGGCTAAAATACTCTCTATGCTCATGTTGAATGAGATCTAGAATTAGCCCCGCTTTTTTCGCACTTTTTAAAGCAGAATTTTCAAATTGCCGATATAAATTACGCGCAATAACTTTATATACAATAAAACTTGTCGATATTAAAATTGCTATCATTACCACTAAATAAGATAGCATTAATTTAGATTTTATCTGTTGAAATTTATGGGCAATCATAGGAGTTTAAACGATAACCAATACCATAAATGTTCTCGATTATATTCGTTTTTAGCCCCGCTAGCTTGAGTTTTCTCCTGATACCTTTAATGTGAGCTTTCACTGTGTCTTCTTGAGGAATCTCTTCCATAGACCATAATTGATCGATGATATTCTCTTTTGTTAAAGTACGATCACAATTCCTGAGTAACAACTCTAGTAGTTGATATTCTTTGGGGCTTAAATTGACCAAGTTATTTTGATATGTTACTTCATATTTATTGGGGTCTAAAACTAAGTCCCCCCAAGCAAAAACAGAGACTAAACTATTTTTATTTCGTCTTGCCAAAGCTCTTATCCGTGCTAACAATAGTTGCAAGTCAAAGGGTTTGACAATATAATCATCTGCTCCCGCATCCAATCCATTCACTTGGTCTGCATTTGTATCCCTTGCCGTTAACATAAGGATTAGCGATTGACATTTACTTTTTCTGAGTTTTTGACAAACCGTAATCCCATCAATTTTTGGAAGGTTTAAATCAAGAATAATTAAATCGTAGTTGCCAATTTCTGCCAAATAATAGCCTTCCTCGCCATCGTAGGTGATTTCCACAACATGGTTATTCTGTCTGAGAAACTCAGCTAAGTTGTCAGAAATTCTATGATCATCCTCTACAATTAATACTTTCATAGTTTATTCCTGGAGAAAAGAGGGATTGTAGATCTCCCCCCAATTTAAATCATCTATCAATTCCCTTAACCAACTTCAAAGGCAATCCCCTCCAACACAAATTGAGAAGAATGATTTGCCAAAATACTGTTCTTTTCTTGCTCTAACGCAAATAAGTACGTCCCTGGATTGCTTAAGCTTTGAAAACGATAGACATCCTGACCTTGATTGACATTCGCCCCCATCACATAAAATGCGATTCCTTCATTTTCAAAATTAGTATGATTCACTGCAATACTCTGTTTTTCTTCTTCCCCAACATATAAGTATGTGCCGGGAACATCCTTATTTCTCATGCGATACATCGTTTCTAGATTCTCACCTGGTTTATCAGATACACGGAAAGCAAATCCTTCTTCCTGAAATGTTTCCCCATGATTCTCACGAAGACTGACAGATTCCATGTCACCAGCAAAAAGGTAAGTCCCGCCAATTTGACGATTTTGGAAGCGATTAATCGCAGTATTAAAGAGTGAATCATCGTCACGTTTAGCATGGTTGCTGCTGTGGGAGTCCTCCCAAGACGAGCTTGAAAATACAGAAGAGCCATCTGGGCGGGTAATGGAGGTGGCGTCAAAACCATCGTCGTCGTAATACCCTTTGACTGTGACGGTTTCTCCCAGGGTTAGACCCAATGCAAAAGAGTCTTCTAAATTGGCATCGATAGAAATTTCACCGTTAGAGGTTTCCAGGATGAACTCATCGCTATCAAGCATCATTCCCACCGTCCCGATGATTTCAGTCCCTTGACCGCTGTTGATATCATCACTTAGGTGGTTACCGTTATCATCATAGATATCATCACTTAGGTGGTTACCATTATCGTCGTAGATATCATCATTCGAATGGTTATCGTCGTCACCCCATGTGTCATCTTCTCGGTCGTCGTCCTCCCAAGACGAGCTTGAAAATACAGAAGAGCCATCTGGGCGGGTAATGGAAGTGGCGTCAAAACCATCGTCGTCATAGTACCCTGTGACTGTGACCGTTTCTCCTGGGGTTAGACCTAACGAATAAGAGTCGTCTAAATCAGTGTCTATGGAAATTCCACCCTCAGTAGTTTCCAAGATGAACTCATCGCTATCCAGTATCCTCCCCACTGTCCCAATGATTTCAGAAATCGATAAGTAATGATTACTCATAAGGACTTATTTTCTCCATGTTTTTGGGCTACTACACCAAAGTGTAGAAGAAAAGTGTAGAAGACAAAAGTGAAAATTCAGAGAAAACGATAGGCTTTTGCCGATGACAGGGGCCCAAAATTCAATTGGCGACAAACAACGGGTTAAAATCGTCTGATTAGCCCTGTGTTCTTGAACGTATGACCTTTTCGTCCCTAATCCGCCACTTACAAAACCTGCCCCTTAGCCAAGATCTACGAAAACGGTTAACCCAGCGGCGTCAGTTAAGTTTGAGCGGCTTGCCCCGGTTGCCGAAGGGGTTAATCACATCGAGTTTAGCGCAGTCGTTGGGTCAAAACCTGTTGGTGGTGACGGCGACGTTGGAAGAAGCGGGGCGTTGGGCGGCCCAGTTGGAGTTGATGGGGTGGCAGACGGTGAATTTTTATCCCACGTCGGAAGCCTCCCCCTATGAAACCAGTCGCCGCGAGTCGGAAATGGTCTGGGGACAAATGCAGGTGCTGGCCGAACTCAGTCAGGGTAAAAGCATTCAGGGAAAAGCCATTGTCACCACGGAAAAAGGTTTGCAGCCCCATTTGCCGCCCCTGGAGAT
>JAYKHU010000039.1:0-3423 GCA_035285105.1 Synechocystis sp.
AAACCCTAGGCGTATCAAAAAGTGCGATGATGATGGCTATCACACTCAACAACGGGCAGCACCCTTTTTCGGGGGGAACTTCGTAGTTTTAGAGAAATTATACATAAAGCTTGGAGGCGTCAAGGCTTTCGGTTAAAGTTTAACGTTCTTTTTATAACGTTTTACTGTTCCCATGATTATGATGATGGCTAAAAATCAAAAACCCATTATTGACTGCTGGACATTTTTTCTCCAGTCATGGTAGAAGAATACGAAAGTCTTGATTGGGTAGCCTTTAGCCGCAACGAATGGGATTAGATCATGAACAAAACAGCAAGGAAGGCCTCCACGAGGTTTCACTGGAACGTGCACTGGGTTGTTAGTCTAGTGGTCGCCCTGGCTTGGTCGGTGCCGGCCCTAGCTCAAGATTTCTCCCCCATAACCCAAGCTCCCACCGAATCACCAGCGGAGGCTGATAAAATCACTGTTCGCGCCGTTGTGCTATCTGGCAACACCGCCTTTGCGACTAGTGAATTACAAGATTTATGGCAACCGTTAATTGGGCAACCCATTACGGAAAAGGAGGTCACCAACCTCGTTAATGGAATTACCCAGCGCTATCTCAATGCCGGTTATTTAAATTCCCGGGCGACCCTTGCCTCCATCGAAGCCGACGGCGTTGTCAATATTACAGTTCAAGAAGGGCAGTTAGGGCCAATTATTATCGAAGGCACCGATCGCCTCCGGGACTATATCCGCGCTCGGGTCGAAATGGGGGCCGGTAAACCGTTAAATATCCGTAACCTAGAAGAACAACTCCGGTTACTAAAGTCCGATCCCCTGTTTAAATCCGTAGATGCCAGCCTGCGCCCCCCGGGTATTGATGCCGATACCGCTGAGGGGGATCAAGGCGTGAGTGCATTGGTTGTGCGGGTCGTTGAAGCGAATCCTGTTTACGGTCAAGTTTCCCTGGACAACTATTCTCCCCCTAGTATCGGGGCAATTCGCGCAGGGGTGAGCGTCGGCTATCGCAACCCGTTGGGTTTTGGGGATGCTGTGTTGCTATCCTACCGTCCCCGGCTAGAGGCGATTGGGGATAGCTATCGGTTTGATGCCTTTTACCAAGTTCCCCTAAATCCCCAAAATGGCACCCTGGCCTTCAGTGCTTTGATTGACCGGAATCGAGTGCTGACCGATGAATTTACCCCCCTTAATCTGCGGGGGAATTCTGACCGCTATGAAGTGGAATACCGCCAACCCTTAATTCGCACCCCTGACGAAGAATTTGCCCTCTCCTTTGGCATTTCCTACGACTCCGGTCAAACCTTTGCCCTTGATCAAGGCGTCCCCTTTGGCTTTGGCCCCGATGAATCCGGTTATAGCGAAAGTACCCCCTTAATTTTCGGTCAGGACTACTTATCACGGGGAGCCAATGGTGTGTGGGCTGTGCGCTCCCAATTCCGTCTAGGTACAGGGCTATTTGGCGCGACGAATAATTCGGGATCAATCCCCGACGGTTACTTTTTCGCTTGGCTGGGACAGGTTCAACGGTTACAAAAACTGACCGACGATAATTTTCTGATCATGCAACTGGATATGCAGCTAACCCCCAATCCCCTGTTACCCATGGAGCAATTCGTGATTGGGGGGGCGCAGTCGGTGCGGGGATACCGTCAGAATGTTTTAGCGGCGGATAATGGCATTCGCCTATCCATTGAAGACCGCATCGCCATTGTGAAAGATGAGGAAGACCGCACCGTGTTTACCCTAGCGCCGTTTTTTGATGCTGGGGCCGTCTGGATGGCAGCGGGAAACCCCAATCAGATTGGGGCTAACCAAAACATCCTCGCGGGGTTAGGATTGGGGCTGATTTATCAACCCATCGAGGGATTAACGATGCGGGTTGACTATGCCCCTCCCTTAACTAACCTCAATATTCGTGGCAATAACATTCAAGACGATGGTCTGTATTTGGGGGTTAATTACGACTTTTAGGGGAAAGTCATTGCTAAAAAGAAATATTGGTTCTGATTCCGCCAATTACTAAGTCTTGGTTGCTAGCGTCTTGGTTAGGGGCTGTGATCCACATCAGGTAGGGGGTTAATGAGAGACGGTTATTAAGTTGATAGCGGTAAAATGTCTCGAGGTGCAGCGAAAAATCATTCTTGAAGTTTTCTCGCCCTAAACTTGTGCTTAGTCCCGTCAACGTTGGTTCAACCCCGACAACAACACCGCCTAAATTACCTTCTTTAAATAGGTCTGGAAAGATGGCTTGCAAGGAGTAACTCCAGATATCCGCGTCTCCCTTACCTAATAGACGGGCCTTGATCATATTAACCCAGCCCCCAATGGCGAATTGGGGCGCCACATGATAATACCCCCCCAGACCATAGGCATTGGATGAGACAGCGGATGCCTCGTCAAATAAAATACCGGCATCATCAAATGTATTGGCTAGACCAGTCCCCACAAATCCTGATCCCGGATTAAAGGTTTGTCCATTATTGAACGCAAAGTTCCCCGGCGCAAAGTAGCCATGCTGATAAAACGCCTGTAGGAAAAGTTGGGGCGTAGGATTGTAATTCAGTTGTGCGGAGGCAATATAATCACCATTGAACAGGCCGCCCCCTTCAAACGGAAGAGACCCTGTCGGTGTTAGGTAGGTCAAACTAAAAACGGCATTATCAACAAAGTTATAACTGATTGCTCCGCCAGTTCCGCCGCCGATGTAGTACACAGGAGGGGCTGTCGCAAAAGCACTAACTGGGCCCAATCCCAAACCATAGTCCGGGACAAAGTTTGGCAGTAACGTGGAATTGAAGTTGTAGCGGTTGACGGGGACCAACGTTACAAATAGGTCTTCATAAACCGGAAACTGGTACTGGAGCGTAATAATACGGAGGCTGTTATTAAGATCTCCGGCTGACGCAGCATAGGTGGTGCCTTCCCGGGTCGGGCCAATCAGGCGATCATCGTTTACGACAGCAACATCCGCCAAGGTGGTGTTTGTCGTAGCAAAGCCCGTTAATAACGTATCTTTTCCCGTAAAACTGGTGACGTTAGCTAAAAATAAGTTATATTGGGCGGTAACTTGGGGAGAACTATTCTCCCCTTCTCCAGAAAAATAAGCATTGCCCTGAACGATTAGGTTGCCAAACAGTTTGCTGGTGGCCGAAAAATTGTGATCTTCTAGAAATGAAAGACGGGTTTCGGTATTGTCAATGCGGGTTTTAAGACTGGCCAACTCGACGGCAAAGGCTTGCACTAATCGCTTGAGTTGCTCAACGTCCTGACTCAGTACCGCAACATTTTCCTGCAATAGGCGTTCCATAGCCCCCATACAGGCATTTAGCCCAGCGGCAAATTCCCAACGGGATAGCGGTCGATCGCCTTTGAATGTCAGGTTGGGATAGCCCACGATGCAGCCGTATCTTTCCACTAATC
>JAYKHU010000040.1:0-10222 GCA_035285105.1 Synechocystis sp.
ATGGTATCCCCCGCTAGGGTGGCGGCGGTGACCGCTTCCGGGGACAGTTTACTTAATTTAGCCTTTTGGTCGGGGGTGGCGGGGGCATCCTGACGTTTATAGATGGGATTGCCTAATTTAGCCGTGAGATCTTGGTAATGTTGACCAGGATCTTTGCCCGTTTTGGCGGTAATTTCAGCCGCCAGCAGATCCAAAATGATGCCGTCCTTGTCCGTGGTCCAAACGGTGCCATTTTTCTTCAAAAACGAAGCGCCGGCACTTTCCTCACCGCCAAAGCCAAAGGAGCCATCCAATAAACCATTAACAAACCATTTAAAGCCCACCGGCACTTCGTAGACTTTACGATTAATCTCTGCCCCCACCCGATCAATCATGCTGCTGCTGACCAGGGTTTTACCGATCGCCGATAGTCCAGACCACTGTTCCCGGTGACTAAATAGATACCAAATGGCCACGGAGAGGAAATGATTGGGGTTCATCAACCCGACGCTACGGGTCACAATGCCGTGGCGATCGGAATCCGTATCGTTGCCAAAGGCGATATCGTAATCGTCCTTAATTTGCACCAAACTGGCCATGGCGTAGGGGGACGAACAATCCATGCGAATTTTGCCGTCCCAATCCAGGGTCATGAATTTAAAGGTGGGATCTACCCCTGGATTAATCAACGTGATATCCAGGCCATACTTAGCGGCGATCGGTTCCCAATAGCCAACATTGGATCCCCCCAAGGGGTCAACCCCTAACCGCAACCCTGTATCCCGGATGGCTGCCATATCAATAATCTGATCCAGGTCATTGACATAGGGAGTCACAAAATCATAGGCGTGGGTGGTGGAGGCCTTTAACGCCTGGGCATAATCAAGTCGTTTTACCCCTTGGTTACCCTGGCTGAGTAACTCATTAGCGCGATTTTGAATCCATTTGGTGGCTTCGGGTTCAGCGGGGCCACCGGAGGGAGGATTGTATTTAAACCCGCCATCGGTGGGAGGATTGTGGGAGGGGGTAATAATAATGCCATCGGCAAAGCCCTCGTGACGACCTTGGTTATAGCTCAAGATGGCATAGGAAACCGCTGGGGTGGGGGTAAACCGGGTGAGATCGGTGGCGGTGGTCAAGAAAACCTCAACACCATTGGCCGCCAACACCTCTAAGGCTGTTTTTTGGGCCGGTTCGGATAACGCATGACTATCCATCCCCATGTAGAGTGGGCCGGTAATCCCCTGGCCCTGGCGGTACTCCACCACGCCTTGGGTCACGGCGAGAATGTGCGCTTCATTGAAGGTGGTATTAAAGGAGGAACCTCGATGCCCAGAGGTACCAAAACTGATTAATTGGGCAGGATTGTCGGGGTCGGGCTGCTGGTCATAATACGCTGACAAAAGGTGATTAACATCAAGCAAGCTGTCCGCAGGGGGATGTTGTCCGGCGAGGGGATGGATTTTACTAGCCATAGGAAAAAAATTAAATAATTCTGATGGGGCTGCCGACACCAAAATCCTAGCCAAAAAGGGGGATCTCGCCAATAGCCGACCTGGGGGGCACAACGGCAGTACCAGGACGTTTCCCCCAGGGGGCAGAGTATGTTAACGTTCTGGATGTAGCTCTGTGTGTGAAACACTGGCTAATAGTCTTCATTTTTGGAATAAAGTTATTCCCAACAACCAGATAATACTGATCTCTGTGTTATTTGCGTAATTTCACTTAGCTTACTCAGCGCCTGTGCAGTCTCCGTTATCCCTCTGCCTGTTTGTCCCCGATAGCATTGCCCGTAAGCTAGAGTCCATCTTCCAGGGCGATCGCTATCAATTGTCCTGTTTTCATGATCGTGACACCTTTCGTGCCTTTTTAGAAGATAAGCCCGACCACATTGATTGCCTTGTGGTTATGGACGAAACGGATTCTTTACCCGTTTTAAATCGCCTCTACGAACAGGGTCGCTTGTTACCGATTATTTTACTGTCCCCCCATCCTTCTGCGTTAGAGACTCCCAACACCGATAAACCCACCATTGTTTATCACAATGCTGAAATCCATTTACCGGAGTCCCAATGGTCAGAACTCCCCGTGGTGGTGGACAAGGCGATCGCCCACTACCTGCACCTAGGACCGAGTCTTTCCCTTACCAATAACGTCATCCCCGACGACCTCAAGGAAAGTAAAGACGACTCACCGCAAAGCTTTTTACTCCTTCAACAAAGACGGCTGGCCGATAAACTGAAAGAAAGATTAGGTTACTTAGGCGTGTATTACAAGCGCAACCCCAGCCATTTTTATCGGAACCTATCGCCCCAAGAGAAAAGCGAATATTTGGCGCTGTTAAGTGCAGAATATCGAGAAATCATATTAGTTTACTTTAACCAAGAATCTGATGTTAATGATATGCTTGATCAGTTTGTCAATCAGGCTTTTTTTGCTGATCTTGCCATCTCTCAAATCCTAGAAATTCACATGGAGTTAATGGACGAATTTTCCCAACATTTAAAATTGGAAGGTCGGAGTGAAGAGGTCTTACTCGACTATCGCTTAGTCCTCATCGATATTCTTGCCCACCTCGGTGAGATGTATCGCCGTTCGATCCCCCGGGAAGACATTCCCTTTGATGTATATTACCAAACGGATTAGGATAAAAAATTGTCTTAATCACTCACCTTGATTTAATGCCTTAAACGCTTAAGATCCCCCATCTAAATTTGATTATTCCAGCTACCCATCTTCGCCATAGCAACACAATCAAAATGAGTCCCTTTAAAAAAACCTACGTTCTTAAGCTGTACGTCGCCGGTAATACACCCAACTCTGTCCGGGCGCTGAAAATGCTCAAAAACATTTTAGAGCAAGAATTTCAGGGGGTTTATGCGTTAAAAGTGATCGATGTTTTAAAAAATCCTCAACTCGCTGAGGAAGATAAAATTTTAGCCACCCCGACCCTAGCGAAAATTTTGCCCCCCCCCGTCCGTAAAATTATCGGTGATTTGTCTGACCGGGAAAAAGTTTTGATCGGTTTAGATTTACTTTATGATGAAATTCGGGAACGGGAAGCGGAAGATCAATAGGTCTGGTTTAATTGGCTAAATTTTTTTGGCAATTCCCTTAAAACTCACTTGATCCCGTCGCTGAGTCTTTACAAAAGTGACACGATAAAAACCGTAATCCTTTAGAATCCTTTAAATTACATTTAAATACTTTATATTAACTACTGAAATTTTAATCCATCTACGATGAATCAACCGATTGTCAACGAAAGAAATCGACCCAATGTACCGCGCAAAGGTGTACAAAAAATACGCACCATCATTGAGGGGTTTGATGAAATTACCCACGGGGGCTTACCCATTGGTCGAACCACTTTGGTAAGCGGTACATCCGGAACGGGAAAAACCCTGCTAGCAGTACAGTTTTTGTATCAAGGCATCCAACATTTTGACTATCCGGGGTTATTTATCACCTTTGAAGAATCCCCCCAGGATATTATTGAAAACGCCTACAGTTTTGGCTGGGATCTTCAGCAACTCATTGATGATGGCAAGTTGTTCATCCTAGATGCCTCCCCCGATCCGGAAGGACAGGAGGTGGTGGGAACGTTTGATTTGTCAGCGTTGATTGAACGCATCCAATACGCCGTTCGTAAATATAAAGCCAAACTCGTTTCCATTGATTCCGTGACGGCGGTGTTTCAACAATATGATGCGGCCTCGGTGGTGCGGCGGGAAATTTTTCGCTTGGTGGCCCGCTTAAAACAACTGCAAGTGACCTCCATCATGACCACGGAACGGGTGGAAGAATATGGCCCCATTGCCCGCTTTGGGGTAGAAGAATTTGTTTCGGATAACGTGGTGGTTCTAAGAAACGTGTTAGAAGGGGAAAGACGACGGCGGACGGTGGAAATTCTCAAACTGCGGGGAACCACCCACATGAAAGGGGAGTATCCCTTCACCATCACCCACGACGGCATTAATATTTTCCCCCTCGGTGCCATGCGACTTACCCAACGGTCTTCCAATGCCCGTATTTCCTCCGGTGTCAAAACCTTGGACGAAATGTGTGGTGGTGGTTTCTTCAAGGATTCGATCATTTTGGCCACGGGGGCCACGGGGACAGGCAAAACCCTGTTGGTGAGCAAATTTTTACAGGAGGGCTGCCGCCAAGGTGAACGGGCCATTTTGTTTGCCTACGAAGAATCCCGCGCTCAGTTATCCCGAAATGCGTCATCCTGGGGCATTGACTTTGAAGAGATGGAACAAAAGGGTTTGTTAAAACTGCTCTGTACCTATCCGGAGTCAGCGGGGTTGGAAGATCACCTACAAATGATCAAGTCAGAAATTTCTGAGTTTAAGCCCTCCCGCATTGCCATTGATTCCCTATCGGCCCTGGCCCGGGGCGTGACCAATAATGCGTTCCGCCAATTTGTGATCGGGGTGACGGGATACGCCAAACAGGAAGAGATCACGGGCTTCTTTACCAATACGACGGATCAGTTTATGGGGGCCCATTCGATTACGGAATCCCACATTTCCACCATTACCGATACGATTTTGATGCTGCAATATGTGGAAATTCGCGGGGAAATGTCCCGGGCATTAAACGTCTTTAAAATGCGGGGATCGTGGCACGATAAGGGCATTCGGGAATATAGTATTAGCCATGAAGGCCCAGAAATTCGCGATTCTTTCCGCAATTATGAGCGCATCATCAGTGGTTCGCCCACCCGCATCAGTGTGGATGAAAAATCAGAACTGTCTCGCATTGTGCGGGGGGTCCGGGATAAAACCATGGAGTAAGCAATGAACAACCACCCAACGCCACTCCAGGACACACTGGCAAAGCCTTTTTTGAAATGGGCTGGGGGGAAAGGGCAGTTACTCAAGCAAATTGTGGAGTTACTGCCTGCTGAAATCCATACGGGCGAAATCACTAAATATGTCGAACCGTTTATTGGGGGAGGGGCACTGTACTTCTACATTGCCCAAAATTTTCCTACCATTGAAACGTTTCTGATTTCAGACTTCAATCAGGAGTTATTTTTAGCTTACAAAACCATTCAGCAGGACGTGGAAGGGGTGATTGATTGCCTCAAAGCCCTTGATGGGGAGTACCAAATGTTAGATAAACCGGCCAGAAAACGGTTTTTCTATGGCCGGCGATCGCAATTTAATCAAAGCCTAGACACCCTTAACCCTCAGCAATTTCAGACAAATTGGGTGAGGAGGGTTGCCACCCTGATTTTCCTGAATCGTACCTGTTTTAATGGTTTGTTTCGGGTGAATGCGAAAGGGGAATTTAATGTTCCCTTTGGGGATTATCAAAATCCTAAAATCTGTGACGCTGACAATTTACGGGCTGTGGCTAAACTGCTACAAAAAGCAGAAATTCGTTGTGGAGATTTTACCCACACCGCTGATTTTATTGACGATCAAACCTTTGTCTATTTCGATCCCCCCTATCGCCCCCTCACTAAAACAGCCAGTTTTACTGCCTACTCTAAGTTGCCATTCAATGATGATGAACAGGTAAGATTAGCGACATATTGCGCCAGTCTAACAACCAAGGGAGCGGCATTAATGCTAAGCAATTCTGATCCCAAAAACGAAGACCAGAACGATCACTTTTTTGATGAGTTGTACAACCAATTCACCATTCATCGGATTTCTGCATCCCGTGCCATCAATAGTGATAGTTCTAAACGGGGGAAAATTACCGAGCTTTTAATTACCAATTATTCAAGCCAATAACTGTTAACAACCATTACTGGGGATAATGTCTAATACTACAGCGTCAATCATTAATAATGTTGATGTGGCAATTCTAGGGGGCGGCATTGCCGGGGTGGCGATCGCCGAATATTTGGCCCGTCACACCAATTTGTCCATTCAACTGTTGGAACAAGCTCCCCAGTTAGGCTGTGGGTCGTCGGGGAAATTAGAGGGCTGGTTCCATACGGGGGCATTGTATTCGGGCCAGGATGACGGCCAGACCTTTCTGAATTGTGTCAACGGCGTGGAGGACTTAATTAACCGCTATAGCCCCTATTTTGCGCCCCGCTGTAATTTACACCTCCAAGAGTATGCCCCTGGCAAATTCCGTCCCGCCATCGATTCCCAGGTAAAAGGCTGGTTTGACCCTAATCCGGTGTACCTCATTCACCCCAAGGGAAATTGTCCCGAAGTGCAACGCTCAGGACTCAAAGGCGATCGGGTGCAGATGGAACTCCAACTCAAACGGGTGTTGGGACGGCTGGAAATGGCCTACGGTCAGCAATTTAATTGGCGATCGCCCTCCAAGACATCCTGCCTAGCGCCTAGTTATGATGTCTTGGAAAGTTATGAAGGAAAGGGTTACAGTCTCTTAACCCAGCCAGCAGCCATTCAACACTATTGTCAAAACTTTGATCACAGTTATGGCCTTGATCCCAGTGACTATGCCCTGGTGCAAAGTTTAGATTGTGCCATGGACACCTACGCCATTTTGCGGGATCTCACCGCTAGTGCCATGGCCCACGGTGCGGCGATCGCCACGGGCATTACCCTCCAGCAACTCAATACGGATCGTTACGGGCCGGTGCGGATTAAAAGTGTTTTATATGATGACCACCACGGCGATCGCCATTATCTCAAAGCCAAAGTGTTTATTTTTGCTGTGGGAGCAGGATTTGAGGACATTTTATCGACCCTCCAAGTCCGGGCCCGGCTCAAACGCAGTCGTAGCTCCATGATCGTCGCCTATCCCGCCGTCTGTCATCAAAACTTTGTGCGGATGTCGACGAAAAATCCCTACCATTTCAATCACTTTTTACAACGGGCCGCTTTACCCTCCCTCTCCGCTCCTCTGCCCTATTCCATGTTGGCTAACTCCGGTTATAGCCCCGATACTGACGACGCGGTGGTGGATATTGAGCCGTTACTGGATTCCGCAGAACGTTATTTCGGGAAAAAGACGTTGTACGATCGCCAATTATGGAGTTATGACTGTGTGAAAACTGAATTTATTAGCGATGACGAGCAAAAACGTCGCTATAGTTATTGGATTGAGGCCGATCCCCACAGTAATTATTTGTGTGTGCTCCCCGGTAAATTTTCGTTTTTCCCCACCGTAGCGGTTCAAACCTTTCAACGCCTTAAAACCCTGCTGGAGGTTGAAGAAAAACGTCCCGTTGCCGTTGTCCCGGACAGCCATCAAACCCAGGCGGATACGTTAGTTGCGCCCCCCTATCCCCACCAACTGTTAAGCCAGTTACCTGGGTGAACCAGGAGGGTAACTGTTCTTTCCCTGTTTGTCCCTGCCCAGATCAACTACCGTGGAAATCAATCTGAGGCGGTTGGTAATTTCCCTGCTCCGGTGATAGCCAGTGGGGCAACCCCTGGGGGGACAGTCGTTGTAGGGTTGTTAATAAAACAGAACTTTCTTGTAATAGACCCTCGGTATTGACCCCGTAATAGCTAGGACGAAAGGCTTTTAACCGCCGAATTCCTTCCCCCAAAAGGGTCACACATCCCTGCCAATTATGGTTGGAGAGATGGTAGTGGGCGACGGCGATCTGGAGGATGCCCTGGTAGAAATTTTTGTCCGCCGGATCGCATTGCAACCAAACGGCCTCTAGGGTGTCGTGGCAACCATAGAAATCTTGCTGATTAAATTGGGCAATTCCTAAGGCGAGGCCGTCTTGTTCCTGCATGGCTGATTTAGTCCTCTGCCCACCTTAGGTCATGCTGGCTTTCACCTCTGCGAGCAGTTCCATGGAAATGGCCTGTTCTTCCCCCGCAAAGTCATTCTCCGGGGTTAAAAACAACATGCAATGACATTCTTTCCGTTCCCGCATAGGAACACAGGGGCAATTCCAAAAGGTATTTTTAACCTCCGCTTCTTTATCTTCGTAATGACGACAGGGACAGAGGGGGGCGCCCAATTCTTCTTTATGCCGGGCTAGCCCTTCAATGACCACTGCTGTAACGGACAGATCGCTACAAAAATAGGTGTCGGTGCGTTTTGCATACTGCTCTGCAAAATTTTTCATTGCAGCGAGCGTTTTGTCATTGTTGGCATTACTGCTGGTCATAGAGCTGAAGAGATGAGGTTGACAGCGGAAAATTAAGCGAATTTTTCTGATTCGTGTCCCTATCTTGCCACATTTTGGAACAGGGCCAAAAACTTGCGGAGGACCCCAATGGTTACCCCAGGCAATTCTAAATGGGGGGTGAGACCCACATCTTTTAACTCCACAAAAGCCTTAATGGCTGTGGGATTGAGGGCTGCGAGCCGACGCCCGATCGCCGGGGGCGTAAATTGGGCATATTCCCCCCACAGAATGGTGCTGGGGACGGTCAGTTGGGGGATAAATTGGGCCAAATCAAAACACAGATCCCCCCGCACAAAGGACAGGGCGGCATATTCTGCGTTGGGCTGGTTGGCGGAGGCCAGGTAGGCGTCAATGATTTCCGGGTAGATACGACTGGCTTGGGCAAATTGACGCTTTTCGAGGAAGTTCATAATGCCAGCGCTATTGGCAATGCCGGTGGAGTAGATAAAGCGATCTAGGATGGGCACGCTGATCAGTTGGGCAAAAAAGTTACTGCGGTAATCCTCCCCAAAATCCGATAGTCCCGTTGGGGTGGACAAAATCAAGCCCGCAAACAGTTCCGGGGACTCAATGGCCGCCCGGACGGCGATCGCCGCGACCAGGGAGGAGGCAATCACAATGGGGGGCGTGGGACAGGTGTGGCGTAAAAATTCTTGGATGGTTTGGATGTAGTCCTGGGGAGTATAGTTCCGTTCCGGATGGTCAGACCGTCCCCACCCCAATAAATCCGGGGCTAAAACCCGATAATCCCCCGCAAAGGCCGGATACACTTTGGACCATTCATAGGCGGAAGATCCTCCCCCGAAGCCATGCAAAAAGACGAGGGTGGGCCGTTGCGCGAGGTCCTCCTGGGGATTGCCGTCCTGGGAATCATCAAGCCAGGGGGCACCGGTGGGGGAATAGTAAACCAGGGTTCCCAAGGACGTCACGAGGGAATTACGGGTCACACCAAGGGGTTCAATCATTGTGGTTCCAGGGTAGGGCTTGGTTAACTTCACTCATTCTACAAAAACCGATCTAGCGCCGCTTTTAATTCGGCCAATTCCTGTTCAATGTTCCCTTCCGCTGCCGCTCGGGTGATGCATTCATTTAAGTGGTCATCCAAGATCAAGCGGGCGACTCGATCCAACGCTCCCCGAATGGCTGCCACCTGGATTAACACTTCCGGGCAAGGGCGATTTTCCGCCACCATCGTTTTTACCCCCCGGATATGCCCTTCAATGCGGGACAGTCGATTAATCACTTTCCGCAGGGATTCTTCACTGTGGACATGGGGATGGGCATGGTGATGACGGGCCGCAGGATGGGGAGTGGGTTGGACGCTCATTCGTTCATTCAATCAGGACAAAGTTGGCAATACATTCACGTTGATTTTGCCGTGCTGCCTATTGATTCTATCGATTCTGACGGGGCGGCGCTCCTTTCGGGGATAGTCCCTGGTTAGCGGTATTTGTCCAATAACAGGGCCAGCTTTTGTTGGGTGGCAGGGGGAAAATGCTCCCGGGGGGTCAAAATCGCATACTGGAGGGCACTGTGGGCCGGGGATTGGAACGGCGTGGCCTGGATCTTTTTAACGGTTTCCAGAATCACCTTTTGGGCGTTGACCGCATTTCGTTGCAAATTATCGATTACCATCTCTACGGTGACGTGGTCATGGTCCTCATGCCAGCAATCATAATCCGTGACTAACGCTAAGGTGGCGTAGGCAATTTCAGCCTCCCGGGCTAATTTGGCCTCCGGTAGGTTGGTCATCCCAATGACGCTGCCGCCCCAATCACGGTACAAGTTCGACTCGGCAATGGTGGAAAAGGCAGGGCCTTCCATACACACATAGGTGCCGTTTTCATGGAGGGTAACGTTGGGTAATCCGAGGTCGGCGATCGCCGTGGAGAGGTACTGGGCCAACTGGGAACAAACGGGATTACCAAAAGCAATGTGAGCCACAATACCGTCCCCAAAAAAGGTGGACTCGCGGTGACGGGTACGGTCAATAAACTGATCGGGCACCACCATATCCAAGGGCTTTATTGCTTCTTTGAGGGAACCCACCGCCGACGCGGAAATTAAATACTTAACCCCCAATTGTTTGAGGGCATGGATATTGGCACGGAAGGGAATTTCACTCGGTAACAGGTGATGACCCCGGCC
>JAYKHU010000041.1:0-4778 GCA_035285105.1 Synechocystis sp.
AACGCTTGGGTTAACGGTTGGGGCTGAATTTGCCAATCCCAGGGGGAATAAATCCCACCGTGCAGTTCCTCCGCCTTTAACGCCGGGAACTTTTGTTTAACCTGATCTGCATCCCAAATTTCCAGGGGATAACCCTGGCTTTGCCGGGTTAATTGCAGTTTTTGCCAGCGATCGCCGTCATCCTCCCGCAGTAACTTCACCAAACCCTGGCGATTAACGAGGATGGGCTGACCGGTGCTTTTTTCTAGTTCCGGGATTAGGGTGCGATACCGTTCTAAACTCCGTTGGCGGAGTTGCCAGCCCCGGCCCTGTTTTTTTTGACTAATCACTGCCATCAAAAGGCCCAGGGCCGCCCCCGTTGCCCCCTGCCCCGGTTGTTGGGCGTCAAACAGGTCAATGGTTACCCCCGGCATGAGGCTTAATTCATAGGCGATCGCCGCCCCCACGATACCGCTTCCGACGATGGCAATCCGAGTCATGGTTTAGGCAATGGTAAAAATCATTACAGAGTAGCAGGGGGATGGACTAGCATGGTCAACAATAGCTATAGTGGCGATCGCGTTGATAGGAGCAACCTGTGAATAAAAATTCCCCCCCATTCGTTACCTTCAATCAATCCGGCATCGGCTGTGGGCTAACGCTCTTGGCTGGCGCATTGCTCTTGAGTGCGATCGGGTTGAAATGGGTGGTTAACAGCATCGCCATTCTGATTTTATTGCTGGTTTCAGCCCCGGTGGTGGGATTATTTGTTTTTCGGTGGTGGCTAAAACGCAAACTGGTGGAGTCCGATTGTCCCGTCTGCCATTACGATTTTACCGGCTTTGATGGGCAGGAATGTCGCTGTCCCAACTGCGGTGAAGTGTTACTGGCCGCTGATGGTCAATTTCGCCGCCCCACTCCCCCCGGCACCATTGATGTCGATGCGGTGGATGTTTCCGTCAAAGTCTTAGAAGAATCATGAGCGGGACCGCCCTAATTGGGGATCAATTTGATAACCAAAGCAGAGCAACGAAAACCAGAGATTCGGAGAAAAGTCTTCTAACCATCGGCGGGAATTGAGCAACCATTGGGGATACCAGAATTTAAACACAGCATTCACCAACGCTTGACGGCTAAAGTCAAAATACACCAACAACCATCGCAGTAAGTCCTGGGTTCCCGCCATTTCCCAAATCCAGAGTAATAATTGGGGATTTTTGCGGGCCGCTTTGAGGGCTAGCCGGGAAAACAACGGCCAAGTGGTGCGGTCTTTGATAAACGTTTCCGCCACCGTGGGTGGTGAGTCCGCCAGTAAGCCAAAAAAGGTGTTGAGCATGGCATTCACCCGTTGGGGGGGTAACTGTTTGCCCGTGGGCACCATCATCCCTTTGGAAAACAGCCAGGTGACGGCAATGTTGCTTTGATAGGCACGAATTTGGTTTAACTGCGGGGCCTTTAACAGGTCATGGTGCAACGCTGTCTGTAACAAATCCGTTAACTTGCCCAAATTTCTGACCAGGGAGCCAAAACCGGTGAAGACCAAGGGGGACTGCAAAGAGGCCGCATCCCCGATCGCCACTAACCGGTCAATGGCGATATTGCGGTCTCGGGCACTGGTACTAAAATGGCCAGGAATGTAACCAAAGGTTGCTTTTTTCCAGGTTAATTTATCCACATCACAGCGGCGATATTCCGGCAAAATGGTGAAAAAGTCTTCATACATTTCCAACAACGACCCAGGATTGTCCGGGTGAACTTGGTGGTAGTGAAATAAATACACGGTCAATTCATCCCCGGCCCCAGGAAACAATTCCCAAATTAACTGTCGTCCCCGGGAAATATCCCCATGGGAATTCAATACATCACCGTAAGTACTATCCCACACCACGGGATCCAACCCTTCAATCACCGCCCCCACCGTAGGACACACACTGTCAAACGTCCTGCCCCCATTCAGTTGCCAGGCGATCGGAGAGGCGGTTCCCATGGCATCAATCAGTAAACGCCCCTGGGCTTGTTTGGGGGTTTGGTGGCGTAAATCGAGACAATCCACAACGGCTTTTTGGGGGTCAATGGTGGCTTGGCTAAATTCCGTATAATCCCAAATTTCACCGCCGGCATCCTGTAATTTCTGCCCACACAATGCCAACAATTTAGCTGAATCCAGGGCAATATTTAATACCGTGGGCGTATGTAATACTTTTGCCTTTAAATGGGGAGGATTATAGGCATCAAAAAACTTATTAAACCCATCTTGGTATTCCCGGGCGATGATGGTTTCAAATTCCGCCGGGGTAAACAAATTTAGGTCAATTAACCGCTGAAATTCATCCCGCGAAATATTCCATTCCCGATTCATCCGCCCGAAGGGCAACCGCTCGATCAGTAACACGCGATAGCCTAACCGGGCCATAACAGCGGCATGGATGGTGCCTAAAGCGCCCCCCAAATAGATCAGATCAAATTGGGGCGTATCGGAGTTGACTGCCACGGGATCGGATACCTGATCAATCACCTGTTGCGGCGTTTGGGGATTGGCTACACTCTCCCGCCAGCGTTTTTCCCACCAGTACACCCGGGTCAGGTCGTATTCCCCCTGGGGCATTTTCTGGAAAAATTTCACCGTTTCGGGATAGCGGGACGCCAACGCGGCAAAAATGGTTTGCTGACTCAGATCAATCTCTGGGGGCGCGGGATAGGTGGGGGGAAATTGTTGCTCCAACGCCTGTTGTAGTTGTTTGGCGATCGCCGTTTCCTGGGGGAAGGGTTGATTGCCCCAGCGGACACATTTTAAGTAAGTAGTCCGTTGCAGTGACCACACAAAAATGGATAGCTCACTGCCGTGGCCGGAGGATCCTTGCAGTCGAACCCCTTGGCCCGTTACCTGTTTTTGCCCCAACGTCGGTTGCCATGATCCTTGGAGCCAATTGATAACCGCCGGCTGATCGGGGGTGGGGACTTCGCAATAGAGCAGTTCGCGCATGAATCAGTAAAGTATGGAACTCGGTCGGCCCAAGAGAGTAATCGAGGGGAGTTTCCCCATTATATTTTCAAGGCCGTCCCGGCTAAGGGGCGAGGAATAACTCCCGGAAGAGTAGCTTTGCCCGCTGCGGACAGTTATCGATGAGGTCATCGAACATGGTGATCGTCATCAGCTTGGTGTAGGTATCGGAGGAAAAATCAAATTTTTGTTCTAATTCGGAGATGGACAGTCCTGACTCCACCGCCGCACTCATCATGCCCTGTTCCAGGGCCGCTTCCAGGGTGATGTCGTCGTTGGTGCAGTAGAAATCCGCGGTGAGAGAGCCAATCTCTGAGGAGAATGCTTCCGGGGAGAATGCCGTTTGGGCCGGGGATGCTTCGGGAATCACCACCGATGTTAGGGTGACCAGCAGGCTAGAAAGGGAAATAAGGGAGGCGCGGATTAGTCTCATGCGTGTTAGCCCTGAAACGGCGTTTGCGTAATGTTTACCTATGATATGGCAGCTCAGACTGCTTTGGCCCAACGGATTCCGGGAACTGACCCAACGACCTTAGCCCTAATTCCCCCAGAGGGGAAGCCTGACCGTGAAACAAGACCCTTGCCCCAGTTTGCTGGTGACCTGGATCGTACCGCCATGGAGTTCAGTACATTTTTTGGCGATCGCCAAGCCAAGCCCGGTGCCCTGGATGTTGCCCACATTATGGGAGCGGTGAAAGTTGTCAAAAATCCGTGCTAAATCCTCGGACGGAATGCCAATACCCTGATCTTGAATCGTAAAAACGGCCGCGTCATTGTCCCGACGGAGATGAAATTCGATGGTGCCGGGGTCGGGAGAATACTTGATGGCATTACCGAGGAGATTGGTCAAAATCTGCTGGAGCAACTTGGGATCAAAATCAACGGTTAATGAACTCGGTAAGTTTTCAGGTAAAAAGAGAATCTGATAGTCGCCATTGCTCATTTGTAGGTCATCCCGAATGGTCTGACAAAAGAGGATTAAATCCTGGCATTGGGGTTGGAAATGGAGGCGCTTCGCTTCGGCGCGATTCATGGTTAGCACGTCATCCAACAATGAGGTGATGTGTTTAACACTGTTTTGGACCCTTTCTAGATGCTCTTGCCGTTTTTCATCACTTAGGCGTTGATAATAGCTTTCAAGAATGCTAGTTGAGGAGGAAATGATTGAGAGAGGCGTCCGAAATTCATGGGAAGCCATGGTGATAAACCGCGATCGCAATTCACTTAATTCCCGTTCAGATTCTAGGGCGGTGAGAATCCGTTTTTCCGCATTTTTAATATGGGTAATATCATGCATAATCCCCACCAAATTTTGGGGTTGATGGGTTTCGGGATCACTCAACAAAAAGGTGGAGGCGGTAACGGGAATTTCCTGTCCTGTTTGCCGATGTTTAAGGCTAAATTCCCCTTCCCAGGCACGGGCATGGAACACTTGGGGCATGATTTCCGTTTGCCAAACGGTTAACGAGTCTGGGGTCAAATATTCCTTCAAGTTGGTTTGCTTGATGGCAATTTCATCATCAATGCCCAGGAGATTTTGACCGGCTTGATTCAAGAAAATGATGGTTTGATCGAGGTCGGCAATCACAATTAACTCGGTGCTGTTTCTGACCACAAAATCTAAGGTTTCCCGTTCGGCTTCGAGTTGTTTTTGCTGGCGTAAATCACTGGCAATGCCGACAAAGCCGATGGGTTGATTGTCAACATCCCACATGGCGGCAACGGAGAGATGCACCGGAAACCGATCGCCATTTTTGGCAATGTAAGTCCATTCACTGTCAGAAATGTTTTGCTGGAG
>JAYKHU010000042.1:0-3819 GCA_035285105.1 Synechocystis sp.
GCCAATGAACCGGGATCGTCAATTATGCCCGGGAAAGTCAACCCCACCCAATGCGAAGCCATGACCATGGTCTGTGTCCAGGTAATGGGGAACGATGCCGCCATTGGGTTTGCCGCCAGCCAAGGGAATTTTGAGTTAAATGTGTTTAAACCCGTGATTATTCATAATTTGATGCATTCGTTGCAGATTTTGAGTGATGCTTGCAACACATTCCGGCAACACCTGGTGGAAGGGTTAGTGGTTAATGAAACCCAGGTGAAAGCCTTTTTAGAAAATTCATTAATGTTGGTTACCGCCCTCAATCCCCACATTGGTTATGACAACGCCGCCAAAGTGGCTAAAACGGCTTTTCAGCAAAATATCACCCTCAAACAAGCCGCCGTCGAACTGGGGTTTCTTTCCCCCCAACAGTTTGATCAATGGGTGATCCCTGAGCAAATGGTTAAACCTTAGCCTCCACAATCTCAATGGGAGCAGGGAGCATAAGCCTTGGTGACTTCTCAAGGTTGGCATATGTTACGCTACCGAAACATAGTGATCGAATAATTAAATAAACGAAATGCAACAAATTTTAGCGACTGATGTCCAAAAAGACTTTATGTTGGTGATGAATCAAGCCCAACAAGAGCCAATTATCGTTAGAGAAAATGATCGTAATTATGTAGCGATTATTTCTATGGAGGATTATGAAGAGTTAGTCCGCCTTAAAAATCGTCGCTTAAAACGTTTATCGGAGGATTTAGCTCAAGAGGCTGAGTCTAAAGGGCTAACTGTGGAAATTTTAAATGAAATACTCGACAGTGACACTTAATCGTTACGTTCTGGACGCGAATGTATTAATTAGCGCTGTTTTGTCTTCACTGTCTACCGCGAATCAGGCTTACCTCAAAGCCCTTGATACAGGGATTGTGCTGATTTCTACTGAAACTTTTTCTGAATATGAACGGGTGATTTTTCGCTCTAAGTTTGACCGCTATGTTTCAGTCTCCCGTCGTCAAGCTTTTTTAACTGAATTACGATCTGTAGCGGAATTTATTCCTATCTTTGAGCGAGTAACGGATTGTCGAGATGAAAAAGACAATATGTATTTAGATGTCGCAGTAAATGGTCTAGCAAATGTTTTAATAACTGGTGACCAAGATTTATTAGTTCTTCATCCTTGACCGTGAAAATTTACCGATTTTAAATCCGTCTGATTTCATTTTCAATTTTCATGGGTAACGATCTGGCTTTATGGGGGTATTCAAGCTTTGGCCAGACTTCATAAAAGTTATCGCTGCTAATTCAAATCAGCTTTTACGATGAAAGTGGATTTCTGATTTGAGGGCTATCGTGATGGGTGCTGTTGTTGCGGCGATCGCCGCGTTAGTGAGTTGGAGTGCATTTCTGACGGTTAAATCCAAGGATAATCCACAAATTCCGGCAATATTACGTCCCATTGCGTTTGTGATTGCCTTGCTGACGTCGGCCACCTTTTTACAACAAACCTTAGGACGGGGGGTTGTGGTCATTCCGGCGGGGGAAGTGGGGGTGATTGAAACCATGGGGAGTGTATCGCCTAATACCTTAAATTCTGGGGTTTACTTTTTAAATCCCCTGTCTAAGGTGGTGACCTATTCAACGCGCTTGCAGGATATCAAAGAAACTGTAGATACCTCTTCTAAAGAAGGCCTCGGCTTTAACATTGATGTGAGTTTACAATACCGCCTTGATCCTCAAAAGGCAGGGGAGGTTTTCGCCCAATTAGGGGATGAAAATCAGCAACGGGATATTATTATTTCCCGGTTCCGGTCATTAATTCGAGAAAATACTGCTAAATATGATCTAAGTGCGATTTACGGCGACAAGCGACCGGAAATTTCCCAATCTTTAGCTAAAGCGATGAAAACCCAATTAGATCCCCTAGGGTTTATTGTGGAAGAAGCCCTGTTAAGAAATGTCATTTTGCCTGAAAATATCCAAAATGCCATTCAGGAAAAGGTGGCCATGGAGCAGAGTAATCAGAAAAAAGAATTGGAGTTAATTAGTGCCCGCAAAGAGGCAGAACGGAAGGTTATTGAAGCCCAAGGGGTTGCCGACTCCCAAAAAATTCTCTCCCAAAGTTTGACGGATAAAATTATCCAGATGAAGGCGATCGAAGCAACACAAAAGTTGGCAGAATCCCAAAACACTAAAGTCCTTATTATGGGCGGTGGTCAGGATAAATTGCCGTTAATTTTATCTGATCCTTAAAATCGGCACTCTACGGATGATTTGTCGGCATCATTAGCTAGCAAGCGTCGGTAGCCACATTAGCCAGAGATAAATAGCAATAACCACCGAAACTAAGCCCAGTAACCACTCTTGATTTTGATTAATCCACCGCCGCGACCCTTGCCAAACAGAGGAGAAGGCGGCCCGTCGTTGGGCACCGAGTTCGTTCATTAAGGTTTTAACTTGCTGATCAACTTCTTGAATTGATAATTTCCCTTGCTGATAGTCAGCTTCAATTTGATCAAGTTTGCGCCAATAGGTTTGGGTGGCAGTGAATAAATCGGGGAACATAATGATGACCTCTGTGAATAAAAATTAGCCGATACGGAAATTCAGGAAATTTATTGCGCTAGGAAGAGTTTTTCAAGCACAGCCCCTACGACGCGATGATCGGGGTCTTGTTTGAGTTGCATCAATGCCTCGATCGCCTCTGGAGTATCAAAATAACCCAGGGTACGGGCCACTTGGGCACGGATCTCCGCAGTGGGGGCAGAAACAAGGGGTAACAATAATTCCAGGGCCGCAGTGGAGAATTCTGTCTTGCCAAATGACGCTAAATAGGCGATCGCCGCTTGCTGAATGTAGGCATCGCCGTCACTAATGCCGTAGTGGCAGAGTAGCAAGAGATAATCTTTGCCATCGGTTTCTGCGACCGCCGCTAAAATACTTTGCCGGACTAACCAATGATCATCCGCTTGAAATAATTGCACTAAGTAGGGCAACGCCGGATCGCCATAATTGGCCAGGGAGTTAGCCGCCTCTGCTTTGACATTGGCATCGGTTTCATACTCCATCAGCTCCACCAAAGCTCGGAATGAATCCGGAGACCGCTTCTGCCCTAACCCTGACACCGCACAGGAACGGACAATGAATTCTTTGTCGCAAATACACCGCTTGAGTAACGGCACGGCCACCATGGGGGAATGGCTTCTCAAAGCGGCGATCGCCCTCATCCGTTGAACTGGGTCAATGCTATGGAGGGAGGCTTTAATCTGTTCAAGGTGCATGGAACTTCTTATTTTATTTACATAACTTAACTACTAAGTTAACGTAACTTTACAAATAAGCGGGGGAGGATAGCCGCACACCCCCCAATCCGCGTCGGGAAAATATCACGACGCGAAAGTTCATGCCAGGCATCAAGCCCGGCAGTTAGCAAACGGATAGGTTACTGATAGAGAGTCAAAGCCCAGTCCCCCTTGATTCTGGTTAATCATCAGGAGGGAGTTATACCGAGAGACGGGCTTGACGGGAAGGCACTAAGGCACTAAACGAATAAATTTTTTCTTACCGACTTGCAACACCTTGTCGGTTAACAGTTCCGGGGTCAGATAGTCTTGGTTCACATCCTCAAGGCGATCGCCGTCTAGCTTGACCGCTCCCCCTTTAATCTGACGACGACCCTCACTGCTACTGGGACATAGCCCACTGGCACTGAGTAGGTAAGCTAATTTCACCGGAAAGGTCACGTCCCCCAAAGAAAACTCCGGCACACTCTCTGTATTGGCCGCTTTGCCTTGGGTAACGATCGCCTCGGCGGTTTGTTGGGCGGCGATCGCCGCTTCT
>JAYKHU010000043.1:0-3547 GCA_035285105.1 Synechocystis sp.
TACCAAGGGGAGGATGGGAGGGGTCTTTCTGAAATGGGATAGGCTCAACGTGTTGTCCCAATGTGAGGACTGTAATCGGTTCGATATCCGGCATACAAATCTCAGAACGCTTGATAGCATCAGATGCAAATAATGAATTGGCATAGTATCGAATTTTGGGAAAGTTGATGCTTTTCTAACACGTTTTGATGTCAAAAAATTCAATCTCTGATCGGGTTTCACCATGAATTTTCCTTCAACATCAGCAGATATAAACCCATTACAATTACCCCTACAATCCCTCCTCAAAACCCTTAATCTGTGCCCAGATCAGGGAGAAATCCCAGAAAATTTGCTTGCCTTGTTAGAGCCGATCGCCTTTGAGTTAGGAGATGTCATTACAACGGTGCCCAGGGATGACCAAGACAATGGGAAATCGGCTCATTCTGATGTTTATTGGGTGTGCCAAGGACGGGTGAGATTATTAACCGTTAATGCGGCGGCCCAGCCCATAGTTTCTGTTCAATTATGTCAGGAAGCCAGTACCTTTGGGGGGGACGAACGCTGGCAAACCCCTACGTTTTCCTATCAGGCGATCGCCGCTAGTCCGGTGCAAGTGGTCAAGTTTTCGCCGGCCGCATTGACTGCTTGGTTCGACTATTTTCCTGAACTCGATCAACGTTGGCGTCAAGCCGCCCAGGAACGACAACGGTTAGTCTTTTTTAAACGCTTAACCCGTTTCAGCAATGTCTCAAGTCAACGGCTGCAACATTTCACCCAAAGAGTTCATACTCGTACCATTCCGACAGGAAACGCCTTAGCCTTAGAAGCCGGTCATTTTTGGTTACGCCGGGGACAGATTAGGTGCGGGGACGCGGACTCTATTCAGGAAAGTGGCGCAGAGTGGGGCTATCCCGACCCCATCCCGCCAGACTGGACGGCCCAATCCGATCTCGATGTGTATTGTATTTCGCCCGAGGATTGGCCTAAGGCCACGGCGATCGCCCCGGCCTTAGGGGGGAATGGGGCAACGACATCGGCGGTCAACCCCCTCGGATCGCCAGGATTCCCCAAGAGAATGCCCACTACGTCCCCAGGGCGAGTGGCTACTGCGCCCCCATTACCCCAACCGCAGCCGACCTTAGATATTCCCTTTCCCAAACCGTTAAAACGGCGTCGGAGCCTCTGGCCCCATTACCCCTTTATCGAACAACAGAGTGCCGCAGATTGCGGGGCCGCCTGTTTAGCCATGCTCAGCCAGTATTGGGGTAAACGGCTGAGTTTGAACTTTTTGCGAACCTTAACGGGGGTAGGGCGATCGGGAGCCACGTTAAAAAATTTAGCCCGGGCCGCTGAAAGTATTGGCTATCAAACACGACCGGTGCGGGCCAGTCTCAATCACTTGCTCGATCAAAAAAATCCCTGGATTGCCCACTGGCAAGGGGATCATTACATTGTGGTTTACCGTCGCAAAGGCGATCGGCTCCTAGTGGCGGATCCGGCCCGGGGTAAACGTCTAATGCCCAGCCGGGAATTTGTCGCTGGTTGGACCGGCTATGCCTTACTCCTGGATCCCACCGAACGCTTGCAACAGATGCCCACGGAAAAGCGGTCTTTGGGACGGTTTGTGAAATTGTTGGTGCCCTATAAGACCCTAGGGATTCAGGTCATTCTGGCATCATTTTTAATTCAGGTGTTTGGTCTGGTCACCCCCCTCTTCACCCAAATCATCCTCGATAAAGTTGTCGTTAACAAAAGCCTCAGCACCCTCAACGTGTTTGCAGTGGGCATTCTTCTGTTTGGCATTTGGGGCATTCTCCTTTCTGCGATTCGGCAGTATTTGCTCAGTTACTTAGCCAATCGTTTGGATTTAACCATGATTGGTGGCTTCATTCGCCATACCCTCCTGTTGCCCCTACAGTTTTTTGAATCCCGCCATGTAGGGGATATTCTCACCCGGGTGAATGAGAATGAAAAAATTCAGCGCTTTTTACTGAATCAAGTAGTCCTAGCCTGGCTAGATTTCCTCATGGGGTTTGTCTATCTGGGCTTGATGCTCTATTACAACTGGAAACTGACCCTCTTAATTGTGGGGTTAATTCCCCCCATTCTGTTACTGACCTTGGGGGCTACACCGTTACTGCGTCGGGTATCCCGGGATGTGTTTAATCGATCCGCTGAACAAAATTCAGCCTTGGTGGAAACGATTTCTGGGATTCCCACTGTCAAAGCCACCGCAACGGAACGGGAACTACGCTGGCGTTGGGAAGATCGGTTAACCAATTATTTAAACGCTCGCTTTCGGGGACAAAAATTAGGCATTAATCTCCAGGCCGCCAGTGGCTTAATTAATACGATGGGAAGTGCGGCACTGCTTTGGTATGGCGCCACGTTAGTGATTCAAAATCAACTGACCATCGGTCAATTTGTGGCGTTTAACATGATGATTGGCAAGGTCATTTCCCCGGTTTTATCCTTGGCCAATTTGTGGGATGAACTGCAAGAAGTCCTCATTTCCGTGGAACGGTTAGATGATATTTTTGCCGCAACGCCGGAAGAAATTCCCGGTGAACCGATGCTGGTGTTGCCCAGAATCCGGGGGGATATTCGGTTTGAGAATGTCACCTTTCGCTATGACAAAGACGATGACCGCAACACCCTGCAAAATATTTCCTTTACTGTGCAGGCCGGGCAAACGATCGCCATTGTGGGGCGCAGTGGTTCCGGCAAAACGACCTTAATCAAGCTCCTTCAGGCAATGTACTACCCTGAAGCCGGCTCGATCTGGATCGACGACCACGATATTCGTCATGTGTCCCCCCATTCCCTCCGGGCCCAGTTGGGGGTGGTTCCCCAGGATTGTTTTCTCTTTTCTGGCACCATTCTCGAAAATATCACCCTCTACCGCCCCGAATACTCCCTCGAGCAGGCGATCGAAGCGGCCAAACTGGCGGAGGCTCATCCATTCATCCAAACCATGCCCCTGGGTTACAACACCAAGGTGGGGGAACGGGGGGCAAATCTGTCCGGCGGTCAACGGCAACGATTGGCGATCGCCAGAGCCTTGATGGGCACCCCTCGCATTTTGGTACTGGATGAAGCCACCAGTTCCCTCGATGCTGAATCAGAACGACGGTTTCAAGAGAATCTCACCCGACTATCCCGCGATCGCACCACATTGATCATTGCTCACCGGTTGTCCACCGTCCGCAATGCCGACTGCATTTTAGTACTCGACCAAGGCATTTTAGCGGAGCAGGGCACCCATGCCGAACTCATGGCCCAGCAAGGATTGTACGCCTATCTCGCCCAGCAACAACTTGATTTGTAATCTGTTTTCCCATCTCCAACCCATGAATCATCCTTCTCTCTCGAATAATTTTCCTCCCTCAATGATGCTTAGCACCATTCTTACCCCTTTTCCCGGGAGGGGAGTGGATTCCTTCTCCACTTCAGAAGTTAGTTTAATCTTAGACAATTTTACTGTCATTCCCTATGCGGTTGAGGTTGCCGGCGATATTGACAGTCTCAATTATGCGACGGACGGACTTGTTAGTATTCAAAGCGA
>JAYKHU010000044.1:0-3073 GCA_035285105.1 Synechocystis sp.
TCCGCAAACGGTTTATCTTCTAGCGCTGGCGGTTTGGGCTTTTTAGCAGCGGGGGCTTTGGCTTTGGGAGCAGGGGATTGGGCTTCTGTCATGGATCTTGATGCGGCGATCGCCATAAAACGGTCATTGAGCAAAAGTGTAGCAAACAACCCAAGGTTGTCTAAAGGGATTTACGGGGTAGAGGTTTCCGGGGCAGGGGGGGCTTTCTTCTCCGTTACCCGTCGCAATACCCCATTAATGAACCGATAGCCGTCGGGGTCGGAGTAACGTTTGGCCAATTCCACCGCTTCGTTAATGGCCACCTTTTGGGGCACATCAAGGTATTCAATTTCGGCGATCGCCAGACGGAGAATATCTTGATCAATTTTGGCCAAACGGCTGAGTTGCCAATCCACCATCGCGGCCTGGAGTTGCTGATCAATTTCTTTTTGCCGTCGGCACACGGTTCCCAGTAACGCCAAGGCAAACTGTCGTACCTCTACTTGGCTCGCTAATTGTAGGGTTTCCGGTAATTCCACGGCGATCGCCAAACGGTTGATGGCGTTTTGGGTCAAATCCATGGCTTCCTGCAAAATGGCCTGGGCACTTTTGACATTACTGGCCCGGGTTTCACTGTTTAACAGGCGATCGTGACTACGATTTAACTCCGCCGACGCCGTCTCTAAAATGTCGTGGACCTCCCCGCTTAACGTCCGTGTTGCTGCCAATAGGAGCGCGTCCAAATCCGTCTGCTCAAGCTGTTCAGCCTGCATATCCTTACGACTTAATTGGCTCAAACTCAGCAAAGATAGTTCACGGGCAATACGACGGGGTTGTTGGCGCGGCAGCATAGATCAAACTCTCAAAAATTAGGATTAGTTGCTGGCGTGATCGACCCTAGACGTATCCATCATCAGCCAAGGAAGACACCAGCAGACTAAGGGGACATTCTACAGTTTATTTCTTGGCAGAAATCACGTTTCGCATCCCCAATGCCCCAAACACCGCAAAACCGATGGATAACATCAAGCTACTTAAGCCAACGCGTAACCCTTGTTTCAAGGCCTGAATCGAGGCTTGTTGCTCCGCTTTCTGTTGTTGGTCTTGTAATCGCTTTTCCAAATCCCCTTGGATTTCCTCAACTTTTGCCTTAAACCCCTGGGGATCTTTGGATAAATCCCTGAGACTTTTGAGTTGATTGGTTTCCTGCTGTAAGGCCGCTAGTTGCTGCTGATTTAACGCATTGCCGTTGGCCGATCCTGTCGATAAAACCCGTTCACGCTCAGCGATCTGCCCATCCAGAACCTCAGGATTTTGGGACAGGGCGTTAAGTTGACGCAAAAACCCTTCTAACTGCTGTTGCCCTTGACCCGCTTCTTGTTCAATCTGACGCACCGCAGTGACTTTTACTTGATTGAGGGTTACCAAATGGAGGGGTACGAAGAGTAAAAACATCAACCCCAACAAGATAGCCAAGACATAGGCGGGGATTCTGAGATCAAACTGGGACTCTTTGTGGTTAGGATTATTCAGCTTGAGGGTGGAATCCAGCCAATAACCAATGGTGAGCAGAGCCATCCCTAGCATGGGCAGGAAACCCCGCTCCACAATGCCCGTCACCAAGCTGAGTTGCCATTGTTGATTACCAGCCTGGAGGGGGAAGGCTAACGTCACAAAATCGAGCAAGGCTGCCAAGATAAAAATGACACCAAATAGCTTAAGTATTAAAACTGTGAAAGCAGTAACGTTCATAAAGAAAAACTAATAAATCTTAGCAACAATAGCTAATAAAGGTGTTTCACACTATACGCTATTAAGTCTGCCATCTTACAGAATAGTGGCAACGGGGCGCGCCGATGACGATTATATAGATGAGGATCTAAAATTTGTTGCGAAAAAAGGGTTTTCAGTTCAAGGGTGGGATCCTTTTTCTCAAGCTGATGGCGATCGCCGATTTTAAGGTTCAGAGGTCTTTGAGTTGTTGCTTTGCCTGCTGCCATAACGTTTCCAATTCCCCCAGCGTATAGTCGTGTAAGGGGCGATCGCCTGCCTGTTCCATCAGTTCCAAGCGTTGGATAAACCGTTGGTTGGTTCCCTGTAAGGCATCAGTGGGGTTGAGGTTATACCAACGGGCGAGGTTAACGATGGTGAACAGTAAATCCCCCAATTCTGCCTGTTGATGGGCTTTATCCTCCGATTGCAAAGCCTCTCGAAATTCCCCCAATTCTTCTTCAAACTTTTCCCAGACCCCGGCCGCATTTTCCCACTCGAAACCAACCGCAGCGGCTTTATGGGAAATTTTACTGCTAGCCATTAACGGAGGCAGGCTGCGATGATAGCGAACCAGTTTCGCACTCAGGGGTGGGGGGACGGTGGGATCTAGCCCCTTTTCCTGGGCTTTGATGGTTTCCCAATTTGCCCGGACTTCGGCCTCATCTGCCACAGTCAGGTTATCGAATACGTGGGGATGGCGGCGAATGAGTTTTTCGCTGATGCCCCGGGCCACTGTTTCCAGATCGAAATGCCCTTCATCCTGGGCCACCTGGGCTTGTAACACGACTTGTAAGAGTAAATCCCCCAATTCTTCGGCGATCGCCGTTTGGTCTTCGCTTTTAATGGCGTGAACCACCTCGTAGGCTTCTTCAATCACGTAGGGGATTAGGGTTTGTTGGGTTTGGGCTAAATCCCAGGGACAGCCTCCCTCTGGCGATCGCAGTTGAGCCACAACACCAATTAAATGTTGCAAGGCCTGGAGAATCGGATCGGAAGGGGCGGCTTTCATTGTTCGATACAGAAACAGAAATTTACGGGCTTACCTTATTTAACATTGCCATTCAAAATTGAGACGCCCAGGAAACCTAAATTATGGAATGATTAAGGCTGTCGGCGGGAAAGGAAAATTTGACAGAGTTTTCCAGTTAACGGTTAACCCTACCTCCAAGGCTGTACCGAGCGCAACAGCACGATAAAAGCGCTATGTTAGAATCAGCAATACACAGGGCACGCTGAGGTGATGGATTTAGGTCATGTTTGAACGCTTTACAGAAAAAGCCATTAAAGTAATCATGCTCGCTCAGGAGGAAGCCCGTCGCCT
>JAYKHU010000045.1:0-9421 GCA_035285105.1 Synechocystis sp.
GCGGCCCCTTGGTAGCGCATCAACGTGGTCAGGCGATCATCGCTGTTGGGGTCAATGAGTTCAGGGCGATCGGTGTCGGCTTGGACGTTTTGGATGGAGGCTTGATAACTTAACTGTAAACTGGGATCCCCCAAGGGAATGGTGGGAGAAACCAAAATGGCCCCGATGCTACTATTCACCGTTTGAAAGCCCAAAGAACCGTTATAAAGACGTTCGCGGTAATTGTATTCCAGACGCAAATCGTGGGGGTTTCCCAAGGGGCCGACCTTGTTTTGTAACGCCACTTTTGCCCGTAACGAATCATCAATGGCATCCAGATTTAAGTTGGAAAAATTGAGGGTGTTGCGTAGGCTGGTACGATCGCCGAAATTGGCATCTAGTTCCGTAATTAGCCCAAAGGCCGACGGACAGACCGCGCAAACTTCCGAATCACTCTGGTTGGCTTCGGGAAACGCATCGGGAAAAACAACTTTTTGCAATAAATACTGGGGTTTAACCTGTAGGCGCACCGTATTGGTATCAATGGGGGTAAACCCCGCTTGGATAAATAACCCCCCCCGGTCTTCACCGTCATACCCCACACTCAACACCCCTGGTTGGCGATCGCGGCGATCGATGGTGAGGCGATCCTGGAAAGGCAGGGACGTTTTTTGGTCCAATAACACCCGGGAACCGCTCAGTTTTACCTCATCTACCTGGGGCGCAACATTGTAGTAATCGGCGGTCTCGGCTTGGACTTCCAGTTCTGGGGGGGAAAACGGGTCATTAGTAATCCGGACTTTTTTGGCCGTCCAACCGTCCGAGTCGAAATCCACCTGTTGGGCTTGGAACCGTAAACGATTGACCTGCCCCCCGGCCGATGCCTGGCTGGTGCTGCTGGCCCCGGGACGACTGGCCCCCACAGAGGTGGTTAACCCTTCTTGACCCACCACGTTAGTAACGGGTTGATTGACGGCAAGGCGTTCATTGAGGGTTTGATTGGGAATGAGGGTGTTGCCCGCATCGGTGGGGAGGCTGGGGGCTAAATCCCGGGCGGTGGTGGGTTGATAAATTTCACCGTTGGCATCATAGATAACGCCTTTATCGAGGACAAAAAAGTATTCAAACCGTTGCCCCTGTAAAATCTGCTGCCCCCGTTTCAGGGTGACATTGCCTTCCGCAACGGCAAAACGGTCAGGTAAATTGACCCGCAGGCGATCGGCGAGCAAAATGCCATTGGCAAACCGCATGGTTACATTTCCCGTAGCGGTAACGACCTGTTGATTACTATCAAATTCTTGGCGATCTGCGATCAGTTCCACCACTTCCGGGGGGATTTCCGGGTCTTCCCCTAGAAGGGGCGAATCATTGCTGGGGGTCGGGGATAAATCCGCGGGTGGGGTTCCTGCCTCCGTTGTGGCTTCGTCCGGGGAGGGGGCCGTAATCGTAAATTCCCTGACTTCACCGTCCCGGGACTGACTGATGAGACGTTTAGCCGCCGGTAACGGTAATGACAACGCCGTTGGCTTTTGGCTGTCTCGTGATGCTGAAGGGGAGATCGGCTCATTGTCCCGTTGAATTGAGGGAAAGGGAGCCAACTGTGGCGGCGGTACGACGGTTAGGGGTGTGGAGGGGGGATGCCGTTGGGGACTCAGGGTGTCCCAAGACGCCGGAGACGTTTCCTGGCGGGAGTTGCTCCCAGAGGAAGATACCAGGACAGATGAGATAGCCGTTGACGCTAATGTTTTAGGCGGGGCAAGGCTTGACGAGGGGTTTGGCGTTAAGGTTTCCGCCGCATCAACCACCCCGTTGGTTTCAGTTCCCCGCGGACTGATCACTTCGATAGGTACCGGAGGCGGTGGGGGAGAAACAATGGGAGGCATTTACATCGACAATTTGAACGCCAACAAGGGAAGTTAATATAACAAAAGCTAAACCAAGTCCCAAAATGAGCGACGGGCTAACCCAAGGGACGAAGGGGGCTGGTAGATGTTTCACCCCCGATCAAAAATCACCGTCATTGGTCAGGATTGTCCCGATGCCACTGTCATTGCATCTCATGGGCAAAGGGGGTCGGGCAATCCCCAGGGAAGATTTTCGCTTACCTGAATACAGTCTGAGACGATGCAACTTATTCAAAATCCTTACGGCCAGGATTCCGGGTCGGATCGCTGGACAGGAAACCAAAGATAAATAAGGAAACAAAAAAGCCCACAACAATATAAACCGCAATTTTAAGAGTTAACATAAAAGCTCCTTATTAACGAAAGACGAAATCATAAAAGGGGTTGGGCACTGGAATCAGGCTACCTTGCCTACTCTACCGTATTTCGGTCTGGGATTTGTGAGGGATCTGGGCTTTGGTCTGGGTTGCTATCCATGGCGGAGGGGAACGGGAATGGGTTTAAACAATTTGCAGAGTTTGCTAAGTCATCTCCAGCGACAGCCGGGCTGGGAGGCGTTTCGTCGTTATCAACGGGTACAGGTTGCCTGGGAAAAAATCCTTGAGCCGCGTTTACTCAGTCTCACCCGCCCCCTTGGGATCCAGCGGGGAGTGCTTACGATCGCCGTAATGTCACCGGCCTTGGCCCAAAATTTACAGTTACAACGGGTGAGTTTGCTTAAACAATTAAATGAGGAACTCCGTCAAGACACGGAAGATTCCATCACGGATCTCCGGTTTTCAGCGCTTCATTGGTATCAACAGCATCAACGGCCAACTCCGACCCCGGCTCAATCGGCGGCCAATTCTCCCTCCCCAAAAAAACCTGATCTGCCCCCCGCCCCCAATCTCCCGCCACCCAAAAATGTCAACGACGCCTTAAACCGTTGGCTCCAGACCCTCGAACGGCGATCGCCACTATTGGCAGAATGTCCCCAATGTCAGAGTCCGGTATCCGCCGCTGAACTGGAACGCTGGGCCTGCTGTGGTGCCTGTGCCCGGTCCCGTTGGCAGTGCACCTTTGCCCAAGGGCGGCCCGAAGCGGAGACCCGAAAAAAGCCAGGGGAGTAGTTGCCCCTCGTTAGGCTTTGCTCAACAATGGGAAAGAATTAAGCAAACCAATCAGTATATTCGGCAATTTACGAGGCTCTATGGCTAACGAAAACGCGATCCCCGTCGTTGTGAATGGGGCGTTGGGAAAAATGGGACGGGAAGTGGTGAAAGCTGTTGCCCAGGCAGAGGATATGACCCTAGTGGGGGCAGTGGATCACCAGCCGGGATTGCAGGGGCAAGATATTGGCGAGGTGATCGGCATCGGGGCCTTGGAAGTGCCCATTTTAAGTGATTTACAGAGTGTGTTGGTCTTGGCCACCCAGGAAAAAATCCAGGGGGTGATGGTGGACTTTACCCACCCCGATAGTGTTTACGATAACGTCCGCTCGGCGATCGCCTATGGGGTGCGGCCGGTGGTGGGCACCACAGGATTATCGGTGGAGCAAATTCAAGACCTGTCGGATTTTGCCGAAAAAGCCAGTACTGGTTGCTTGATTGCCCCCAACTTTGCCATCGGGGTGTTGTTAATGCAACAGGCGGCGGTGCAGGCGTCGCAATATTTTGACCATGTGGAAATTATTGAACTCCACCACAACCAAAAAGCGGACGCCCCCAGTGGAACAGCCATTAAGACTGCCCAGATGTTAGCCGGGATGGGGAAAACCTTTAATCCCGCCGAAGTTAAGGAAACAGAAACCATTACCGGGGCAAAAGGGGGCCTGGGGCCGGGACAGATTCCCATCCATAGTGTGCGCTTACCAGGTCTCATTGCCCACCAGGAAGTGTTATTCGGCTCCCCGGGTCAGCTTTATACCCTCCGCCACGACACCACCGATCGTGCCTGTTATATGCCGGGGGTCTTGCTAGGCATTCGTAAGGTGATTGACCTGAAAACCTTGGTTTATGGCTTAGAAAAGCTGTTGTAATGCGTAAGCGGCGTTGGCTAACTGCTGGGGAAACCGGGGTGGTTATTGGGTTGGCGATCGCCGTCATTATCCTGTTTATTGGGGTGATGGTACGCCGAAAACTGCCCCTAACGCCCCCAACTCTGATTCAACTGAGCTTGATCTCGGTGGTGTTAGTGCCGTTTGTGTTGCCCAAAATGCACGAGCGTTACTTTTTTGCGGCGGATGTGTTGTCGTTGTTATACGTGGGTTATTTTCCCCAACGGTTTTGGGTCGCCCCTGCCATTAACGGTATTTCCCTGTTCAGTTATTGGCCCTTTTTGGTGGGGGGACAAATGATTCCCTTACAATTTCTGGCCCTTTGTTTAGGAGGAATTTTAGTGTTTCTCATTGGTAACGTTAAAGACGATCCTGCCCCGGTCGCCAACCCTAACTAAATTAGTTAGGCGGGAATCTGCTCCGCAAAAATGGGGGGTGAGGGGTTGGTCAACGTCAGATTAACCGTACTACCTACCGGGATGGATGTCTCCAAAGAGGTACGGGCATGGATTTGTTGTCCAGTGCCGGTTTCTAAACAATAGCGGTACTCCCGTCCCAAAAATTGGCGATCGCGAATGACGACAGGGCTGGTTTCATCCGGTTGTAGCAGGATTTCTTCTTCCCGTAGCATTAATTCCCCACTGACCTTATTGCCGAGGTCTTGGCAGTTTAAACACCATTGACCAAATTCCGTGGCCCACATTTTCCCCCGGCGCTGGGCCGGTAAAAAGTTAGCTTGGGTAACGAACTCCGCCACGAAGCGGGAGGCCGGGGCACAGTAGATTTCCTCAGGAGTGCCAATTTGCTCTAACCGACCTTGGTGCATCACCCCAATGCGGTCAGAAATGGCCATAGCCTCTTCTTGATCATGGGTGACAAAAATGGCCGCAATGCCAGTGGCTTTCAAAATGTGACGAATTTCATGGCGCAATCTTTGACGTACCTGCACGTCCAAATTACTTAGTGGTTCATCCAACAAAATCAGGTTAGGACGGGGGGCTAAGGCCCTGGCCAAAGCAATACGTTGTTGTTGACCACCGGACAGTTCATGGGGATAGCGTCCTTCTAAGCCATTCAACCCCACCAAATTCAGGACTTCCGTAACCCGCGTCTTAATCTGGGCGCGGTTCAACTGCTGGCCTTTCGTTTGTAACCCAAAGGCAGTATTGTCGGCGATCGTTAGGTGGGGAAACAGGGCGTAGTCTTGAAAAACCATGCCCGTATGGCGTTTTTCTGGGGGGACAAGCCGCTTAGCCCCCGTAACACAACGATCCTCTAAATGAATTTCCCCGGTGGTGGGGGTCTCAAAACCTGCAATGATTCTCAACAATGTTGTCTTACCGCAGCCGGAGGGCCCCAAGAGTCCCAAAATTTCCCCCGGGGCTAACGTAAACGTAATTTGATGCAACACGGGGGCGGATTGGCGGGAAAATACTTTATCAACCCCGCAAACTTGAACAATGGGGGAACATGCTGCCGCAGAAGGTTCTGCCGGGGAAGAATAGGCTACAGTCATAGGAAAGCGCGTTGGTGAAGGAGAAAACGCAATCAAATGCTTTTTTAAATAAGAATTATTTGCAAGAATTACCTTAGCACATGTCCCTCCCTTCCCTCAATGCCGGTTTACTGCCTACTCAGATGATGATCCTGGCCCCCCAAGGCGCAGAATATCAGGCGATCGCTAAGGGCTTAGGCGGGAGTCAACGCAGGGATAAGGCGAGATTTTGCTTACAATCCATCCCTGCGGGTCATGACGCCCTGCTGCGGTGTTTAGACAACCTTGGAAAAACCTGGACGGAAACGACCCAACCCCAAGCCCTACTGGTGATGGGGGTGACAGGGAGCCTGAATCCTGATTTAGGGATTGGTCAGCCGGTGATGGTGACGACCTGTGGGGAATGGCGATCGGGAAACGCCCCTGCCCCCCGACAAAGTGACCGGGACTTGAGCCAAACCATCACCACCTATATTTCCAGGAACTTTGATGCCAGCATTCCTCTGGTCAAAGGCATTACGGTAACGCAAGTTATTAGCCAAGCATCGGCCAAGCAGACCCTTGCCCAACAATCCGGGGCCGATGTGGTGGATATGGAAAACGTTGCTATTTTGCAATTTGCTCAACAACGACAAATTCCCATCGCCATTCTGCGGGTGGTCAGCGATAGCGTTGACCATGATTTACCCAATTTAGACAATATTTATGATTTGCACGGCAACCTCAAACCGTGGACGTTAGCCACTCGTTTTCTCCGTCGTCCCGTTGCAGCACTGCGCTTAATTCAAGGGTCATTAATGGCCTGCCAGCGGTTAACCCAACTGGCAACAATATTGGGAAAAATACCCTAGGGGAAAAGGCTAAGAACCTCTCCCCCCAGCCCTTCCCTGCCCCTGTTTATAGGGCGGCGTAACCAAAGGTGACGTTGAATTTTTTACACCAAATGCCCACGGCTTTAAAGTCATCTAAATTAACATTGGCGGGAATTTCATAACGCTGGGCGCCGTTAAACTTTTGCAATTTGGCAAGGGTTACGTAATCTTTTTCTGCTAACTTTACCGGCAACTTATTGCCCCGATATAAAAGAATCTGCACATCCGGGCCTGTTGCAGTGGTGAAGGCCCGATCAAATTCTAAATACCGTTTCCCACTTTGGCTGACAATTTTCGCTTGCCCCGCCGTGGGATGATCCTGCTCAACGGTGACAAAGCGGCCAGACCGTAACGTATAGTTCGCAGTCATGCCTTGGGCGATCTGGAGGGAGGGGCTTGACGGCCTCGCCGACACCAAGGGGGTTCCGAGGGTGGTGCTGAGTAATGAGGCGGAAAGAAGCATCGCGGCAAAACGTGTCATGGTCATCATTAATGCTCGAGGGGTGAATGGATAGGTTTCAATACTGTCTACTATCGCGGCCAAGCCTGAAAACTGACTGGTGTCTGACTGAGAAAATTCTAATCATTAGCGCAGCCCTAGCTCAGCCCCAATCCTAGGCATAGAGAAATGCTCTCCCCAAGCCACAGGGTTGTCGTTAAGATAAAGAATATTGTTAGGTGCAATACGGTTTTAAACGTGACGAACGGGATCACCATCACCCGATCGCCAAACCGCGTTAATGATTCAGTTTTTTGATTATTTGATTAGGAGTTATCAATCACCATGAGCCAAGCGACTGCCACCCAATCCCAAGGCATCCAACTGTCTGACGCTGCGTTACAACACCTCCAGGCCCTCCAGGCGCAACAGGGGCGGGAACTGTGTTTGCGGGTCGGTGTGCGTCAAGGGGGATGCTCTGGCATGTCCTACATGATGGACTTTGAAGAACTCGATCAGACCACCGAACACGACGAAGTTTTTGATTATGACGGCTTTAAAATTATTTGCGACCGCAAAAGTTTGTTGTATCTCTACGGTTTGATGCTGGATTATAGTAATGCCCTGATTGGGGGCGGTTTTCAGTTCACCAATCCCAACGCCAATCAAACCTGTGGTTGTGGCAAGTCCTTTGGGGTTTAACTAAATTTTCCTTAAAGCACGATTGTCCCTCGACTGCGGATAAATACCGATAAAATAGTGGGCTAGGTGATTGTACTGCCCTCTTTTTTGTCTTTACTGAATTATTGATTACTATGACTGAGTCTACCCTCTCCCCCGAATTGGCTTTTAATCAGGCGATCGAACGGTATAACGCCGGAGAAGGACCGGAAACGCTTTTGCCGGTTTTCAAGGAAATCGCTGACCAAGCCCCCAAAAATGCCACGGTCTGGGCCTGTCTCGCTTGGTTATATCTATTAGCCGATAAACCGAACTCCGCTTTTAAAGCGGCGCAAAAAAGCATCAAAATCGACGGCTACCATCCCCAGGGGCGGGTCAACTATGCCTTAGCCATGCTGGCCAATAAACGCAGTGGAGTGAGGGAACAGGTGGAATTAGCAGCCCAAATGATGTCCTTTGACAAAGAAATTGCCCAATCTGTGATGGACAACATTGAAGATGGCCTAAAGCGGAAACCGGATTGGAAAGACCTGGAACGGGTCAAGGCGTGGCTGTCGGAATAATCATCCTGAACGTATAATTTACCCCTCTTAACCCCTCATCGTAACCATGACCCTGCCCAAAATTCGCAATCTCATTCTTGCTGTGGTGGCGATCGCCCTCAGTGCGGCAATCTATTTAGGGTTTCAGACCCAAGCCCAGGCCACCTCTTTGGAAGCCCAAGCTCAGCGGGCCATTCCCCTTGTCTCGGCGCTAGAAAATGATCAACCCACCTTAGTGGAGTTTTATGCCAATTGGTGTACCACCTGTCAGGCCATGGCCCAGGATTTAGCTCAGCTAAAGAAACGTTATGGCACGTCGGTTAATTTTGTCATGCTGAATGTGGATAACAGCAAGTGGTTGCCAGAGGTGTTGCGCTACCGGGTGGACGGCATCCCCCACTTTGTCTATCTCAACGAAGCAGGAACGGCGATCGGGGAAAGCATTGGGGAACAACCCTTGACGGTGATGGCAGAAAACTTGGTGGCATTATTGGCCCACACTCCCCTACCGAATGTGACGCAAATTGGTCAAACATCCGCCGTTGAAACCCGCGCCCTATCTCCCGATACCACCACTCCCCGTAGCCATGGCGGACAGCGTCCCTAGGGGGTCAGGGATTTATGCCAATCCTCAAACTGCCACAAATTCGGTAACCCCTACTTTTGGGGGTCCGCTATTATCAAGTTGTGTGTGAGGAGTAAGAGTGTTAAAGAAAAGCTGAGAGGGTCGAAACATGGCAAGACTCCTGTCAGCTTTTTCTTTTTTCGAGCTTGTGATCAATTTGTGATCAAATAGATAGCTTTCGGGCGATCGCCACCGCTGCAAACAGATAAAATAACCCTCCTCCCAACGCCGTAACCGTGCGCTCCGAAATACGTCCGGCGATTAATTTTCCCCCTAGCACCGCAATTAAGGCACAGATGGTATGCCCCAGGATAGCCCCCGTCGTCACCCCGATCACATTCTGGGAAGCAGCAAGGGCGATCGTGGCAATTTGGGTGCGATCGCCCCATTCGGCGACGAAGGTGAGCACAAAACTTTCTAGAAAAATCCCCCAGCCTTTGGGAGCATGTTTTAGTTGCCTTTCGCCACTTTCAATCGCTTCCTCTGCCTCTTCTAACACGTCAAGATTGGCTTGATCCCCCATTTTCCACGCCTCGAATAACAACTTAGTCCCAAAAATCAGAAAGAGAATAATCTCAGCGTAGTGAATATAATTTTGGGGTAAAAAACTCAGAATTTGACCAATGGCAACGGATAAAATTGTCATTGTTGCCAATGCCATCACAACCCCCGCTAATACCCAGCGTCGTGGATAACGCATGGCAAGAATCATGCCGATAAAAAATGTTTTATCGCCTAATTCTGAAATCGTAATTAGCAGTAACCCTGCGGTAAATGCCGTCAACATAGGCCAACTGATGTAATCTTATGTCTAATCTCAATAAAAACCTATCATATTTTTGAGTTTAT
>JAYKHU010000046.1:0-2575 GCA_035285105.1 Synechocystis sp.
GAAAATGACCCCTTTGCCAGATCCGGCAAAATCATCCCCAGATAGGGCAATTAGATTGAACAATTCCCCCCAATCATCCGCTAAGGTTAGAGAGTTACGGGGTTAGCGTTATCCGTTATGCAAACAACTAGCGACATTCTTATCATCGGCGGTGGCATCATCGGTTTGGCGATCGCCGTTGACCTGAAATTAAAACAGCGATCATTGCAAGTGACCGTGCTGAGTCGGGACTTTCAGCAGGCAGCCAGTCATGCCGCAGCGGGAATGTTAGCGCCCCACGCCGAACAAATTCCCCCTGGCCCCCTTCTCGAACTCTGCTTGGCATCCCGTTGGCGTTACCCAGAATGGGTGGGCAAGTTGGAGCAATTAACGGGGATGGAAACGGGTTATAACCCCTGCGGTATTTTGTCCCCCGTATTTGAAGCGCCCCAAGGATTGACCCCCCAACAAACCCCCTCAGACTGGTTGGATGCAGCCATGATCGCCGCCTATCAACCCGGTCTTGGCCCCGACGTGGTGGGCGGTTGGTGGTACCCCGATGATGGACAAGTCGATAACCGCAAATTAGTCAGTGCCCTCCGTCAAGCGGCCCAGTCCCTCGGGGTTCACATTCAGGAAGGGGTTAATGTCCAGACCATCGCCCAACGCCAAGGGCAGGTAACCCAACTACTCACCAACCAGGGACTTTACCAAGCTGACACCTACGTCCTAGCCAGTGGTTCCTGGGCAAAAGAACTCTTACCAATCCCCGTTTTTCCTGTGAAAGGGCAGATGTTAGCCCTCAGAATGCCCCGGGGGGAATACCAACCCTATCCCCTCCAGCGGGTTTTGTTTGGCCCGGATACCTATCTGGTTCCCCGTCGGGATGGTCGGCTGATTGTTGGGGCTACGGTGGAGCAAGTGAATTGGCAACCCCACAATACCCCTATGGGCATCCAAACTCTGTTGGCGCGGGCCATACGTCTCTTCCCCGCTGTCCAAGATTGGGCGATCGAAGATCTGTGGTGGGGTTTTCGACCAGGAACCCCCGATGAATTACCCTATTTGGGTTATAGCGATTGTGATAATCTCATTTTGGCCACGGGGCATTACCGCAATGGCATTTTACTGGCCCCCATTACGGCGGACTTAATCAGTGATCTGATTCTTGACGACACCTCCCCCCATTTATTAACCGCTTTTAAGGGCGATCGGCGTCGGTCATTGCCCCAGGAGCGCCGCTTATCCCCTGCTAAACCCGTTCTTTCCTCTCATTCTCCTATGACTGCAATTTTTCCTGCTCCCCAACCGACGTCTTTACCCCCTGTTATCAATGGTCATGGTCTCGCTGGCGAGGGCGATTATTTAGAAATTGCCGGTCGTCGATTTCACTCACGCTTGATGACCGGGACGGGCAAATATCCCAATTTGGAAATTATGCAGCAGAGCGTGGCCAGCAGTCAGTGCCAAATCGTAACCGTTGCAGTCCGTCGGGTTCAAACCAATGCCCCCGGCCATGAAGGACTCGCTGAGGCGATCGACTGGTCAAAAATTTGGATGCTCCCCAATACCGCCGGTTGCCAAACCGCTGAGGACGCCATTCGGGTGGCTCGGTTAGGGCGGGAAATGGCTAAATTACTGGGACAGGAAGACAATAATTTCATCAAATTGGAAGTGATTCCCGACAGCAAATATCTACTTCCTGACCCCATTGGCACCCTCCAGGCTGCAGAACAGTTGGTGAAGGAAGGGTTTGCGGTGTTGCCCTACATTAACGCTGACCCCTTGTTAGCCAAACGCTTAGAGGCGGTGGGTTGCGCCACGGTGATGCCCCTCGGTTCTCCCATCGGTTCGGGGCAGGGCATTCGCAACGCGGCCAACATTGCCATTATTATTGAAAACGCCCAGATTCCGGTGGTAGTCGATGCGGGCATCGGAACCCCCAGTGAAGCCGCCCAAGCAATGGAAATGGGGGCAGATGCGGTGTTGATCAACTCGGCGATCGCCTTAGCCGCTAATCCAGTCGCCATGGCTCAGGCCATGGGCATGGCAACCCAAGCCGGACGTCTAGCCTACCTGTCGGGGCGGATGCCAATCAAAGCCAACGCCAGTGCCAGTTCTCCGTTAACCGGGGTCGTCCGCTCTGTGTGATCAAATCTGAGTAATCATACGGCGCTCATCACATCTAAGGGACTGGGGACAACGGAGAGAAATCATCACCCAAGGAAAAATATGACGGGATAACAGTTGCCGACAGGGAAGCGCTTAACTTAAGATGTTGTACTCTGGCCCCCTGATCCCGGCCCTATTCCCAGACAACCATGGCATTAATCGTTCAAAAATTTGGTGGCACCTCCGTCGGAACCGTCGAGCGTATCCAAGCAGTGGCCCAACGCATCAAAGCCTCTGCCCAAGCGGGAAATTCCTTAGTGGTGGTGGTATCAGCCATGGGCAAAAGCACCGATACCCTAGTGGGGTTGGCGCAACAGATTTCCCCAAACCCCTGTCGCCGGGAAATGGATATGCTGTTGTCCACGGGGGAACAGGTGTCGATCGCCCTGTTGAGTCTGGCATTACAGGAAATTGCCCAGCCAGC
>JAYKHU010000047.1:0-4670 GCA_035285105.1 Synechocystis sp.
TAAAAATCTCTATGTCAAGGTTGAGGGGTCAATGCCCAATTCGCGCAACTTCGCAAAAGCAAGGTCTCGTTCTTGTTGAGCTTGATCCCGTTCCTGCTGTGCTTGATTTCGCTCTGCAAAAATTGCCTCCGGATCTTTAAAGGGTTCACCGTTCGGATGGAAAAGCGCCAAACCGTCAGCGAACATTTCAAACCGCACGCCAAGTAAGGGGGATGTCCAGGGAAAACTCAGGGGGGTAACTGGGTCAAAGCCCGCCTGGGGGGTAGGCCGCACCAGTCCCCAAAATTCATGGGATTTCGGATCGTAAATGAATAGCTCTAACACCCCATGCTGCCGATAAAACATCTGTTTGTTAAGCATTTCGGCGGCGGTGTTACTGTCGGATAAAATCTCAAAAACCACCTGGGGCGCAATATTGTCTTCCTCCCATTGTTTATAACTTCCTCGCTCTCCATCAGGTCGTCCAAAAACCACCATCGCGTCCGGTGCTTGGCAGGGTGCGGGGGGCTTGGTTACCTGTTGGGGATACCAGAGCAAATCCCCCGCCACAAAAACAGTTTGTTCGCAGAATAAATGCTTAAGGTTTGCCACTAGGCGTACAATCCAGCGATACTGAAGGGTGTTGTCGGCCATGGGTTTGCCGTCGGAGTCGGGATATAAAACAGAATCGAGGAAGGGAAGGGATGCTTGAACCATGGGTTGCGATACCAAACGTGGCTTTAATTTTAGCGAATCTCAAACTCATTCTGATACCGAGCCGATAATCCGCCTAAAATAGGGCCCTGTCGATGTTTTAACCCTGTTCTATGGCTCCGTTATTTTTGTCTCAACTAGAAACCCTGAATTGGTTAACCCCCAGCCACGGCATCATTACGGCTTATTTGCTCGGTTTTGCTGTTGTTCATAGTGGGTTGGCGGCGTTACGCCCCTGGGGAGAAAGTAAAATTGGGGCGCGGGGTTACCGGGTGTTGTTTGCGCTGGTGAGTATTCCTTTGGCAACGGGATTGATTATTTATTTTTTCAATCACCGTTATGACGGCCTACAACTCTGGCAGGTGCAGTTAGTGCCAGGTATTAAGCCGTTGGTGTGGGGATTGTCCGCGTTATCGTTCTTCTTCTTGTTTCCCGCCACCTTTAACCTCTTAGAAATCGCTGCTATTCAAAAACCTGAAATCCATCTCTACGAAACAGGGATTATTCGTATTTGCCGCCATCCCCAAATGGTGGGTCAAGTCATTTGGTGTGTGGCCCATACCCTCTGGTTAGGCACCACCTTTACCCTGGTGACCAGTCTGGGCTTAATTGCCCACCACAGTTTCGCCGTTTGGCATGGCGATCGCCGTTGGTTCAAGAAATATGGAGATGCTTTTTTAAAAGTTAAAGAGCGTACGTCTGTGATTCCGTTTTTGGCAATTTTAGAGGGACGACAAACGTTGGTGTGGCAAGAATTCTTCAAACCGGCCTATGTGGGGGTGATCGGCTTTATTGCTCTGTTATGGTGGGGTCATCCCTGGTTGATGACCATGACGGCGCGGGTGTTTTGGTAACAGTCCACCAACTGAGGGCATAGGCTTGAGGCTGATCCGGCAACCTCGATGATGATTTGACCTGAATTTGATACAGTCCCGTTTGGGGAATCGGGCAAAAGAAATGTTCAAGGTTATCGACTTGGCTCTGGGACGCACAGGTGATGCTAGCGGATGGCTCAGGGCTAGATTCCGATGCAGGGATTAAAAATAAGTCGAGGTTTGTTAAAGAACCAGGCTGAAAGGACTCCCCGGGGTCGTATTGTTGATTATTGTTTTTGTCCAACAACTGTACATCTCGATTCCACACCAGCGTGGCTGTGGCAAAACTCCCGGCTTTTAAGGGGGCTGCCAAGGAATAGGTCACTGTTTGTTGGGGAGAAATGGTGCCATAATCCCAGGCGATCGCCGGTAGAACCGAGGAGGGGGAATGGGCCCCGGCCTGGAATTGCTGCACAGCCCGTAACCCATTGAGTTGCCCACTGCCGAGTTCTAAATCGAGGGGAATCTGGGGGTTTGTATAGGCGGGAGTTTGCTGCCAATCCCAATTTTTCTTGCTGTGGAGGGTGTAGGCCATGCCAAGGTCAGCGTTTTTGATTTTCACCGCAGCGTTGATGAGTACGGCTTTGATGACTTCGGGTCGCCGATGGGTCAATGTCCAGTGGGGCGACGGTGTTGGGGAGAATAACTGCCGATCGCCAAATTCCTGTAACAGGGCGATCGTCCCGGTCACCAAGGGGGCGGCAAAACTACTGCCACTGACGGTTTCTGGTTGTCCGTTGACATCATAGAAGGTGACATCACTCCCTGGGGCCACCAAATTCACCCCCCGCCGCCCCTGACGGTTAATTTCTAGCTGCACCAGGCGTTTACCAATGCCCACCGGTTCCTGACTGAGGTTGGCAAAGGCAAGTTTGTCATAAACTCCCTGGGGATGGGGTTGGGTGGAGTAGGCAATGGTTAACCCGTTGTAATGATCCGTGGGAATGGGGATGCCCCCCTTACCCTGATTGCCAGCCACCACAAATAGCACCGATTCCTGCTGGCTCAACCAATCCAAGCACAAACTCAGTAGAGCATTGCCATCGAGTTGGGCCTTCTCCCGGTCGTCCCGTGTCAAGGACTCCCCATAGCTCAAATTAATGGCCCGGAGATCACCACCGTTACGCTGACTCAGAAATTGGGCCGCCAGACATTGTTGCGGTTGAAAATTTTGGGATTGGGGCCCCACCGCCGTGGCATACAACCTCGCTTTCGGTGCCACCCCGAGATAGCGTTTGTCGTTACTCACCATGGCCTGGGCCACCATGGTGGCATGGCTTTCCAGATAGCGATTCTGGGGAACCATTTGATCCAGATGGAAAATGCCCGCCAGGTGATACGGGGGACGCCACCGCCCTAATTTATCCCAGAGAAACTGTACGGGGCGACCAATCTCCAATTGTCCCAGGGCAATTTTACGGCCACTGAGTTGGTAGGGGGACTGGTACAAGGGCATTGCATTGATGCCTAATTCAGTGAGGTAAGGGGGAAAAAGATTACCGGCGATTGCCATTGTCCCTAAAGCAAGACTGCCTAATAAGCCCCCCATCAAGATTGCAGGGGTTTTGGGTGGTTTCCTCATGACTAATCCCATCCGGACTAGAAAGCATCTACGGTTGTTCTTCGTGGCTTCCTTGGCGATCGCCGAGTTCGTTGACATTACCTAACTGATGGCGCACATCATCAATGACCAGATTGAGCTGGGCAATCTTATCCTCTAACCGTCGTCGGGCTAGCTCAATATTTTCCTCACTGTCCAAACTGCCGATCGCCTCCTCCTCTGCTCTGTCTAGGGACGTTCCGGCCCGATTGGCCCGACTCGCCAGCACTGATCCCAAAACACCGCCCACAACCCCACCAATGAGGCTACCTAAGAAAAATCCCCCGGCAAAATTGTCTTTTTGACCCATTTTTTTACTCCTTTTTAGAAAAAAAATACTTATTACGGTGTTTTAAACTGGTTTAATCATCATTATCCCATTGGGGCGGTGTTTGGAAAGTCTGGGACGAAAACCGTTTAAAGTAATGTAGCGAGACGGATCAGCCTTTATAAGTTCATGCCCCAACGAGTTTTATTCATCAGTAACGGCCACGGTGAAGATAATCATTCCGCCCATATTATTCGGCGGTTACGGGAAATAGCCCCCCAGGTGGAGATTGCTGCCATGCCGATTGTGGGGCAGGGTAGTGCTTACCGAAAATTAGACATTCCCATTATTGGCCCAACCACGGACGTGTTACCCTCCGGTGGGTTTAGCTATGTTGATCGCCGCTTATTGATTAAAGACATTCAGGCGGGATTATTGGGACTAACCTGGCGACAATTACAGGCGGTTCGGCGCTATGCCCCCCAATATGACCTTGTCCATGCCACGGGGGATTCGGTGGGGCAAAGTTTTGCCTATTTGACGGGGAAACCTTTCATTTCCTTTATTTCCTGCTTGTCGGCGCTTTATGAGGGCACTTTAAAATTAGACCTGATCATGCCCCTACTCTGGCGATCGCCGCGATGTTTGGGCGTCTTCACCCGCGATCCCTTAACGGCAACCGATTTACAAAAACAGGGATTCGCTAAAGTTCAATACGGAGGAATTCCGTCTTTAGATTGGTTAACACCGACGGGGAAAGACTTAGCATTAACCCCGGGGATTCCCATGGCCGCTTTATTGCCGGGGTCACGGTTACCGGAAGCAGTGGGAAATTTTAAGCGCCAACTGCGTTTGGTGGTCAAAGCAACCCAATTAATGGGGGATAACATTCAATTCCGGGCCGCCTTAGTTCCCAAAATGATGCCCACCCTGCCTTACATTGCCCAAGCCTGTGGCTGGAGCTGGGATGACCCGTGGTTGCGCTGTGATCTGGGGGACGGAAAAATCGCCCAGGTGGGCTGTTACGATGATGCCTTTAACGATATTGTCTGTGCCACAACGGTGGTCATTGGCATGGCCGGGTTAGCGGTGGATCAAGCGGTGGCGATCGGGAAACCCGTGATTCAAATTGCCGGTAATGGCCCCCAATTTACCTACGCCTTTGCTGAGGCACAGGATAGACTGCTGGGACTATCGGCCCAAACCATCGGCACGGGGCCAGCCAACGATGCCA
>JAYKHU010000048.1:0-11443 GCA_035285105.1 Synechocystis sp.
ATCGGGAAACCCGTGATTCAAATTGCCGGTAATGGCCCCCAATTTACCTACGCCTTTGCTGAGGCACAGGATAGACTGCTGGGACTATCGGCCCAAACCATCGGCACGGGGCCAGCCAACGATGCCATCCTAGAAGAAGCGGCTCACTGCTTACAAAACACCGTTAAGGATGGGGATTATTTACGGGCCTGTGAACACAATGGTCGGGAACGACTAGGCATTCCGGGGGCATCCCATCGCATTGCGGAATTTGTGGTGGCCCAATTAGCCGGCCTTGTTGATAGCCCTTCTTCATCCCCCCATTAGTCACGGCCTTGACTACCCTTGCTTTGTCATGGAGCCTATCAGGTGGATCGAGGAGGATTGAGAACGAATGCGGTGAATCCCTGCCTCAATGGTTGTTTGTTGTTGCTCAATGCTGGCGGTCAGTTGGAACTGCACCAGGGCGCGAAGGAGATTGTGCCCATCGTATTTGACTTTAAAGTAACGATCGCCGTTGAGATAGTCAGTAAAAAACCGCAATCCCAACTCAAAGGCAATAAGGCGGATGGCATCAAAAAGGTAATGATAATCCCCGTCCCCGAGAAAATGGCGACATTGGGGTAAATAGCCCTGTAACAGTGCATTGCAAAAATCCACATTAAAGGTGACCCCTTGCCAGTTCTGGGTTTCTTCCCCGGCAGGATTACAGCCGGAGCGCAAGCAATCACCGATGTCGTAGTGGATTAAACCGGGTTTCGTGGTATCTAAATCAATCACACTAATTGCCTGACCCGTTTGGCGATCGAATAAAATATTGTTCACTTTGGGGTCACCATGCATTAACCGCAACGGCAGATCTCCCCGTTGTTTCGCCGTTTCCAACACATCACACCACGCTGCGCGGCGGTCAATAAACTCCCGGCAGAATTGCACTTCGCTTTTGGAATCCCCCCCTGTTCTCTGGGGGGTGGCGATCGCCTGGTGGTACTGGGCTAAATAATCAGGAGTGTGATGAAATCCCGGCAATGTATCGGTTAATTGATGGGGCGGCAGATCACTCAACAATTGGTGAAACAGACCGAGGGCGACCCCCACTTCCTGGGCTTGGTGCAAGCTGGTCAACGTATCAAACGAGGTGGAGCCTTCGATAAAACTAATTGCTCGCCAATAGTCTCCCCCGGCGGACTGCCAATGATCCTGTCCGGTTTTTGTGAAAATCACCTTGGGCATTTGCCAAGGACGTTCCAGGGGATGAAGAGCCAACTTGCGATGAATATGTTCTGTCACCTTCACCATGTTTGCCATTACCGCCGCTGGGTTGGGAAAGACATGATGATTGATCCGTTGCAAAACAAACCCCGTTTGGGCCGGATCGTCTGAGGTGACCAAAAACGTATCATTAATATTGCCGCTACCAAAGGCGTTTACATGAACAATTTGGCCTTGGTGAGCAAACTGATCGGCAATCTGGTATGGCTCCCCTTGCTGCGATGCCCCGTGAGTTGCGTTCAAGCCCGGCCTCCTGCAATGAATCGATGGTTTCGAGCTAGCATACCCCAAGGAAGATTAAGTTTGCCCCGGGATTGCCCAGTCATGGCCGATAATAGATAGCGTTGTAACACTTCTTAACAACTATGCCATTACCAACCAATCTGATGACCCTCGATGGAGCGCCCCTGGCCCCCGACACCCTAGCGAACAAAGTGGTGTTGTTCGTCAATGTTGCCAGTAAATGTGGTTTAACCCCCCAGTACAACGGCTTGGTTGAACTGGATAATGCCTATGGCGATCGGGGGTTAGCCATTGTCGGTGTTCCCTGTAACCAGTTTGGCGGGCAGGAACCCGGTACCCCTGAAGAGATTAAAACCTTTACCCAAACCAAATACGACGTGGAATTTACCCTGTTAGAAAAGCAGGATGTCAACGGCCCCAACCGGAGTCCTTTATATCAATTCCTAGTGGGGGACGGGGAAGATATCGGCTGGAACTTTGGTAAATTCTTGGTGGGTCGTGACGGCGCTGTCATTGCCCGTTTTGACCCCAAAACGCCCCCCAATGATGCCACCCTCAAAGCGGCGATCGAAAAAGCCTTAGGTTAAACGGATTCCCTTTGACTGCTGTTGTTGTTACCGGTATTAGCCTCCAGACCTGTTTAGGCCCAGGGCAACAAACCTGGCAACGGATCTGTGCGGGGGAAACCGGTCTTCAACAGCGGCAACCCTTTCCTGAATTAGAGTCTTTTCCCCTCGGGTTAATCCACGATCGCCCCCAGGATTTTTCCCAATTAGTGCCTGGGTTACTACACGCTGCGTTGCAAGATGCCCAGTTAACCCCCTCCGATGCCGACCCTTGGGGGGTGGTGATTGGCTCCAGTCGGGGATGCCAAAACCATTGGGAAGATTGGGTTACAGATCAAAATCCGTCAGTCCCTTGGCTGGAAACCTTTCCCTATCAGGCCGCAAACCTCACCGCCCAATTATTACCCCAAGTAAATATCATCAAAGCCCCCATGGCCGCCTGTGCCACTGGATTATGGGCGATCGCCGAGGGAGCCGCGTTAATTCGTCAGGGGCAGTGTCAACGGGTGATTGCGGGGGCAGTGGAAGTCCCCATTACCCCCTTAACCTTGGCGGGATTTGAGCGTATGGGGGCGTTAGCGCAAACCGGCTGTTTCCCCTTTGACGGCGATCGCCAGGGATTGGCACTGGCAGAAGGGGGGGCATTCTTGGTGTTGGAATCGTTGCAACAGGCCCAACAGCGACGGGCCCAAATCTATGGGCGTATTCTTGATTGGGGCTTTAGTTGCGATGCCCATGATCGGAGTGCGCCGGCGGCGGACAACCACAGTGCCAAAGTCGCCATTAAAAATTGTTTAGACCGCAGTGGTTTATTTCCCAATCAAGTGGACTTTATTCATCCCCACGGTACGGGGACGGTGTTAAACGATCAGCGGGAAGCCCAGTTAATTCAAGATCTATTTCCCGCCTCAATCCCCATTACGACGAGCAAAGGGGCCACGGGGCATACCCTGGGGGCTTCCGGGGCGATCGCCGTGGCGTTGAGTTTACTCAGTTTGCACCATCAACGTTTGCCCCCCTGTGTGGGATTAAATCGGTCTCCATTCCCCCTCAATTTCGTTGGTTTAAGGGCTGAAACCCCTCTGAAATTTCCCCTACGCACTGCCCTTTGCTTAAGCTTTGGCTTTGGCGGCCAAAATGCGGCGATCGCCTTGGCACGTTAGAGAAAAAAATACCGGCAGAATGATGAAATTCCCCGGTATGTTATCCAAAATTCGGATTAAGTTAAAAATTAGCGCACTGTGCCAGCCAACTGATCAACGGCGATCGGTTTCATGAAATACAGCTTGGCGAACTGCCAACCGTTGGAGACAAATTTGGGTAATTTACGCAGGACTTTAACAAACCCCGGTGCATCAGTCGCATCAATCTCCCGTAGTTGTTCGTTATTACTCACACAAACTTCCAGGCGATCGTAGAATTCGGGGTTGTCTACGTCCAAAATAATGGGGAAGACCCGACCAGCGGTCTCATTGGTTTTTTGAATGACTTCCTTGTCATAGCTCCGAGCTTCCAACCCTAAGCAGGCATAGAAATCGGCCCGTTGGGTATCGTTCAAGTACATCGTCGCAAACACCGATAACAGGAAGAAACGACACCAGAGTTTTGCCTTCCAATCGTTGAGGGTGTGGGGTTGGGCCCGCATAATGGCATCAAAGAAATCCCCGTGGCGATTTTCGTCCTGACACCAGTTTTCAAAGAATTGGAAAATCGGATAAATGCAATCTTCGGGATGCTGCTCTAAATGGCGATAGATGGTGATATAACGCCAGTAGCCAATTTTTTCTGACAGATAAGTGGCGTAAAAGATAAATTTCGGCTTAAAGAACGTATATTTACGACTTTTGGTTAAAAAGCCCAAGTCCAGCGACAAATTAAAATCAGACATGGCTTTGTTGAGAAAACCGGCATGGCGAGCCTCGTCCCGGGACATCAGGTTAAAACATTCCGCCAAGAGAGGATTTTTATTTTTGAGACGCCGTCCCAGTTCTTTATACAGTAGAAAGCCAGAGAATTCCGCTGTGCAGGAACGCTCTAAGAATTCGATAAAGAGCTTGCGTTTTTCCCCATCAATATGTTCCCAGGACTGATTGAAAGCATCGTTGCGAACAAAATGGTGGCGATTGTAATCAACGCGGAACTCTTCCAGAATTGCCTTGAGTTCCTCTTCATTCGGGGAAATGTCCATTTTGGCCATTTCATCGAAATCCGTGGTGTAAAAGCGGGGGGTCAAAATCGTTTCTTTGGCCGGTGATTTAACGCCGGGGCGGATTTCATCAAATCCAGGCTTTTCGAGGGTATTAACCATAATTGTCTAAAAGAGTTTCCTTAACAAAATTTGCTCGCCATCAAGCCAACGCGCAGAACGTAACCGCTAGTTTAGCAAGGGTTGAAACGGGGTTTCTAGGAAAAAGGGGCAAATGTTACAAAATGTTACGTAGCCCCAAACGGATAGGCCGTCCCCATTTCGCCTAAAGTTAAGAATCCAACCTTGACGGAACAGCGCTAGTCCACACGCTTCTTTAATGTTTAATGGAGCCGAGCAGAATCGAACTGCTGTCCAAACTGGGTATTAACCTTCCGCTCATTCACAGGTTTAGTCCTTCTAGTCCTCGGACGGGAACCATCGATTGTCCCTGATGGTGGGATGCTCTAGTCTAAGGCTTGATTGGCTAGCTAACTAGAGAAGAGCTAGACACCGCATCCGTTGGGGTTAACCTCTGATCCTTAACGGAGTCGGAAAAGAAGTAAGCGTTCTGTGTTAGAGAAAGATGTAGCTTTTTTCAGACTAGGCTGCTACGGCTACGCGCTTGAAGCTGACGATGTTATTCGCAGTTACATTTTTTTGAGCCTTGGATTTACGAGAGGAGACTCACTCTCGACCTGTATCACAAAGAGGCTTTCGCCAACCTGTCGAAACCATTGCGGCCCCTTATCGGTCTAAATCAATCTTAATCATTTTGCTCGCACATTGACAAGGGGCGCTTTGGCGATCGCCGAAACCCGTGCTGATAGACAACAGTTTGTTAAGATCTTACAAATTGTTAAGATCCTACAAAACTTGATTGAAACCCTAATGCTTACGGATTGGATTCCCTTTGATATTCCCTTTAACACAGCGGCGATCGCCAGTGCAACGTTGTGGTCCTTGGGAATTTATGTGGCATGGGGTACCGGGCGTAATTGGATCATTGAGCAATTGCAGCGCTGGTTTAATTTTGCTGAGCGGTCCCTCTATCCCTCGGAGGAAGAATTTGAACGGACCCGGGAGGCGCGGGAAGCCCAGAATGCCTTTTATGCGTCGGTGATGAGCATTCTTCCCTTTTTAGTGTTGGGAACCCTGTGCAACCTGGGCATTGATCGGGGACTCGGGGGAAGTTGGTCTTTTAGTCTAGCCCTACTGCTCGTTTTCACCGGGGGAATTTATGCATTAGGAAAACAGGATAGCAATGGGCAATAACAGCTTTTTCGGACAGATTGTTCGTTTCTGTGGTCATTGGTCAAAAAAACTCATACTCACCTTTTTGTGTGGCATTTTGCTCTGTCTCACCGCCTGTGGCTCCCCAGTACTGAAAGATCAGGTGGTGTTCTCTGTGTTGAGTGACCCCAAAACCTTTAATGCGGTGCTGTCCCAGGAATCCCCCAATATTTTTGGCTACACCTACGAAGGACTGATTCGGGAAAATCCGTTAACCGGGGAAAAGATGCCGGCCCTTGCGGAAAGCTGGGCGGTGTCCGCGGATGATCTCACCATTACTTTCACCCTACGGGAGGGATTGCACTGGTCTGATGGGGAACCCTTGACCGTTGATGATGTTTTGTTTTCCTACCAGGATCTTTATCTAAATCCTAAAATTCCTAATAATTACCGCGACAGTTTACGCATTGGTAAAAGCCAAGCATTTCCCAAAATCACCAAAGTTGATGACCGTCAAATTGCGTTCCAATTACCGGAACCCTTTGCGCCGTTTTTTGATAGTGCTGAAATGCCCATATTACCGGCCCATGTACTGCGTCAACAGGTGGAAGCCTTAGATCAGAAAGGTAATCCTTTATTTTTAGGCACCTGGGGAACGGATACACCCCCGGAAGACATTGTGGTCAATGGCCCTTATAAATTGCGGCGCTATGTCACCAGTCAACGCCTTATTTTTGAGAAAAATCCCTACTATTGGCAGACCAATGCAGCGGGAGAACGCCTCCCCTATATTCCCCGGGTGGTTTGGGCGATCGTGGAAAGTACCGACACCTCGTTGCTGCAATTTCGGTCAGGAAGTTTAGATTCCTTGGGGATTTCTCCGGAATCCTTTTCCCTGTTAAAACGGGAGGAAGACCGGGGGGATTTCACCATTTACAATGGCGGCCCCGCCTATGGCAGTACCTATTTAACCTTTAATCTCAACCAGGGTAAACGGGACGGTAAACCCTTAGTGGATCCTGTCAAATCCCGCTGGTTTAATGACGTTAATTTCCGCCAGGCGATCGCCTATGGCATTGATCGGCAACGGATGATTAATAATATTTATCGGGGACTGGGGGAAGCACAAAATTCGTTTGTGTCGGTGCAATCGCCGTTTTATAACCCCGACGTCAAAGCCTATGATTATGACCCAGAAAAAGCCAAACAATTACTACAAACCGCTGGTTTTCGGTATGATAACCAGGGGCAATTATTAGATGATACGGGGACAAGGGTACGTTTTACGTTAAACACCAATGCCGGCAATAAAACCCGAGAGGCTCTGGGCACCCAAATCCAAGAAGACCTGGGAAAATTAGGCATTCAAGTGGATTTCAGCCCCATCAGCTTTAACGTGTTAGTGGACAAATTAAGTAACAGCTTGCAATGGGACGCGGTTATCCTCGGCCTGACCGGTGGCAATGATCCCCATGCCCCCAACATTTGGTACACCGACGGCAATCTCCACATGTTTAACCAGAAACCCCAAGCGGGGGCCCAACCCCTGACGGGGCGCACCGTAGCTCCCTGGGAGCAAGAAATTGCCGATTTAGCCCTGCAAGGATCCCAAGCGCTGAAGGTGGAGCAACGGCGTCAAATCTATGATCAGATGCAGGGAGACGTTCAGAATTATTTACCCTTTATTTATTTAGTTAATCCCTATTCCCTAGCGGCGGTTCGCAATCGCTTTTGTGGCATTGAATATTCCGCGTTGGGGGGAGCATTTTGGAATTTAGAATCGATTCAATTATGTGACAAAAAATCCCCCTAGTGATTAGGAGGATAGCAATTATCAAGTAACACGGGCCAAGGAGGAAGCGGGCTTAGGATTACGCTTTGGCTGTCCCGGCGGCGGCGGCAACTTCCGCAGCAAAATCCGTTTCTTCTTTTTCGATGCCTTCCCCAAGGTTAAAGCGAATAAAGCGGCGCACCTGAATGTTTTCTCCCAATTCGGCGATCGCCTGCTTAACCAATTCTTCAATGGTGAGATTTTGGTCTTTGATATAGGGTTGATCCAACAAAGACAGTTCTTTCAGGCGTTTTTCGATTCGACCTTGGACAATTTTTTCCTTAATATTTTCAGGTTTTTTGCCGAGGTCATCCCGCCCCATTTCAATCTCTTTTTCTTTGGCGACAATGGTTTCGGGGATATCGCTAATGCTGACATATTCCACGTTGGGACAGGCGGCAATCTGCATGGCCACATCGTTAACCAGATCTTTAAAGCGATCGCCCCGGGCCACAAAGTCCGTTTCACAGTTAACTTCCACCAGCACGCCAATGCGGCCGCCGAAGTGAATGTAGCTGTGGACTAAGCCTTCCGCCGCCGTCCGCCCAGATTTCTTATCCGCCGAGGCGATGCCCTTCTGTCTGAGCCATTCGATCGATTTGTCGATATTACCCTCATTTTCTTTTAGGGCTTTTTTGCAGTCCATCATGCCCGCGCCAGTTTTTTCGCGCAGTTCCTTAACGAGTTGAGCGGTAATTTCTGCCATGGTTATTGTTCCTAATCAGTGTTTTTATCATTACATAGGGATTGAGGGCGCATCAGGGAAACGTAATCCAGAATACATGCAAAACAATTTCCCCTCGCCCCACAGAGTCAGTGCCCGACTAGCTTTCAGCGGTAACGTTTTCAGCAGTTGCTGCTACGGCATCTTCGGCGATCGCCGTTGTCTCCGTGTCACTGTCCACTGCGTCTTCGGTGTCATCCACCTCGGTGTCACTGTCTAACGCGTCATCAAATTCTTCGTAGTCATCGCTGGTATCGGGTTGACCATGGCGACCTTCATAAATGGCATCGGCCAATTTACCCACAATGAGTTTAATGGAGCGAATGGCGTCATCATTGGCCGGAATGGGAATATCCACCACATCGGGATCGCAGTTGGTGTCCAATAACGCAATGATGGGAATCCCCAGTTTTTGACATTCATGGATGGCATTGTGCTCCCGGCGCTGGTCAACAATGACGACCACGTCCGGCAGTTTACGCATATTTTTGATTCCACCGAGATATTTTTGCAATTTGCCTAATTCCCGGCGTAGCATGGAACCTTCTTTTTTGGGACGGCGTTCGATCGCCCCACTGGTTTCCAATGCTTCTAATTCTTTGAGACGTTCTACCCGATTACGGATGGTTTCCCAGTTGGTGAGCATCCCCCCTAACCAGCGTTGATTAACAAAGTTAGCCCCGCAGCGTTGGGCTTCCTGGGAAATGATACCGGCGGCTTGACGTTTCGTGCCGACGAACAAAAACTTTTTGCCTTTGGCTGTGGCAGTCCGCACATAATCGTAGGCGTCTTCCATCAACTGGGCAGTTTGCACAAGATCAATAATATGCACCCCATTGCGGGCGGTGTAAATATATTGATCCATACGGGGGTTCCAGCGGCGGGTTTGGTGGCCGAAGTGAACGCCAGACTCTAGCAATTCAGCGAGAGAGACAACGGGCATGGTGAATTTTCTCCTATTCGGGTTCATCCTCCATCCAAGGGAATTTCCTGTGCAGAAACACCCGAAAGCTTGGATGTGTGATTTTTTGACAACCTTTCTAGCTTAGCAGGCGATCGCCGCTTTTTAAGTAACTGATTGTTCGTCAGGGGAGTAATCCAGGGTACAGGAGTTGAACCTGTCTAGGGCGAATTATGAGTTCGCTGCCTCAACCGCTCGGCCAACCCTGGTTGAGATTTTTAAAATCTTATCATAAACGCCAGAGGGTCGTCGGGAGTCAGATTTCCCCGACGCACCATTCACTGACGCAAATGACGCAAACTGGCAAAATTTATAAAGAAGCCACCACCGGGGGATGGGTTTGGGCCGCTTGCAGGGCCGCATATAACCGATTTAAGGCACCGAGATAGGCCCGGGCTGAGGCCACAATAATGTCAGTATTAGCGGCATACCCGGTGTAAATCGTCCCTTGGTGACGTAAACGCACACTCACTTTTCCCAGGGCATCAATGCCTTCGGTGACGGAGGTAACGGAATATTCCAGCAATTCGTTGGGGAGATCCACAATGTAATTGATGGCTTTATACACCGCATCCACGGGCCCCGTACCGATCGCCACATCGGTCTTTTCCTGACCGTCGGGGGTGCGGATGGTCAACGTTGCGGTGGGGCAAGAGGGTTCCCCACAGGAAACCTGCACCCGTTCCAAACGGAATAATTCCGGGGGTTGGCGAATCTCGTCATTGATGATCGCCTCCAAATCCCAATCGGTAATTTCCTTGCGTTTATCAGCGACCTCCTTAAAGCGGAGGAAGGCATTATTTAATTCCGTTTCGCTCAATTCAAAGCCCAATTCCTTCAACCGGGTACGAAAGGCGTTACGCCCCGACAATTTCCCCAACACGATTTGATTATTGGTCAAACCGATGGACTCGGCGTCCATGATTTCGTAGGTGAGCTTATTTTTGAGTACCCCATCCTGGTGGATGCCGGACTCATGGGCAAAAGCGTTGGCCCCAACAATGGCCTTATTGGGTTGCACCACCATGCCGGTTAAATCCGACACCAGACGCGAGGTGGAATAGATATGTTTAGTGTCAATATTGGTCAAGGGTTCCTGGGAGTCCGCCGGCCGTCCCAAGAAGGGATTGAAATAACTCCGTCGCACATGGAGGGCCATCACCAATTCTTCTAGGGCCGCATTGCCAGCCCGTTCACCGATGCCGTTGATGGTGCATTCCAGTTGTCGGGCCCCATTTTTAACCGCTTCCAGGAAGTTGGCCACGGCTAAACCCAAATCATTGTGGCCGTGGACGGAAATAATGGCTTGGTCAATGTTGGGCACATTATCTTTGATGCCTTTGATCAACGCACCGTACTCCGAGGGGGTGGTGTAGCCCACCGTGTCGGGGATATTGATGGTGGTGGCCCCGGCGGCGATCGCCGCTTCGAGGACTTGATATAAAAATTCAGGATCACTGCGTCCCGCATCTTCTGGGGAAAACTCGATATCAGTGACTAACGATTTGGCAAAGGCCACCATTTCCGGCACGATCGCCAACACTTCGGCCCGGGTCTTTTTCAATTTGTGTTCGAGGTGAATATCCGATGTTGCCAAAAAGGTGTGAATGCGGTGCTTGGCCGCCGGTTTCAACGCTTCCGCTGCGGTTTTAATATCTTTTTCCGTTGCCCGGGCCAAACCACAGATCACGGGCCCCGTTTCCGTCCCCACCGTTCTGGCAATTTTCTGAACTGCTTCAAAATCTCCAGGACTGGCAAAGGGAAAACCCGCTTCAATAATGTCCACCCCAAGACGCGACAGGGCACGGGCGATCGACAGTTTTTCTTCTACCGTGAGGGTGGCACCGGGGGATTGTTCCCCATCCCGCAGGGTGGTATCGAAAATTAAAATGCGATCAGCCGAGTTACTCATAATGGTTGCGCCTTTTCAGTCACAGAAAAAGAAACAATAACTAATGATTATATCCTAGGCCCCAGAAAGCGGGGGGTTAGGGTTAGTTAAATTTCCCTGATTGACTGTTGCTAAAAGTTATTTCCATGATGGGAAGGGTCAACGGATAGGGCGAGGGTCAATCAAATGAAGTTAAATCTAAGGGCTCAAAGCGTCGCAAAAACTCCCGTAACCGTTTAGCAATCAAGGTTACGCCCCCCGTAACATTGGACTCTACATTTAAGGGAATCACAGGATCATGGAGGGAGAGACGCAGTAAAAACCAGCCCTGTTCTGCCCCATCAGTGCAATTCACGCGGATGCCTTCGTAATTGTTGGGGGCAATCTGCCAGTCAGATTGGGTTTGGCTAAAAGCCTCCAAGGCATTAATCACCTGTTCCCCATAGGCTTTAAAGTCCGGGGTGTGAATGCTCAGGCGAAATTCCTGGCTCTCCTGGGGTTCAGGGAGATCGGCAATCAAGTCAGTTAAGGATTGTCCAGTTTGTTTCAGCCGGGCTA
>JAYKHU010000049.1:0-3553 GCA_035285105.1 Synechocystis sp.
GTGAGTCTGGTTTTAACCATCTCCTTCTTCTCCGTTTAGCCTGGGTTAATCAACGCTTTGATTCTCTCTTTCCTCTTTCTCCTCACTCCAGTCACTTGCACTCCCCCAACCCTTAGCTACGCCCGCTATAGAGTACGTTGAACGCTATATGTAGCGTTTTTATAAAATCCTTGAACACTAGGGAAAATCAGCGAACCGACAGTCAGGAAAGAGGAGCATATCAGCAAGTCATTACTTTTTTACAATAAATTCTTGTCCAACACTTTCTTTAATATGGTGATTACGATGGAGCCTGCTAGGGACTCCAGGAATATCGACAGATTGGGTAAAATAAGCCGCCGCAAAGGCATCACCATCTAGATGTTGCACCACTGCATCGGAACCAAAGAATTCTTTTGCTAAAGAGGTTACATCCCGCATATACATAGAAGGAGTAATCATCGAGCCAAGATACTGCTTGGTCTTATCATCGAAAACCCTGACAGAACGGGCGAAAAAGCCCCGTTGATGATCAAGAAAGGGGCCGCCACGGGTATAGCCTCCTCGAATAACAATATTAGGAATATCCTGTTGCTTGCGGATAACACAGTGGGTATCAATAACAAAATATTCTACGTTGTCATCCTTTTGCAGGGCTTCTAATGCAGGGCGCATAACATTTCGTTTCACATCCTCTAATCTCTCACTTGCAGTAGAACCTTTTCCTGAGTGTTCACAAAAATCCAGGTACTCTATACGACCATCTTTGTATTTAACCATTCCTGCTTGTATGATATTAGGGGCACTCTGTCCCACCTTTGGATCAACACCTTGACTATAGTGCCAAAAATAACGAAGAGAAATACTGCCTTGTTCTGGGGAAAAAGATTTGAAAGAAGCTCCAAATTGACCGATGACTTTGTAGCCTAGCTTTTCTAATTCCGCCACATTTGTGCGATGGGAAGTACCACTAGGGGTTTTTCCCAAAGGGGCTGGAAGAAGAAACTCACCAGATTGAGGCGTATAAACCAATGCCTCTCCCACACCATACCAACTCACCGGCATCCGTTCCAATACTCTTTGTCCATTAAGGACTGTTTGATTTGGTAGGGGGTCAACTTGGTATTCCCAACCGTCTTTAGTTAATGCTGTTTTAATAGTGCCCAGGGTGGGAGTTGAGTAAACGGTAGAAGACGAAACAATTTGTTGCCCCGCTTCGCTCCGGTCTATGTACTTTAAAAGAGTGCCAGAGTTTGAAGTGGGCAGCTTGTGTACTGTATATTTTTCTGAATTGATTGATCGAGATGTGAGTCCCAGACTAGGATTAGCTGTTTGAGTCACACCAGAGAGTGGAGCCGGAGAAGCGATTGCTTCCTGAGAATCAATAGGTAAAGTAGCATTGGAAACTAATTCCGGTGACGATTCTACCTTAACAGCTATTTCTTCTTCTCTAGCGACTTTCCCTATATTTGTATTATTATTTTCTACTATTTTAAATACACTCAACATCAATAGGCTACCAGTGACGACACCGGAAGCATACACATAAAAAAAGTTAATTAGGTTGTAATTTTTTTTCACGTTTTTATTTCTCTATAAACTAGACATTTTGCTGATTGTATACTTAGCTGGTAGACTAGTATGTCTATCAGCTTGACCAGAAAACAATATTCCAGTCAAATCCATTAAAGAACGTCAAGTCATTTCATTGTTTAGCTCGAATTTGTATGTAAATCGTTTCAGGATGTCCATTGGGGAAAAAGCGGAGAGCTGCGAGACACAATCACCCCCGATCACTGTGGTCAATGTCTTGGTAATTATCATCAGCATCAACGACTTTATCACTCTATGCCGAGATATGAGCAAAAACATTCATATCGAGCTAAAAATGTTGGTATAAGCGGGTTTAAACCATTGGGATTAGATTTATAGTGTCCCGATCGTCGTTGAACCCTAAAATATCATCCATGACCCCAAAAAAACCATCTAATCTCCCCTGCTCTCACTGTGACGGTAAAGGCTACACCGAATTACGAGACTGCTCTGGGGAAGTTCAGCGGGAAGAAACCTGTTCCTTTTGTAGGGGAACGGGGCAACGTGAGAGTTAAACGAAAACATGAAACAAGAGTTAATGGGATTTAGCTAGAAACGGAACAGACCCGCACGATAAGAGAAGCCCGAAGTCCTAACTAAAACTTCTGAAGGATAGATTTACTGGGCTTCTATTCGTCTTTTTGTACGAAAGTTGGATTGAACCCTGACTTTTCAGACATCCTCTAATCATCCTCCCGACGATAACGCATCCTGACCTGATAAGCGGTTCCCCCCATAGTCACTAAATTAGTGCCGACATTCGTTGCCGCCGCTGAGCGTTCTTGATCAGGAATGAACCCAGCCCCCAAAACAATGAAGCAACCCAGCATTATCACCAACGATGGAAAATATTCTTCTTTCATTGTCTCTTGTCCAATTTCTTGAGCAATATCCCCAAGTCATACTCCTTCAATAGCCATTCCCGGTAATGTTGGCGGGCGCGAAGCGTGCCTTCGGCATCGCCGTCTGTCATCTCTGACGGATTAACAATTTCATCCAATCGGTCGGAAACATCCACCAGGGAAGCCGCGATTAAATCATCGAGGGCGGAACAGGAATTGATTGCCTGACGATGGAGCCGGTGGGTCTGACGATTTAATTGGACAACAATCCAACTCCCCAGCCGTTGTTGCATCGGTTCCAAGATTCCCTTACTCAGCACTCCCCAAACCCAATAAAAACCGAAGGCAAAGGCAAAACGGGTCAGGAATTGACTATCAATGGCGGCAATGTCAATGGTCATAGTGCTTGTAATTCCGCCCTCGTTAACAGTCTTGCACTACTCTTGTCAATGTGTAAAATCTGATTTCGATTCCGTGGATTGACGGAAACATGGAGCCATGACGGCGATTTGAGGCTACCAAATTCTAGAATTAGCTGATCATAATTGATATTTTTCTGAATCCATTTCGCTAGGGTTAACTCCGAATAATTGGGACTAATAATATCCGCTGCATAACCCCTCACATGATCACTGCTATCCCGTGACCCAATTGCTCGGTTTAGTCTCAAACAACGATAGCCAGATGTTACTAAAATGACACCAAATTCATTCCGAATTGGTTGTAATGCGTTTTCACATAATTCTTTTAGATTAGCAATGACTGATTCCGTTGGTTGCCACTGTTCGCCGTAGTTATGACGACTTGCTGTCTGTGATGTCAGCATTTCTCTTAGGGTAAAGTTTTTTGTTAATTGCATTCTATTCCTCTGATATAGTGGAAGTAACCATTATAGGTGAAATGATGAAGATAGCATTGGATTTATCCCAAAAACTTGGCTTCTCAGAAATGCAAATTGAGAAAACCTTGGAAGCACTACGACACCATGTTGCCGAGCAGTTGTCCCTCGGACAGAAAGTGGTGCTACCTGAATTTCTGATCTTTGATTTCAAGGACAGGGGAGAGCGTATTCGCCGCAATCCCCGCACGGGGGAAGCTGTTACGGTTGCCCCTAATCGTGTCCCCAAGACCCGCTTTTC
>JAYKHU010000050.1:0-14450 GCA_035285105.1 Synechocystis sp.
GCATTTGTCGCTATAATTCCCTAGACTGTCAAGTTTTCCAGTGAATCGATGACTCAAACGACCGTTGCCAACCCCCTGCTCCAAGGCCGAGGCCTTCCTCCCTTTGACCGTATCCAAGCCAGTGACGTTGTTCCGGCGGTGGAAACCTTGATTGCGGAACTCAATCAAACCCTAACGGATCTCGAAAAAACCGTTCAACCCACCTGGGACGGGTTAGTCAACCCCTTAACCGCTTTGGAGGAACGCCTAACCTGGACCTGGGGAACCATTTCCCATTTGATGGGGGTGAAAAACAGTCCTGAACTCCGCCAAGCCTTTGAACAGGTGCAGCCGATGGTGGTGGGATTTATTAATCGTTTGGGGCAAAGCCGACCTTTGTATGAAGCGTTTGTGGCTTTGCAAAACAGTGACCAATGGTCAACCCTAGAGCCGGCCCAACAACGGATTATCGATAGCAATATCCGCGAAGCGCAATTAAGCGGGGTGGGCTTAACCGGCGATACCCGGGAACGATTCAATGCCATTCAGTTGGAATTAGCCGAATTAGCCACGAAATTTTCCAACAATGTGCTGGATGCCACCCAAGCGTTCACCCTGAAATTAACAACCCCGGAAGACATTGCTGGCTTACCCCCCAGTTTGTTAGCCCTGGCGGCCCAAACTGCTCAGCAAAAGGGGGATGAAACCGCGACGGCGGAAACGGGCCCCTGGGTAATTACGTTGGATTACCCCAGTTATTTGCCGTTCATGAAATACAGTCAACGGGGGGATCTGCGGGAAACCCTGTACCGTGGGTTTATTCGACGGGCGGCCGATGGAGACTGGGACAATCATCCCTTGATTGAACGAATTTTGGCGTTGCGGTTAGAAATGGCGCAGATTTTAGGGTTTGAAACCTATGCAGAAATGAGCCTGTCCCGCAAAATGGCCCCCGATGTCGGGGCGGTGGAAACCCTTTTGGAAGAACTGCGATCGCCCAGTTATGGCGCGGCGGGCCAGGAGTTTGCTGACCTAAAACGGTTTGCGAAGACGGAAGATTTAAAACATTGGGACATTCCCTACTGGTCAGAACGGCAACGGGAAACGGAATTTGACTTTGATGCGGAAGCCCTACGTCCCTACTTTCCCCTGCCCCAAGTCCTAGACGGTTTATTTGAGTTGGCGAAACGCCTTTTTGGGGTCACCATTACCCCCAGCCCTGAACCCGTGGCGGTGTGGCACCCCGATGTGCAATTTTTCCAAGTTCAGAACGAGCAAAATCAAACCATTGCCTATTTTTACCTCGACGCCTATAGTCGCCCAGCGGAAAAGCGAGGCGGTGCTTGGATGGGGGATTGTTTAAACCGTGGGCAGGAACACATCGACGGCCGCACTGAGTTGCGTTTACCCGTGGCCTATTTGGTTTGTAATCAAACTCCCCCTGTGGGGACTCAACCCAGCTTAATGACCTTTTATGAAGTGACGACCCTCTTTCATGAATTTGGCCATGGGCTACAACATCTGTTAACCACGGTCAATTACAGCGGCGCGGCGGGCATTAACAATGTGGAATGGGACGCGGTGGAATTGCCCAGCCAGTTTATGGAAAATTGGTGCTACGACCGGGCCACCCTGTTCAGCCTGGCCAAACATGTCGAAACCGGGGAGCCATTACCAGAAGCCGAGTATGAAAAAATCTTGGCCACCCGTAACTTCATGAGCGGGTCAGCCATGCTGCGGCAAATTAACTTCAGCCTGATTGATTTGGAACTCCACCATCGTTACCGCCCCGATGGCCCCGAAACCATTAACCAAATTGGCGATCGCCTAGCGAAACTCACCACCATTTTGCCGCCGTTGCCCGAAAACGCCTTCCTCTGTTCCTTTAGTCATATTTTTGCCGGGGGCTATGCAGCGGGTTATTACAGCTACAAATGGGCAGAAGTGTTGAGTGCGGATGCCTTTGCCGCCTTTGAAGAAGCGGGCTTAGACAATGAAACCGCGGTGCAGACCACGGGTAAACGCTTTCGGGATACCGTCCTCGCCCTGGGGGGCAGTTTAGCGCCGACAGTGGTATTTGAACAATTCCGTGGCCGCCAACCTCAAACCGAACCTCTATTACGCCATAACGGCCTGTTGCCCGCTGCCTAATTTCCCCCCTTGGGTTCCCTTTTTTTCTATGTTAAGGACGAAAAGAGAATCGTTCAAACCCTTACTGTTACAGGTTTCGTGGGACTGACATGCCCTTGGGGTTTCCCTATGCTGATAGTCAAGGATGAATGGTTGATGTTGCTGAAGCCGATGACCGTTCATCCCGCTGATTAAAACGCCGGGAGCCTCACATCCATGTTTTCCACTCACACCAACTACACTTCCACCGCCCTCCGCAATTACACGATCGCCGCCTTCACGGTTCTTAGCCTGAGTTTTGGCATCAGTGAACTATTTAATAATCCGTCCCGCATCGCCACCCAAAATACCATCGATACCTATACCTCCTACCTCAGCGCCGGTTTGGTCAGCTATGCCCAATCCTCCATCAAATAGGCGATCGCCAATGGCAACTTTACCTCTCAGATAAACCTACATTGTCCCTGGAACTTTTTGCCTTTTCGCTTTATCTTAGGCGTAACCCCCCTGGGGAATTTGGGTGTAGAGGAGCAATGTATGGTGTTGAGTCAGGAGCTTGATCCGTCGCCATCACGGTCGAGGATATTATCGGGTTATCGGTTATCAGAGTTAATCCGTCAGCGGGCTTGGGTGGAAATTGACCAGGGGGCGCTGGTTCATAATGTTCAGCAGTTTAAACGTTTGATTAAACCGGAAACGGCATTAATGGCGGTGGTGAAAGCCGATGCTTATGGCCATGGTGCGATCCGGGTGGCCCAAACAGCGTTACAGGCCGGAGCAGATTGGTTGGCGATCGCCACGTTAGGGGAAGGCATTGAGCTACGGGAAGCGGGCATTACGGCTCCGATTTTGATCCTCGGCGGCATCAATACCCCGGAAGAAATCCAGGCGATCGCCCATTGGCAGTTGCAACCCACGTTGGGGTCGGTGGAGCAGGCGCAATTATTTAATCAGGTTTTAGAGGATATCGGCGTTAGGTTACCGGTTCACCTCAAACTCGATACGGGCATGTCCCGCTTAGGAACCCCCTGGCGGCAGGCGGTGGATTTCGCCCGCACTGTCCAAGCTTTGCCCCAATTACACCTGGCCAGTGTGTATTCCCATTTAGCCACCGCCGATGATCCCAATCCGGCCACCATGCTTAAGCAACGGCAACGGTTTGAAACGGCGATCGCCGGTCTACGTCAGGCGAAGATTGCCCTGCCCTGTTTACACCTCGCTAATTCTGCGGCTACGTTGCACGGATTAGGCTGGCATTACAACATGGTGCGGGTAGGTCTGGGACTGTATGGGTTATACCCGGCTCCCCACCTCGGCGATCGCCTGGATTTAAAACCCGTGTTAGCGGTGAAGGCGAAAATCACCCAAATTAAAACCATTCCCGCCGGTACGGGGGTCAGTTACGGCCACCAATTTGTGAGCGATCGGGACATGCAAATTGCAGTGGTGGGCATTGGCTACGCCGACGGGATTCCCCGGAATTTATCCAATCAACTCCAGGCGTTACTTCGGGGTCAACGGGTTCCCCAAATTGGGGCGATTACCATGGATCAGTTAATGATTGATGTTAGTGCCATCCCCAATCCCCAGGTCGGAGAAGTGATTACCCTAATTGGTCAGGACGGCGATCGCCAAATAAGTGCGAATGATTGGGCTACCCGTTTAGGCACCATTTCCTGGGAAATTCTCTGCGGCTTTAAACATCGTCTACCCCGGATTTTGCTATAACGGAATTTGTCTATCTCTGCTGATAGCGATTGATAAATAGTTTCAACATCCATGACCCTCGAACTAACCGACCTTAAACGCCACCTCGAAAGTCTCTCCTCGCGCCTGGGGAAAACCCAGGACTATCTTTGACCTGCCGAGCCTTAATGCCACGGTTCAGGATTTAGAGCAAACCGCAGCCCAGCCGGACTTTTGGGATCAACCCGACCAAGCCCAGCAAACGCTGCAAACCTTGAATGATACCAAAGCGCAAATCGATCAATTTCGCACTTGGCAACAACAGTGGGAAGATAGCCAGGCGATTGTGGAATTGCTGGAACTAGAAACCGATGAAAGCTTACTCGCGGAAGCGGAAACAACGGTTAATACCCTGCAAACCGAATTAGACCGTTGGGAATTACAACAACTGTTGGCCGGCCCCTACGACAGCAAAGGAGCGGTGTTAACCATTAATGCTGGGGCCGGCGGCACCGATGCCCAGGATTGGGCGGAAATGTTACTGCGGATGTACACCCGTTGGGCGGAGAAACAAGGCTACAAAGTTAATGTAAACGAAATTTCTGAAGGGGATGAAGCGGGCTTAAAGTCCGTCACCCTGGAAATCGAAGGACGTTACGCCTATGGCTATCTCAAAGCCGAAAAAGGCACTCACCGGCTGGTCCGCATTTCCCCCTTTAACGCCAACGGTAAACGCCAAACCAGTTTTGCCGGGGTGGAAGTGATGCCCCTGTTGGGGGATGACGCCATTGATCTGGAGATTCCTGATAAGGATTTGGAAATTACCACCTCCCGGGCCGGCGGCAAGGGGGGACAAAACGTGAACAAAGTGGAAACCGCTGTGCGGATTGTTCACCTCCCCACAGGCCTCGCGGTGCGCTGTACCCAGGAGCGATCACAGTTACAAAATAAGGAAAAAGCCCTCGCCATCCTCAAAGCAAAATTACTGATCATCCTCGAAGAACAACGGGCCCAGGCGATCGCCGAAATCCGGGGGGATATGGTGGAAGCAGCCTGGGGGACTCAAATTCGCAATTATGTGTTTCATCCCTACCAAATGGTCAAGGATTTACGCAGTAATGTGGAAACCACCGATATTTCCGGGGTAATGGACGGCGATTTAAACCCATTTATTGAAGCCTACCTACGTCTACGACTGGATGAACAATCCTGACCTTGGCGTAACGTTACTGCCGGGATACCTCCCAATGAGGCTTCCTAAATCCTTTACCGCTGGGCAAGGCCATGACCCATATTCAGTTCTTAATCGGCTGTCCCGCCAGCGGCAAATCCACCCTGGCCAATACCCTGATCAAACAGAATGCCAATTACCGTGTTGTTTCCACCGACCACATTCGGGCCGTGCTATTTGGGGATGAAGCCATCCAAGGCTGCTGGGCCCAAGTCGAAAATGAAGCGTTGAGGCAAATAACCGAACACCTTAGGTTAGGTCATTCCGTTATTTATGATGCCACTAATGCTAAGCGTTCCTGGCGCAGGGAATTCATTCAAACCCTCAAGGAGCTTGGTAACACAAACATCATGGGTCTCTATCTCAAAACCCCCCTAGATGTTTGTCAGCAATGGAATCAACAACGGCAACGCCAAGTGCCCCTCTGGGTAATCGAAGACCACTATCAAGCCCTGCAACAGTTTCCTCCCCTAACGAGCGAAGGCTTTACCGCCATCATCGACATCCCGTTTAATGATGGGAAGCTGGATCTCAGTCATCTTAAAGAACAGCTTCGACAGATTGAGCATCCTTCAGATTAATCTATTTTCACTCTCCTGTATTTTTTCCCCATTGCCATGAACGCCTTCCTGAATTCCCGTCGTCTCACCCTTGGAGTCCTGTGGCTGGGTTTATTGATTTTTGCCTTTGTTTTTGCCCCACCGGACAATCCCGATACCTTGACGTTAATTGTTAATCTTTCCACAGGTCAGTGGCAAGGCATTAATCCCAGCATTATTGCCCTGTTCAACGCCATGGGGATTTGGCCCTTCGTTTATGCGGCCGTTATCTTGGTAGACGGTCGAGGACAAAAGTTTCCCGCCTATCCCTTCGTCATCGGTTCCTTTTTCCTGGGGGCGTTCGTCTTGATTCCTTACCTTATTTTGCGGGAAGAGAATCCTCATTTTGAGGGGTCATTGACGTGGCCAGTGCGAGTCTACGAATCACGCATTACCGCTGTTGTGCTACTCATCGGTGGGCTGAGTTTATTGTGGTGGGGGCTGGTGACCGGGAATTGGCAGGATTTTATCGAGCAATGGCAACATAGTCGTTTTTTAGCGGTAATGAGTTCAGATTTTTGCTGCCTAAGCCTTTTGTTTCCCTTTTTGGTGGCGGATGATATGAAGCGACGGGGACAGCTTCCTACCCTGGGGCTATGGATGACTGTCCTGATCCCATTTGTGGGGGCTTTGCTCTATTTAGTGCTGCGTCCTCCCCTGGATCCTGAACCCACCGCTTAAATAATGCTTGCCATTGCAGATGACCCCAATTCGTTGGCTTCCTAGCGATCCACTGACGATGACACCGTTCTGTTCAATCCCCCCATTGGTGAAGTAGAAAATCCACAGGCGAAAAAGCGTTCGATGCGTGAACGGTGCAACTGCTCGGAATCAATGCCCCCAGGGGAGGCCATCCGCGCTAAGGTTTCCTGACGTTCATTGTCGGTGCGGGCCGCTTCACACCGAGGGCTGGTGGATGAACAGGCTGCAAGGACCAATATCAGCAATGGCCCTAATACGACCTTCAATCCTAAATTAGCCAATAAACTGAGCCTACAGAGCATAACCATTGGGAGGAGAGTTGAGGGCAATAATGCTCGAAAAAATTCTATTTAGAGGCTAATTTATCTAAACGTTCCTGAACCGCCAATTTAATTAATGATCGCAATAACAATAAACTAAATAAGCCGGCCAACCCAAACCCAATCAACGCCGCTTTCGCATAGACCGTGGACAGTAGCACTGAGGCGGATAAGAGGGTAAAGCCCGTTAAGCAGGCAAAAATTAAACTTTTCAACGCTAAATGAATCCGTTTTAACAGGCGATCGCCTTCGGGGGAACGGATGGGAAATTGGAGGTCTCCCCGTTCGAGGCGGGCTTCCAACTCCTGTAATAACTGTTGATTGCGGGGCGGTTTTCTCAATTGATCTAACACAAATTGTTTAGTCTGTTGTAAAACAGTGACCAATAAAGACGTTTTTGGCTCAGTGACGGTCACACTTTGGATAAAGGGTTGACTGGCCGCGATCAAATTATAGCGGGGGTCGAGGGCCCGGGCGATGCCGTCCAGGGTGGAAATGGATTTTAAGATAAAGGTCATTTGGGGAGGCAGGCGAAACGGTTGCTGCTGAAACATTTCATACACTTCATCGCTCACTTGCTCAAAGGCCTGGACATCCACCGGTTTATCCCGAAAATTGTCTAGCAAAAAGTAAATAATGCGTTTTACGGGACGCAAATCGGTATGGGGTTCCACTAAGCCCATGTAAATTAAGGTTTCTAATACCTTGTTGGCATCTTTACGGAGGATGGCAAAAAAGGTTTGAATCATCTGGTCTTTGGCAATGATTTTTACCTCGGCCATGGTGCCGAAATCATAAAAGATTAACTCTCCCTGGGCATTGACGGCCATATTGCCGGGATGGGGATCGGATTGGAAAAAACCATCAATCAGTAATTGTTTTAAGTAAGCACAAATTCCCGTTTGAATCACAACATCTAAATTAATGCCCGCGGTTTCCAGGGCTTGGCGATCGTCAACTTTGATCCCCGGCAAATATTCTAGGGTTAAAACATTGCGGGTGGTATACTGCCAATAAACCTGGGGAATTTTAACCCCAGGATAGTCCATAAAATTTTCCCGAAAGCGTTCTGCATTTTTGCCTTCATGGATATAGTCAATTTCTAAAAACAGCAGGGAAAAAAACGCTTGGTAAATGGCTTCGATCTCATACTTTTGGGCGATCGCCCGGAACCCCGGCAACCAACGTTTCGCCTGGCGGAGGGTTTGGTGAAGCACTTCAAAGTCTAAATTCAGTAAACTTTCTAAGCCTGGCCGCTGGACTTTCACCACCACCGCTTCCCCGGTGGGCAACACCGCGTAATGAACTTGCCCTAAACTCGCTGAAGCAATGGGATCAGGATTAAAGTCTTTAAAAATTGTCTTAATTGAGCCGTTTAACTCCTGTTCAATAACGGCGATCGCCGTGGCCGACTCAAACGGGGGTACTTGATCTTGGAGTTGGGCAAAGGCTTGGATATATTCCGGGGGTAAAATATCGGCCCGGGTGGAGAGGGATTGGCCAATTTTGATAAAGGTCGGCCCTAACGCCAACATCTGTTGCACGAGCCATTGGGCCCGATGGTAACGGCGTTTAGCGGCAACCTGTCCCGTGAGTCTATCCCACAACAGAAACATGAAAAACAAACTCGCTACTTTCGTCACAGCGAGTTGTCTACGCCAGGGATTTCGGGACAATCCAGACCAACCAAGGGGGCGATCCGCAATCGGTTGCCGTATGAGTGTCATGGAGCGAGAAAAATTTATTTGCCCGCCAGTCTTCCCGGAATCCACAGGGTAAAGGTCATCAAACACTGATCCGCTTCCGTCGCTGGTTCACAGGCAACGTTTATCTTACCATTGAGCTGTTCAATCAAGGTCTGGGTAATGGTTAAGCCCAACCCAATGCCGGCGATCGCCGCATCGATGACTGACTGTTCTCGATAGAACGGATCGAAAAAGAATTTTGTTTGGGGAGGAGTGGGATAAACACTCAAATTTGAGCATTGCAACTGAATCATGGTTTGCCCTGCCAGCACCCCCTCGGCCAACGTAACGGCGATCGGACTGTCCGGCGGCGAAAACTTCTGGGCATTGGTAAGAAGTTCTTTCACAATTTGTTGCAGATGAGCATCATTAGCATCGACACAACACATCTGCGGGGGGAAATCCGTGGTAATCCGACATTTACCATCGTTTAAACTTGCACTGACCAATATTTGTTGATTAATTTCCTCTTTTAACACGGGGATCAGGTCAAGACAATGCAATAAAAGCGTGTTTTTATTCGCTTTAAGATTGCGTAACTGAAGAATTTTTTCATTAATATCATTCAGTTTGCGCCATTCGGTTTCGATGATTGCCAGTCGTTGACTTAACTGTTCCGGGGTTGGGGGGGCTTGACGTAACATTTCGATGCCCATGCGAATGGTCGCCAAGGGATTGCGAGTCTGATCACTCATGATGGTGACGATGTTATGGATCAGTTGCTCGTTCCATTGTCGCTGTTGCTCTAGTTGTTGACGGGTGGCATCATACCAGGCACGAATAATGGTGCTGTCTTCGAGTATTTTTTGGGTTGCGGGTAAGGAGATAGACGGCTCACGCACTAAGCGCGGCACGGGGGAGGCGGGTTTGCAGTAAGTTTTCAGAGAAGGAGCAGTGGTGCGTAATAGGTGATGCACAACCCCCAGGGAGGATTGCAGTTCGGCTAATCTTTGACTCTGCTGTTTTTGCCACGGGAGCAATGAATGGGTTCCCAGAATAACCAGCCCATTAACTTTGCCTTGGAAAATGGTCCTTAACCCGATCGCCTGGTTACAACTCAACGGATAGGGCAACAAGTAAGGCTTGCCGCGGGAGGGGGCATCAAGACCGCTAGCCTCCGAATACATCACCGCCGTCTCACTGCTGGCGATCGCCTTAACCCAGGAATTTTGCCAGAAACGGCCACAGGGTAAGGGGTGAAACGTGTCTTCCGCCGCTGACCAGAGCCACACCTGGCGTTCTTCATTGGCCCGACGTCCGATCGCCACCAGACAAAAATCCGCATTCAGTCCCTGTCCCAACCGCTCCATGATGGCTAGCGGTAACGCTCGATCACAGGGGGGATGACAGACCAACTCGATTAAATCCTGACCGAGGGTGCTGGGGATTTCATCAATCGGCGGTGTAGCAGGACTTTGTAAGGCAAACATCGATTTTATCCAGGAAAATTGAACGCTTGACCACGGGGAAATAAAGAACATTCCACTGCTATATCAGCCCCTGGGTCGGAGTCTGTTCAATCTTGCGCTGACTGACCGCGATCCCCCAAGGGAAAAATTACGGATATTTGCCTAGAATTAATCGAGGGATTTTACTGAAACACCGGACTGACTCCGTATTTCCAACCTAACCCATCATCCGAGCTAACACCGTCTGATGTTGACGGGTTTGGTGTTGGATGTCCTGCCGTTGTTGGTGCGTTAAAGGCTGAGCTTGCTGAAAATGGTGTTGCCACGTTTGGCTTATTTCGGCAACTGTCGGCGGTAAGTTATCTAATTCCCAGCCCCCTAAGCCCACCTCCGCTATCAATCGACTCACTTTGGGGTCATAACTCAGGGCAAAACAGGGATTGCCTTCGGCGGCGGCCATGATCAGGCTGTGCAATCTCATGCCGATGGTCAATGTCACCCCTTGGAACAGTCCTTTGCAGTCCCGGGGATCCGCTCGATACACGACCTCATACTCCCCGGGTAACTGGGCGGCGATCGCCTCCAGGAGGGCTAAATCCTGGGATTTTTGGAACGGGATCAAACGTAAATGGGTTTGGGTTTGGTACTGGAAATCAATGAGCGCCTGGGTTAATAATTGCGACCTTTCCGGGGTGAGTGAGGGATGGGGACGGAGATTAAGGGCCACAATCGGGCGCTCTGTTTTCGTCTCTAGGGAAGGACGGCCCTGTAACAACCAAACGGGATCGGGGGCTAACAGGGCGGTTAATCCCCACTGGTGAACTAACTGCGCCGAGGCTTGATCCCGCACACTGATGCCATCACACCCTTGCAAAACCTGCCGAGTTAACCATTTAATCGGCGATCGCCGCAGGGGACCAATGCCCTGGGCCCAAGCAATGGTTTTTAGCCCTAGTCGTTGGGCCAGCCACATTAACCCTGCGTAATAGAGGGGACTGGTCACACTGGTCACGTCCTGCATCAAACTACCTCCGCCCCAAATAAACCCATCAGCGCAACGCATTAATCGCCAAATCTGGCCCCAATTTCGATTTGGACAGGCCGCAATGCCATACCGTTGCGTCGTTACCTGCGGATTGGCCGACAAGGCGATCGGTTCAATGTCAGGGGGTAACAGTTGCAGCAATGACACCAGCAAGGCTTCGTCCCCTGCATTGTCCTGACCATAGTAACCGCACAGAATGACGCGCATGTTGCCCCCACCCTTTCCAAGAAAACCAAAAATAAAGGATAGCTTCCCGTTTGAGAGAAACTATCCTTCGATTCAATCATGATTAAGCCAATTGGCGATCGGGGTAATTAAAGCATTGCCCCAAGGTTAAATCGACAACAACTTAAACTTCAGCTTCTTTTTGAACACGGGTTGATTTGTCACCCACTTTCTGGAATAGACCCCATTCCACTTGTTCTTCCATATCCAGGGGAACACCAGCAAAGACGTCACGGAACAGCGTCCGGGAACCGTGCCAGATGTGACCAAAGAAGAAGAACAGGGCAAACACCGCGTGACCAAAGGTGAACCAACCCCGGGGAGAGGTACGGAATACCCCGTCGGAATTATAGGTTTCGGTATCAAAGGTAAAGGCTTCACCCAATTGGGCTTTCCGGGCAAATTTCTTCACATCTGACGCATTGGTAAAGGTTTGACCATCCAACGCACCACCGAAGAAGCTGACCGTTACCCCGGTTTGTTCCACACTGAATTTCGATTCAGAGCGACGGAAGGGAATATCCGCGCGAACGACACCGTCTTCATCGGTCATGATCACCGGGAAGGTTTCAAAGAAGTTGGGCATCCGACGCACTTCTAAAATACGTCCTTCTTTGTCCTTGAAGACAGGGTGACCCAACCATTCTTGGGCAACCCCATCACCACTGACCATGGCGCCGGTACGGAACAAACCGCCTTTGGCAGGGCTATTGCCCACATAGTCGTAGAAAGCAAGTTTTTCAGGGATGCTTTCCCATGCTTCAGACAAGGAAACCCCAGCAGCCACCTGAGTATCAACCCGACGTTGGATTTCCTCTTGGAAATAGCCTTTATCCCATTGGTAACGGGTGGGACCAAAGAGTTCGATGGGGGTGGTGGCGTTGCCATACCACATGGTTCCAGCGACAACAAACGCCGCAAAGAAGACCGCCGCAATACTGCTGGAGAGAACCGTTTCAATGTTCCCCATCCGCAGGGCCTTATAAAGCCGTTCGGGGGGGCGCACGGTTAAGTGGAAGAGTCCAGCAATAATCCCCACAATCCCCGCTGCAATATGGTGGGCAACAACGCCGCCGGGATTAAAGGGGTTAAATCCAGACGGGCCCCACTCCGGCGCAACGGGTTGGACATGGCCAGTTAGGCCATAGGGATCAGAAACCCACATCCCCGGTCCCCAAACACCGGTCAGGTGGAACGCACCAAACCCAAAGCAGAGAAGACCAGAAAGGAAGAGGTGAATACCAAACATTTTGGGCAAATCTAAAGCAGATTCACCGGTACGGGGATCAACGAATAATTCCAAATCCCAGAAAACCCAGTGCCAAACGGCAGCTAGGAAGAGTAAACCAGAAAGCACAATATGGGCTGCTGCAACCCCTTCAAAGGACCAGAAACCGGGTTCCAGCCCTGTTTCGCCAGTCACGCTCCAACCGTTCCAGGAACTGGTAACGCCTAAGCGAGCCATGAAGGGAAGGACGAACATGCCTTGCCGCCACATGGGGTTGAGAACCGCATCGCTGGGATCAAACACAGCTAACTCATAGAGAGCCATGGATCCCGCCCAGCCGGCTACCAGGGCGGTGTGCATTAAGTGAACTGAAATGAGTCGTCCCGGATCATTCAGGACAACTGTATGAACTCGATACCAAGGTAGTCCCATTGACGCTCCTTCTAGTAACGGACAGTGTTTTGTCTTAAAGACGATTAATTTATTCTGTGTTATTGGGTAAATAAAACCCGTGTCTCTCGGTTGGGTTAACCGGTCAAGACTGACAGAGTCAAGTTCTATTTATTATCCCTTAGAAAGTGAGAATATTTTGAAGTAGTGTAACGAGCCGCTAGGTTTTTCGCAAGCTGCCAAGGGTTGAATACCGTACCGGAGAGACAAAGACTGGGGGGGATAAGCCTGGTAAGGGAGAGTCCTGGGACGATAATGGTTTTCCCGCTGTTCACCCTAGGGTCAAACGTCATCCGGGGAAAAAATTTGCCTAAGCATCGCCCGACCCCGTAAGATGGAGGTTTGTGGTTACCTATACAAACTCATATTGGACAATTAGACCCATGGCGAAGCGCGTAAAAGTTATTTTAAACGAAACCATCAATAAACTTGGCTTCAGTGGTGATTTAGTCGAAGTCGCTCCTGGTTATGCCCGTAATTATCTAATCCCCAAAGGTCTGGGGGTTATTGCGACCCCCGGTTTGTTGCGTCAAGTGGAACAACGCCGTCTGAAGGAATTAGAACGGTTGAAAGCCGAGAAAGATGCGGCGGAAGCCCGCAAAGTTGCGCTGCAAACCATTGGGCGCTTTGTGATCAAGAAACAGGTCGGGGAAGCGGAAGCCATTTTCGGTACCGTGACCACCCAGGAAGTGGCCGATGCCATTGAAGCCGCCACCAACCAAGCGGTCGATCGCCGGGTGATCAGTCTGCCGGATATTCACAAAACCGGTTTCTACCAAGCCCAAATCAAGTTACATCCGGAAGTGATTGCAGCGGTGGAAGTACAAGTTGCGCCCCTGTAGGATGTCTGGTCGGAGAGCTTTGTTCATTCCTAAGGTTTTCCGGCGGGATTCCCGACGATTCAGACTATCCTTAACCATTCCTTAGGGTTCTCCCCTGAATACCATTAATTTTTCAGAGATCAGGGGATTTCTTGCTATGGTAATGGAGGTAATTGCTTGAGTTAACTAGGGCGCTTTCCATGAATAGTTTTGTCTTAATGGCGACGGTCATTCGCAATCCTGAGCTACGGTTCACCCAGGATAAACAGACCCCTGTTTGTGATTTTTTAGTCGAATTCCCTGGTCCGCGGGAGGATTCCCCCAAAGAAACCCTCAAAGTGGTGGGCTGGGGCAATTTAGCCAATACGATTAGTGATTCCTATCATCCCGGCGATCGCCTGTTGATTGAAGGGCGTTTGAGCATGAACATGATCGATCGCCAGGAAGGGTTTAAGGAAAAACGGGCAGAATTGGTGGCTTCACGCATCCATCCCATTGATAAAGACCCGAACTTCACCCTTCCCCCCCAAACCACTGATGCCGGAAGTCAATTTTCCACCGTCAGTGACCCCGGTGCGCCGCCCCCTGCCCCCATCCAGGACGACATCGGGGGAAATTTAGACGACATTCCCTTTTAGCACTTTTATTGATAGGAACTGCCATGGCTGCTCCCCTGCCGGATTTAGCGGCGTTACCCCTCTGTCCCTTTCTGACCCCCACGGGAGAACTGGACAAGGGCACCGAAAAGCAAATCGGGGTGTATGCCATTTTTGATCAGTCCCGAACCCTGCAATATGTCGGTTATTCCCGCAACATTGCTGTGAGTTTGCTGCAACATCTGGTGCGCCAACCGGAGGGGTGTTACTGGTTTGCGGTATTT
>JAYKHU010000051.1:0-5427 GCA_035285105.1 Synechocystis sp.
GTGACATCCTCCCGACGCTCACCCTAACGGGTAGAGCGCGGGCTTCCCTTCCTCGCGGTTGGTTTTTCCTGCTTCATCGGGGTTCCCAAGCAACCTTCCTCCACAGGCAGTATCACCGTCTGTCCAACGGCTACAAGACCTCGCTGTTCCACCACTTGCGCGGCGGCAACATCTCGGTCAGTTGTATATCCACATTCATCGCAATGATGCCCCCGTTCACTGAGTTCTTTCTTTCCGGTATGCGCTCCACATTGAGGGCAGGTTTGGCTTGTCCCATTGGGGTCAACCTTAGCGAAGTAGACTCCACGCTTCCAGGACACCCACTTGAGGATTTCCAGAAAGCTGCCCCAAGCGGCATCCAGACAATGTTTTGCCAGCATCCCGCGACTGGTTGCTTTGAGGTTCAAGTCTTCGGCAAAAATCATTCCGGCAGTGTCGCAAAGCCTATGGGCAGTCAGAAAGTGGAACTCACGCCGAACGTTATGAATGTGTTCATGCAGTTTGCGAATCTTGGCTTGAATCTTCCGGTAATTCGCAGACCCCTTTTTCTTATTTCTCAATTTGCGTTGCAGCCATCGAAGCTTGCTTTGCAAATCCACAAAAAAGCGAGGGCGTTCTACCAGCTCTCCAGTCGATACAGCCAAGAACTTTTCCAATCCCAAATCAATGCCCATCGGCTCACCGTGAGGCATGGTATCAGGGACGGAAATATCAGCTTGCAGAATCAGTTGAGCGTACCACCCCGACGCTTTGAACACGACTCGGACTTGCTTGACCTCAAACCCATCTGGGATTGGTCGATGCAAGTTGATTGGCACAGATCCAATCTTCGGCAGTTTGATTTCAAATCCATTGACTGGATTCGATTTGAACTGCGGAAATACAAACGAGCGGTACTGACCAAACTTCTTGAACCGAGGAAAGCCAAACCCTCTTGCCTGCATGAACTTGAACGACTTATCCAGTCGCTTTAAAGCGCCTTGCAAGACCTGAGAGTGAACCGCCTTCAGTTCTGGGATAAACTCTTTTGCCTTGGTCAGCGCATTTTGCTGTTTGTAGTAATCGGGATAGGGGGTGTCAGCCGGAATGATGTATTCCTGTCTGATGCTGCAAGCATTGACCAAACATTTACGCGAATTGCTCCAGTCCTTTCGTTCTGCCAAAGCGTAGTTATACACGCGGCGGCATTGCTCCAACCAGTCAAGCATCTGTGCCTCCTGGTCAAGACTTGGATAGATTCGGTAGCTGTAGGTCAAGTTCAACATGTCTACATTCTAACAGATTTACATCTCCTGTTAGAACCGATAGATAATGTGTCGATTTTCGCCGGAGCTTTAGTGAGGACATCGAACCCCTCAATCGACGCGGGGTGTCCCTGTATCCCGACGCTGAACGGAGTACCGTTACAGCGCGGGACTTATAGCCCCCCGAACCCCCCATTAGTTAAAATAAGAATTCAGCAAACTTTTGTAAACAAGATTAATGAGGGTATCGGGAACGCCAATGGGTAAAGCATCACGTCGGGTTTGGGTGGTCATTCTGTGTTTAGTAGTCAGTGTGGTGACCTATCTAGGGTCTACGCCCAGTGCATTAGCCTTTACCGAAGAGCAGAAATTGTTATTGCAATCCTGGCGGCTAGTTAACCAATCCTACCTAGACGACTCGTTCAACGGCCAAAATTGGTGGTTTCTGCGGGAAAAATACGTTAAACGTCCCCTCCGTAACCGGGAAGAAACCTATACGGCGATCGAGGAAATGTTAACCACCTTGGATGAACCCTTTACCCGCTTACTACGCCCGGAACAATACGGCAACCTCCGGGTAACGACAACGGGGGAATTATCCGGGGTGGGGTTGCAAATTAATATCAATCCCGAAACGGAACAGTTAGAAATTATGGCGCCCCTGGCCGGTTCCCCCGCTGAATCCGCCGGCTTGAAACCCCACGATCGCATTTTGGAAATTGATGGTGTCGATACCCAAACCCTTTCTTTGGATGAAGCGGCCGCCCGCATGCGCGGCCCAGAAGGTACTCAAGTCTCCCTGAAAATCCTCCCCGATACGGCGATCGCCCCCCAGAAACTGACCCTCACTCGTCAGATCATTTCCCTCAGTCCCGTTGTGGCTAACCTGGATACCTCCCGCCCCCAAACCCCGGTGGGGTACATTCGCCTGAGTCAGTTTAGTGCCAATGCCTACGAGGAAGTGGCCCACGCCATTACCCAACTAGAACAACAAGGGGCCACCGCCTATATTTTGGATTTACGCAACAATCCCGGTGGATTATTACAGGCGGGCATTGACATTGCGCGGCTGTGGTTACCGGAGAGCACCATTGTTTACACCGTTAACCGCCAAGGGGTTCAAGATAGTTTTATGACCAAAGGGGAAGCCCTCACCGATCGCCCGTTGGTGGTGTTAGTCAATCAGGGGACGGCCAGCGCCAGCGAAATTCTGGCCGGGGCGTTACAGGATAACCATCGGGGGGTGTTAATTGGGGAAAAAACCTTTGGTAAGGGACTCATTCAATCCCTGTTTGAACTGTCCGACGGGTCAGGGTTAGCGATTACCGTTGCCAAATATGAAACCCCGGCCCACCACGATATTCATAAATTGGGCATTACCCCCGATGAAACCGTGGCGGAACCGTTAATCACCTATGCCCAAATTGGCTCTGAACAGGATGCCCAGTACCAAGCGGCGATCGCCGAGTTAACGTCTGGGGGAGCACGCCTAGCGACTATCAGTGAAATGGCCACTAGGGAGTAGTGAGGGATCAATCGCTCGCAAAATTCTCTTTGACTTTAAGGACCTAAAATTTACAACATAACTATTTCCAAAAATCTATTAATTGAGCTGTTATGAATATCACATTGAATCTCTCTCGTGATCTAGAAAAAAAACTACAAAATAAAGCGCGACAGGAAGGTAAAGAAATTACCCAAGTGATAACAGAATTATTGACAACACTGCTCGACTGGGAAACAGAAGACACAAGAGAAGCTGTCAAAGGAATTGAACAAGGATTGGCAGATTTTGAGTTAGGCAAATACCGTTCTTTCGAGGATTTTAAAGAGGGACAAATCCAAAAATACGGTTTGTCAACTTGAGTTTATGAAGTATCAAATTCTGATTTCCAGTGTTGCCGAAGCGGAGGCCGATCAAGTTTTTCTATCAATTTCTCAAAGACTTTCTCCAGAAAAGGCAAAAGAGTGGTATGGAGGTTTATTAAAGGCAATTCAATCTTTAGACACCATGCCGAAGCGTTGTGCTTTAGCGAGGGAAGATAAAAAGTTTAGTCAAGAAATTCGCCAACTCCTCTATGGAAAAGGACGAAACACTTATCGAATTATCTTTACGGTCATTGAAAACGAAAGAGGGGGAATTTGTCAGAATTCTTCATATTAGACACGCCGTACAGAAAAATTTATCTCAAGACTAAAAGCCCTTTTATCTTCATTTTCCCAAAGGAAGGAAAGTTCATTTCCCCTCCGAGGAGGGGATTAAAGGGTGGGTAAATCCCGGGATACGCTCAGGGGCAGTTAAACTAGACCTTCCTGTTTAGCCATGTGGAGCATTAAATCCAGCACCCGGCAGGAATAGCCCCATTCGTTGTCATACCAGGATACGACCTTAAAAAAGTTGCTGTTCAACCCAATACCGGCCCCGGCATCGAAAATACTAGAACGGGGATCGCTGCGGAAGTCCATCGACACCACATCGTCTTCGGTATAACCGAGAATCCCTTTAAGGTCGCCCTCCGAAGCGGCTTTCATGGCCGCACAAATTTCCTCGTAGGTCGTTGCCTTTTCCGTTTTAACGGTGAGATCCACCACAGAAACATCGGGGGTCGGGACGCGGAACGCCATCCCCGTTAATTTTCCTTTCAAATGGGGCAATACCAACGCAGCGGCCTTTGCAGCACCGGTGGAAGAGGGGATGATATTTTGGGCAGCCCCCCGTCCTCCCCGCAAATCTTTTTTACTCGGCCCATCCACTGTGGGTTGGGTGGCGGTCATGGCGTGAACCGTTGTCATTAAGCCTTCCACAATACCGAAGTTGTCATCGAGGACTTTTGCTACCGGCGCCAGACAATTGGTGGTGCAACTAGCGTTAGAGACAATGACATCCGTCTCCGCGTTATACGCCTGATGATTAACCCCGACCACAAAGGTGGGAACCTTGTCAGGGTCTTTAGTGGGGGCAGAAATAATGACCCGTTTTGCTCCCGCTTTAAGATGAGCCTCAGCTGTATCGTATTTGGTGAATAGGCCGGTGGATTCCACCACATAATCCGCCCCTAGGGTTCGCCAAGGAAGATTGCTGGGATCCCGTTCCGACAAACATGGAATCGCCTTGCCGTCAATCACAATGCTGTCCTCCTTAGCCAATACATCTCCACCATAAAGACCATGGGTGGAATCGTATTTGAACAAGTAGGCTAGGTTTTGGGCCGGAACTAGATCGTTAATGCCGACCAGTTCAATTTCGGGGTGCTGCATGGCAATGCGAGCAACGAGGCGGCCAATGCGGCCAAAGCCATTAATGCCAATTTTTAACATAAAAACTCCTGAAGAATGAAGAGCGGAGGAGAATCAAAAAATCCAGAGTCTACCAACTTGCCCTTAACGTTAACCCAGGTTTCTAGCAACAAGATTTAAAAAAAGTTTAAGCCTTGGGCTGGATGTGACTCTATTTCTCCCAGGCTAAAGGGCTGAGTAGCTGATAAATCACGACTATGGGAGAACGTAGGCAGATTTTGCCACAGTGTCACCGTCGCCTCGGCGGTCTTGATTCGCTGACCTCACAGGCTTAATAATCTTGGTGATCACAACGGGGAGAGTAATATCCAGCAGAGCGTTGTCATTTTTGTCGTCTTGGCTGATAATGAAAATTACTTGCAATAATCCTGCAAAATAATTTCATTAACAGAGTGTTAACAACGCTTATGTATATCTGCATTTGTCGCGGCGTCACAGAGCGAGACATCAAAGTGGCCGCCGATCAAGGGATGACTTCTATCCAGGAATTAACGCAATCCATGGGGGTAGGGGCAGACTGCGGGGTCTGTCAGGGCCATGCTTGTGAGGTTCTAGCGGCGATCGCCAACACCAAGACCGTTTAGGCCTGGGACGGGTCCAATCAAAACCTTGTCCATGGATGTTAGTCTGAGTAGACTTGCTGTTATGGTTACAGGCAAACCGTTCAAGGAATTTGTTTATGATTTTTCCGCCCCCCAATGGATCGTCAGACAATAACAATTTCAATTCCAGAAATGTTGAAGAAGACTACCTCGATATCAGTGAACCCCGTCGTCATAAGGCACTGAAACGGGCCCGCAATTGGTTTGTACTTTTGGTGACGGCCGGATTAGCGTTAGGAATTGTCGTGGCGTTTGGGGTGGTGCAGGTGTTGAACAGCTTAGGG
>JAYKHU010000052.1:0-7248 GCA_035285105.1 Synechocystis sp.
GATCAAAAAGGGGAACTATTTCGGTTACCCCCGAGCCATGATTTTACCCTGGCCGCCTATCAAATTCGGCATCAGGACGCATCGGGATCGGTGCTGATTACCCTGGATAATCTCCGTAAATTTCATAAGTTTCTCAATAAAGAAATTATCGAGGCGGCGGAAAGGGGAGACTTTAAAAAAGCCGATAAATATATTCATCAACAACACAACGTTGATATTCATCGCTATACCCATCGGATCAAGGCCTATCGAGTGACGGATAAGAAGGCAAAAATTCTTGTCTGGATTATTGACCTAGATCTGCACAAGGAATCCTCCGATGAACAATCCTATGGCAGTGGTACCGCCCGGGCCATGACCCAGGATTTAGCCACTAATTACCTCGATCATCCCATCGCTAAAGCGGGACGACGGGATTACCTCGATACTGTGATTGATTTAGATTGGGTGGAAGAAATCCGACAAGCGGCCCGACCCTTTTATAATCACAGTCTCATTCAACACAAAATTATTTTTCATCACCCTTTGAACACCAACTATTGCCCCGTTGCCTAGGGGGATGTGGGCGCTGGGAGGGCTGTTTCCAGGGAGACGGATAACGGCAATGTTTGCAGGTGATTGAGCCAGAGAATTAAGGCATCTTCTTGATCGGGGTAATAGCGTTTACGACGCCCGGCCACCTGAAACCCCAACTTTTGATAGAGATGGATGGCGGCCACATTGGAGGCCCTCACTTCTAAGGTGGCCCGTTCTAACTGTTGTTGGGCCGCTAGGGTGAGGAGTGCCCTCAATAGGTAGTGGCCCAATCCTTGCTGGCGAAATTGGGGGTCGATCGCCAACAGGGTAATGTGGGCTTCCTCAAGGATTTGCCAGAACGCCCCCATACCAATGAGATCCGCAGAGGTTGGCGATCGCAATCCCAGGAGGAAGCCGTTGGGACTTTCCCATTCCCGTTCATACCCCGCCAATGACCACATCCCCCCCAGACAGGTCTGGTCCAACGTGACAAAGTGGACTAAATCGGATTTTTGCGGCAAAAATAATTGATATTCCAAGGGCGATCGCCTGAATGAAGGGGGGCGGTGGGGGGGCTTTTTCTCGCTAAGCTAGCAAGGCTAAAGCCATCCCAAAATCATTAATCAACGACAAAATCAACATTGACAATTTTGCGATTGTTGTCAAAAAAGAAGAAGTAATCTCTGGTTTGATTTTCAAATTTTAAAGTTACGATCGCCACATCCGGCGCACCGAAAGTAGAACCGGGCTTCACTTTCACATCCACCACGTCTTGGAATTTACCGTAACTTTGCAGTTCAGTTTGCCATTCGGTTTCTAGTTTATCCGCAAAGATTTCCGCTTTAAACAGAGGGTTCAGATAACCTCGGGCCGATCCATAATCCCCCGCATTTAAATCATTGACAAAGGCTTCAGCAATTTCATCAATACTGAGACTGGACGGTAACGTAATGCCAATTAATTCCTGGGACTTATTAAAAACAAATTGCAGCTCATCACTGCGCTGAGCAAACTTTAAGGTCAGGGTCACAATGTCAGCATTGATCACATCAATGATTTTGGAACTGGTAATTCCTTGAAAAGCCCCGGTTTGCTCCAGTAATTCCACGTTCCAAACCCGCTTTAAATCCTCTGGGGTCAGATAGGCTTTCACCTCCGGGGCCAGATAATTGAGCGCCGCCTGGAAGTCCCCTTGGTTGGCTAAGCGAATAATTTCTTCCGATCGCTCAATGAGTGTCTGTTTCTGCTGCGGGGTCAGCACTTGATACTGGCTTTGGGCAGCGGTAGGGGGTGCAACGGTAAGTACTTGTCCTATACACAGACTGCAAAGCATTAACGCGACAAGTTGGTGGCGGTTAATGGGGTTTAACATAGCCTTCAATTTGCTCCTAAGGATTTCCGTGATTTTCCGTCATTCAGTGTATACGCCAGGTTAACCTTTAGGGCAATTTGAGCCAAGACAAGGGGCCGTTGGTCCCGGGGGTTGGTAGCGGGATATACCCAAATTCCATAATAATGGAAGCGTAATGGCCAAGAGAGATTCCATTGAGCTATCTCGACGCCTAATTTCAGTGGGCGACCCCCGCGCCGATCAATGTTAGACCAACTCCTCGATTCTTCCTTAGCCTTTAGTTTAAAAACCCCCTTGGTGCTGCTGGTGCTGATCGCCCTTGAGGCGGTACTGTCGGCGGATAATGCGATCGCCCTGGCGTCCATCGCCCAAGGATTACCCAACCCCCAAACCCAACGGCGAGCATTAAATGTGGGGTTAGTGATTGCCTATGCCCTACGGGTGCTTTTGATTTTAACGGCATCGTTCATTTTGAAATATTGGCAATTTGAGTTAGCGGGGGCATTTTATTTACTCTGGCTGGTGGGCAATTATTTTTTGTCCCCCGAAGATGAAGACCATCACCACCACGGCTTAGAATTTTCTTCTTTTTGGCAGGCAATTCCGATTATCGCCGTCACCGATTTGGCTTTTTCCTTAGATAGCGTGACCACGGCGATCGCCATTGCCGATGACCTGTGGCTGGTGTTGGCCGGGGGGGCGATCGGGGTGATTACCCTACGGTTTTTGGCAGAATTATTTATTCGTTGGCTCGATATTTTTACCCACCTTAAAGATGCGGGCTTTATCACCGTGGGACTGGTGGGTCTACGCCTCTTGATTCGGGTTATTGATCCGGCCCTAGTGCCCCCGGAATGGTTAATGATTAGCGTCATTGGCCTGTTGTTTGCCTGGGGATTTTCTAAACGCAATCCTGATGCCCCGGCCCCCGTCACGGAAACGGAGGAAACGGTCAAAACCCCCTCCGAGGTTTAAGGTTGGGGTTGATAGGTGGTTAATAACTGTCCTTGGGCATGGAACACCTTAAGGGGTAATCCCCCTTGGTTGCTCAACCGTTGCAAGGTTTCTTCCAGGCGAGCCAGATGATTGAGTAATTGGGCCCGTTGACCGGGATCCCCTGCCACCTGGGCGGTGAGGGCCGCATCCCAGACCTCTTGGATATACCCTTGACGGAGTTTAACCGCAATTTCCTGCTCCGTGATGGTGAACTGGCAGGGTTGATCCTTGGATTGACACAGGGTTTTTAGATTGGCTGTGACTTGGTTTTGCTGAGCCAACCGGTCTAAGTATTGCTGCCCCTGTTGGAGGGCCCGGCGGTAATGGGGGGCCAAGGATTGGGCCTGGGGGGCATGGTCACTATGGGGCGGAATTTTCTCAAGGGCGGCGATCGCCTGTTGCCAGGATTTCACACTGGTTTCCCACTCTGCGTTTTTCATGGCCGTTGCGGCCGCTTGGGCAAAGTTGAGGGCAGCTTGGTAATCGACATGGGCCTGCGCCAAAGGGGTTTGAGTCGCTTTAACCGTCTCCCATTCAGCGCGGGAAATTTTCAGTCGCTGTTGTGCCACCCTGGACGCCGAAGTGGAGGCAGGAATTTGGGCTAACTGTTGTAATCCATCCTGCCATTGCGCCAGGGCTTGGTTTAAATCCGTGGGGGTTTGGGACCCAAAACTGGCGGCCTTGGCCTGTTCAATAACGGCGATCGCCTGGGTAAGACGATTTTGGGCAGTTTGCTCTTGGTCTAAATGCAGGGCAATGGTGGTTAACTGTTGTTGATAAATGCGTTTTTGAGCCTGGGCGAAGTCATAGAGAACACTGCTGTCAGGAATTTGCAGTAACGGGGCGATCGCCTGCTGTAACAACCCCTGACGCTGGAGCCAGTTACTTGGACTGCCATCGGCATTTTGGGCCAACTGCGCCGCTTGGGTCGCCGCCCGTTGGGATTGTTGCAGGAGCGCTTGTTCTGCCGATGAGGCTTGGGCCAAGACCCTGGGGAAATTCCCCGTCTGACCCCCAGGAGAGAGCGTCTCTCCACAACCGTTAAACCCACAGGTTAGACCCCCCCAACCAACCCCGAGCAGCAATAAACCATTGGCAACGATCAAAGTCATTAACCGCCGATGCTGCCACACCGACTGCCAATAGGGGTAAAAGTGCCAGGTGAGAAATAACAGGGGCCAGACCTGGCTGAGTTTAAATAGATAGACCAGCCACGCCGTTTGCCGGGTCACAGTTTTAGGGGGCAATACTGGGGGGGGAAGGGTCTCCATGGCTAATGAGGGCATGGGGTTAATACCTGAGGTTGCTCAAATTTTAGCGAGGGATGGCCTAGCCTCCAAGCCGTGGTCAAATTCGATCCTGTATCGGCATTGACCTGTTGTTCTGTCCTCTGGGGGGTATGATGAAAGCGAGTTTAGTCCCAAAGGGGCTGAAGTAGGTTGGTTTTAAGCTGATGCGGTCGGTTCCCTCGTCGTTAGTCCAATGGATTTATTAGAGTATCAAGCCAAGGAATTATTTAAACAGGTCGGTATTCCCATTTTGCCGTCCCAAACCCTCCAAACCACCAATGAGTTGAAACGGCTGCAACTCCCCTATCCATTAGTGTTAAAGTCCCAGGTGCGGGCGGGCGGACGTGGTAAAGCCGGAGGGATTCGGTTTGTTGAGAATACCATCGATGCGATCGCCGCTGCGTCGGCCATTTTCCATTTACCGATCGCCGACGAATACCCGGAAGTAATTTTGGCGGAGTCCCGTTACGATAGCCAAGCAGAGATTTTTCTGGCGATCGTGTTGGATTATCAACGGCAATGCCCGGTGTTAATGGGATCGAGTCAGGGGGGCATCGATGTGGAAACATTGTTGGCCCAAATGCAGACCGTATCGGTGCGGGAATCCTATTCCCCCTATTTGGCCCGGCGATTGGCGGTCAAAATGGGACTAACCGGCCCCCTCATTTCCAAGGTGAGCGAAATCATCACCAAAATGAATGATTTGTTTACCCGCTATGACCTCGATGTCATTGAAATTAACCCCCTCGGTGTCAATGCCGATGGTGCGGTCATGGCCCTCGATGGCAAAATCACCCTCAATGATAAGGCGATTGCCCGGCATCCTGAATTAACGGTGTGGCACTCAGAAGCCGTCCCGCCCCATGCCCAACGGTGGTTAGCCGGGGATGTAACCGCCGGTCAGGTGGGACTGATTTGCAATAGTGAAGGGTTAGCTCTCAGTAGTTGGGATTTGTTAGGGGAACTAGGGGTTGTCGGTGCCTATTTATTGGATGAAAGTCGCGGTTATGACACCCTGGGACCCCAACTCGAACAAGCGTCATTGTTTCTCAGTCAAGCCCCCCAAATTAAGGCCATTTTGATTAACCTGGCCACCCGATTGGACGATACCAGCACCCTCGCAGAGATACTTCGCACCTTTTTGCCCACCCCCTCTGACCTCCCCACCGGACTGAGTGAGGACCGCAGTTTACGGGGCACCGGCTCAACTTTACCCTCCCGCCAACGATCGCCCCAATATTCCCCCCCGACCGGAGAAATCCTCCCTGTCATTATTCGCTTTAGCCAAGGGGATTTAAGCCCGTTGCAAACGGATTATCAAGGCAGCCTGGTCCATTGGCACAATGACTTACAAGCGGCGATCGCCCAGGTGGCAGCCCTAATTCCCACCCTCGATCCTGATAACTAATACCGACTCCCTGTTCTCCAACCTCCCATCCCTATGAAATGGCATAAAGACAGCACTGTCCTTCTCCAAGGGGTTCATCATCCCCTCAGCCTGACCTACGTTCAACAGATGCAAGCCTGTGGCACCCAATTGACCGCCGGAGTCAGTGCAGGCCATGGGGGAGACTCCCTCGCCGGACTCCCTGTGTTCGATCTGGTGGAACAGGCCATTACCGAGGTGGGCAAAGTCGATATTAGTTTAATCCTCAATCCCCCTTTTCGGGTTCTGGATGCAGCCCTAGAGGCGATCGCCGCTGGCATCCGGCAACTGGTGATTGTGTCAGCGGGAGTCCCCCCTTTGGACATGATCCAGTTACTCCGCAAAGCCCAGGAAACCCACACCTTAATCCTGGGATCCGGTAGTCAAGGCATCATGGTTCCCCAAGCATTTTCCGTGGGCACTTTTGATCCCCATTGTTATGCCCCCGGCCCCATCGGCATTATCAGTCACGGCGATCGCCTCACCGATGACATCGCCCAAACCCTCACCCAAGCCGGTCTTGGCCAATCCTTAGTGGTTGCCTTGGGCACGGATGGCTTAAACGGATCGAATTTTGAGCAGTGGTTGCAAGTCCTCGAAGAAGATGAACACACCCAGGCCATCTTGCTCCTCGGGCAACCCAACAGTAACGGGGAAATGCGAGCCGCAGATTACGTCGCCTCGGCGATCGAAAAGCCCGTTGTCGCCTATCTCGCCGGTCGTTTAGCCAAAATCAATCAGCATTTCGGCGACTCCTTAACCATTGTGGCCAATCAACTCTCCCAAAAACGCCCCGTATTAGCCAGTGTGGAACAGACCGTAGAAGCGTTTAAAAAAGCCCATATTCCCGTTGCCCAATGTCCCTGGGAATTACCCACATTATTGCGGGAGATTATGGAAAAGACCGATGTTGCCTAATTTTGCAATTATGGTTGATTTCACAATGGAAAATATAAAACAATCCCCTGCCACTCTTTTTGTCCACTGCAATTAATTAGCAATAATAATTCATCAATTGCTTGGCGAATAGCCATTCGATCATTGACAACAAATAATCCTGACATCATCTCTCCTTTCATCAATCTTTGATAGGCAAAATCAGGCATTGTTGCTCGATCATGGGTCAGCAAGATTCGCTCATTGCTTGCGGCCCAAGCCAAAATAGTTGGGTCATCTACTGTCTGTAAGCCAACATCTTAAACTCGAAGTAAATTTAATTGAGGTTGACGAATGAATAAACCACGAACAATATCACCGTTAAAGTTTTCGTCGCTTAACAAATTCAACATAAATCTACTTCCACAATTAATGTTGAGATAATAAGCGTGAGCGAATTATTTGTAGGTCAGGTTGAATATGGGATAATTGTGCTTGCACGGATTCAGCTATTTGTTCTCGTTCTTGTAAATAGGTTTCTACCATTTGTTGGTGACGAAGATAGTAGCCGATCGTGTTATACACATCAGACAAAGAAAGGGATGAATAACGACTAACAATCGATTCAGGAGATAGACCATCTTGGAAGGCACGAACAACTAGTTCTAACAAAACCCGTGAGTTACCGACTCGAATAGCCCCTGTTGAGTCCTGGTGGAGAGGAGGTGCTTCACGTTCTAAGGTGATATTCATAAAACACTTTATAAATATTTTTTACCATTATATCCATTTAT
>JAYKHU010000053.1:0-2670 GCA_035285105.1 Synechocystis sp.
AGTGTTCCTAATGCCCGCGTTAGTCTAGACCCCAAAAAAGGCAATCTCAGTCATCAAGGCCCGGTGTTAATCACCCATTGGGGACTGAGCGGGCCAGCGGTGCTGAAATTATCCGCCTGGGGAGCGCGGTTACTCCATGATTGTCGCTATCACCATCCCCTCTGGATCAATTGGTTGCCGGACGTATCCTTAGATCAGCTAACGGCCCAATTGCAAACCATCAAAACAACCCATCCCCGTAAACAAATCAGCAATTTCACTCCCCTGTCTTTACCTAAACGACTCTGGCAGTATTTTGTTAACCAAGCCCAGATTACAGAAACCCAAGTCTGGGCAGATTTTTCTAAAAAGCAACAACACCGCCTCAGTCAATTATTGCTAAATAGCCAGTACGCCATCACCGGCAAAGGGGTGTTTAAGGAAGAATTTGTCACCTGTGGCGGTGTTACGTTGAAAGAAATTAATTTTAAAACCCTGGAAAGTCGCCGTTGTCCGGGGCTATATTTCGCCGGAGAGATTTTAGATGTTGATGGAGTGACCGGGGGCTTTAATTTCCAAAATGCTTGGACGACCAGCTATCTAGCCGCTGCCGCCTGTGCCCAGTCTTTGACGAATGGGTAGCGTACTTGGCGATCGGCAAAATCCGGTAAAGTCCTCTACACTTTAAGCTGTCCAATGCGACTGTCACCCAACCCCTCTTTCCCGTTATGGCCACGGAACTGCTTTTCAATCTCAGCAATCTTTTCATTTTACCGTTTTGGGGCTTGATGATCCTCTTACCCCGCTGGCAATGGACGGAAAAGGTGATGAAGTCCCTGATCCCCCTCGCCGTTTTAGCGTCGGTTTACCTATTATTATTTATCGGTTCCCTCAACTCCGAATCAGCCGCGGCCCTAGCCAGTCCTGAATTATCGGCGATCGCCCAAGCCTTTGCCGACGAAAAAATCATGGCCGTGGGTTGGGTTCATTATTTGGTGATGGATTTATTTGTGGGACGCTGGATTTATTGGCAGGGCAAGGAAACGGGGATTTGGACAGCGCATTCCCTAATTTTGTGCTTATTTGCTGGCCCTATCGGTTTGCTGTCCCATCTAATTACGGCGGCCATCACGGAACGGTTGGGAAAAGGGAATGATTCCACAACGGCAACGCCCCAGGCCAAGGTAGGGTAATTGCTTTGAAATTTCGCCATTCAAGATCATAGTTGAGATGTCGGCTCTGACACAGTGTTAGGTTTTTACGGGGAAAACGTTACCTCGTTGCCGTCTGGAGTATGTAGTTTTGTTGCAGCCCGGAAGGCTCCCTTGACTTGCGTTCACTCGGAAATAATGATAGTTAGGAGAACTAAACTGGCTTCCCCAAGCCCTCTTTATTACAAATTGCCGTTGGGAGAACTTTTTTAAATGCGAGACGCGGTTACCTCTTTAATAAAAAACTATGATTTGACTGGTCGATATTTCGATCGGGATGCAATGGATCAACTCAAAGCCTATTTTGAGTCTGGTTCCGCTAGAATTGCCGCTGCAACGATGATTAACGCTAACTCGGCGGCGATCGTCAAAAAAGCGTCGGCCCAATTATTTGAAGAAATTCCTGAATTAATTCGCCCCAGTGGTAACGCCTACACCACCAGACGTTTCTCCGCTTGCTTGCGGGATATGGATTACTATCTGCGTTATGCCAGTTATGCGTTAGTTGCCGGGGATAGTGATGTGTTGAATGAGCGGGTGTTACAAGGTCTGCGGGAAACCTACAACTCCCTGGGGGTGCCCATTGGCCCCACGGTGCGTGGCATTCAAATTATGAAAGAGATGATTCAAGCCATGGCGGAAGAGGCAAATCTCAGCAGCACCGACTTCATTGCAGCGCCCTTTGACCACATGGCCCGGGAACTAAGCGAAGTATCCGTCTAGGGTGCTTGGGGAGAGGGAGGACGACCCTCGCCCTTCCAGATTAATTTTTCCGCCGAGTCATTCGTAAACTACCCGACTCTCATGCTTCGCATAGAGAGCGGGCTTTCAGCAGCCCTCAAGACAACATCCTGCAAAGAGCAAGACATCACCTCGGAGCCTCTAGGGCGGTTTACGAGCGCCCCCAAAGTAGCGATATTCTTCGCTCCATTCACATCAGCATCACCAACCCAGCCACAGGACAGGTTCAGGCATTCAAACTTTTTGCCCTGTCGATTGCCAATCACTTTGCAGCAGTGACAGGTTTTCGAGGTGTAGCGAGGGTCTACAAACCTCACGTCCACGCCAAACTTCACACTTTTGTAGGTCAGAAATTGGCGCAACTGGTAGAAAGACCAACTGTTGCTGCGTCTTCGTTCCGTCTTGGAGCGTGGCAGTTCGTTGGTGCGTTCTCGAATCCCTGTCAAGTCCTCCAGTGCAATTGCCTGGTTCGATGTTTTGGCTTGTTGGATCAGTTGTTGACACTCCCCCCGCTGAAGCAGCAGGGCTGTTTCAATGTCGATAACGGGCGAGTAAAATGGAGGATAATCCGTAAAATCGCAATACTAACCTAACACAAGTCACAATATGCCTAAAAATCTAATTTATTATCTAGAGCAGATTCCTGACTTCCGAGCGCCGAGAGGACGGCGTCACCGATTGCCCGTTGTCTTGCTGATTACCATTCTGGCCATCATGAGTGGAGAACTGGGCTATCAAG
>JAYKHU010000054.1:0-18637 GCA_035285105.1 Synechocystis sp.
GGGGTAAGGAGCCATGAACTCCATTTGCCCGTCGATCGCCGGGTGACATTGAAGATGACTTCCCAGGATGTGTTGCATGGCTTTTACGTGCCCAATTTTCGGATTAAACAGGACATCGTACCGAACCGCGAGATTGAATTTAGTTTTACCCCCAACCGCATTGGTGATTATGAATTACACGACTCCCAATTTAGTGGCACCTATTTTGCTGTCATGACTGCCCCCGTTCTGGTGCAATCCCTTGAGGACTTTCAATCGTGGTTGGAGAGTCAACAACAAGACCAAACCGATTTACCCCCTAGTCCAGCCTCCCAGGAGTTTCAACAGCGCCCTGGCACATCCTGGCAAAGTGGTTGGCCCTCGGTGCAACCGGAGTCCCGCCCGTAATGACGCAACTTCAAAAGCAGGCACTTTATCCTGATTGCCGAATCCAAATATAACGATTAATAAATTTTTCAAGGATGCACAACGGAAGCGGAAAAAATCCGTGTTAGGGTTGGAGACTGCGTTGAATGGGTTCTGGGGGGAAACAGCCCCTAGAGGTAACGGGGAAAGTTTGGTGTAAGGCCAACGCTGTCCCGCAACTGTGATGGGCAAGATTGCCCTAAGTCAGGATGCCCGCCCATGGTTGCGCGTCACTCTAAATTCATCTGCGAGGTACAGATAGTGAACGGTCTAAACTGGCGTGGAATAACTCCCTCCCCTCAAATCAGCAAGATTATCGGCATAGTCGGCACCATTAGTTTAATTCTCGGTTTCAGCAGCCTGCCTGCGTTTGCCCACCATCCTTTTGGGGGTCAAACCCCTAGTAATTTTTGGGAAGGATTTTTGTCGGGATTGGGGCATCCGGTGATTGGCATTGATCATCTCACCTTTGTCATCGCGGTGGGGTTGATGGCCGGATTGCTCCGTTATGGCTTGGCTTTACCGTTTGCGTTCATCATCACGGCGATCGCCGGAACGGGACTGCATATCATGGGCATCCATTTACTCCTTCCTGAATTAATAATCGCGGGATCCGTGTTGATCTTTGGGGGCCTATTGGCGTGGGGAAAAGCATTGCCCCCCATGGTAATGTTCGGTTTAGCAGGGATTGCCGGACTGTTCCACGGTTATGCCTACGGAGAAGCCATTATTGGCGCAGACATGAATTCGTTAGCTGCTTACCTACTGGGTTTTTCCTGCATCCAAGGGGCGATCGCCTATGGGGCCTATGGCGTATCTAACTATTGGCAACAGCGTTCAACCTCTCTCCACGGGGCTTTAAATCTGCGGTTTGCAGGGTTTCTCATCGCCGGGGCAGGGATTGCATTCACCGCAGGGCAACTACTCAGCTAAGACTTTAGGCAGGAGTAAAGGTGAGAATTTTTGCTTTAGGCTAAGTTTGGGGTAGTGAGGAAATAAAAATGAAATTACCAAACGGAAAATTAGCCATTATTCCGATGGATAAGCTGACAGGCTACTGCTTAAATCCCAATCATCCATCAGGAAGACACAAAGCTAAAGTTTTTGCATCGGCCTTAGGCATTACGATTGAAAATGCGACTGATTTGCAAACATTGATTATGCAAGCGGTTGTTTCGGGTGAGGTAATTCAGCAGGCAAGTACCGAATTCGGCCAACTGTATAAAGTTGATTGGGAAATTCCTGGTCACGAGGAGACAATCACGCTGCGTACTTTATGGGAAATTCCTCACAATACCCTCAATCCGCGCTTAATTTCTGCATTTATTAAATGAAAGTTATGACTTTATCCCCCCTTGAGACTATCGTTAATGTGAAATCAATCCCCCGGGATCGCCTGACATTAGTTGAATCGAAATATGAGTCGATTCCGCAGTTACCCATTGGACAGGTGGGTACTATCCTTGAGGTCTATCCCGGTAAGCCCCCTCTTTACCTTGTCGAATTTGCTGATCTTCAGGGGCGTGAATACGCAATGGTAGTGCTCCAAGCCAATGAAATCATCCCCCTCCACTACGAATTGAGTCTGGCAAGCTAGCACCGCGCTTAATCTGCTGACAAAATTGAGGTGGCGATGTATGGCAAACATCAAGCTAGACACATACAATAATCTTTGTAAATCTTCGTAACCGTGAATTGGTCCTCAGGAACTGGGGAGTCTGCCTACCGCCAGAATGTAAGACTTATTACTCCTTGAGGTAGAAAGCATTACTTCGAAGAGGCAACCGACATCATAACTTTTGATTCGGCGTCGATAGTTCGCGCATCCTTGAGTGACACTTTAAAATCTGACAATTATGCAGGAAAAACTGACCCAACTTTTAACCCCGATCGCCGATCAATTTAAAGGTCTCGGCATCCCCGAAGTGATTACCCATTGGGGACATCCCGTCATGATGGGTACAGTAATTTTTGTGATGGGGGGCTTTGTGGCCTATGCGGGGTGGCAAGGACGGTTAAACCCCGATCCCACCGCAGCGGCCAAGGCGAGGGAAGATCATCGTAAGATCGCTCCCTGGATGTTTTTATTTTTGGCCATGGGCTATACCGGCGGTTTACTCTCTTTAGTGATGCAGGGTCAACCGATTTTAGAAAGTAATCATTTTTGGACAGGAACGATCGCCTTAGGGTTGCTGGCCATTACCGCGACTATTTCCCTAGTCGGGTTCGGAGGTGAACAAAAAATTGGTCGCTCCATCCATGCCTATTTAGGGGCCGGGATTATGACCTTGTTAGTAGTTCATACCGTTTTTGGCGTGAATTTAGGCTTATCTTTTTAAACCAATCCTTAATCCCCAAAGCCCATGCGCTCCCAACTCACTGCGCTGGTTTGCTTAAGTATTATTGTCGGATTATTACTTTCCGGCCTGACCTGGCAACCTTTGGGGGTTCTGGCCGGGGTTAGCATTTTCATCCTTAGTATTGGGTTAACGGCGATCGCCGTTATTTTTTTGCCAAAATTCTGGCGACGGGGCCCCACAAGATCGCAATGGTTGGGACTTGGCTTAATTGTTCTACTGGCCAGTGGTTATGGAGCGTGGCGTTTTCCCTCCCCTAGTGCTAACGATATTAGCCATCTGCTTGATGTGTCAGACTCAGAGTCCCAAACCATCGTGGCGATCGGGACGTTAACAGACGGAGGTCGCTTCAATGCCGGGGGAAATCAGCAATTTTGGTTAAGTGTCGAACAGGTACAGCGCCCGCCAGAACACCATTTTCGCTCTACCCAAGGCAAGGTTTATCTCACCCTGGCACCGAGTAAAATCCCTTGGCGGCGTTGCCAAAAAATTCGAGTCACAGGGCAACTCTATCGCCCGATGGTGGCTAAAAATCCGGGCAGTTTTAACTTTGCGGATTATTTAACGAAGCAGGGTATTTTTGCCGGTATTAGCGGGAAAAAGGGGGTGTTACTTGAGGAAAAATTCTGTGGTCTGACCCCCATTCGTGACCGGATTGTACAAGCCCAAATCGCCTGGTTACCCAGGGACGGCAAAGGACAATGGCCAGGGCTGTTGCTGAGTTCCATTGTCTTGGGGCAAAAGGCCGTTAATTTACCGGTGGAATTACGAAATTTATTCAACCAAGTGGGTTTATCCCATTTCCTCGCCGCGTCAGGCTATCAAGTTTCCCTCCTGGTGGGCACGGTTTTAGCCTTTGGCCAGCGATTTTCTAAACCGGTGGCGATCGCCTTGGGAGCGGGGACGCTGTTATTTTATTTGGGCTTAACAGGGTTAGAACCGTCGGTTATCCGGGCGAGTTTGATGTGGGGGGCGGTGATGTTGGCCATCATCAATGACCGCAAAATCAATACGGTGGGGGCGTTATTGTTGGTGGCGACGGTCATGTTACTGGTCAAGCCGGTATGGATTTGGAGTCTAGGATTTCAACTCAGTTTTTTAGCCACCTTCGGCATTGTGGTGATGGCCAAACCGTTACAGGAAGGATTAGACTTTCTCCCTCCCAAACTGGCGGAAATGATCGCTGTGCCCGTGGCTGCCAGTGTTTGGACAACCCCTATTTTATTGCTTCAATTGGGGTATTTGATTCCCGCCGCCCTGCCCCTCAATATTCTGATTACACCGTTGTTGGAAATTTTAAGTTTTGGTGGCATGGTCAGCGCCGGTTTAAGTTTAATAGTACCGACCCTAGGCAGTGCGGTGGCCTGGGGTTTGGCATTTCCCGCCCAATGGTTAATCACCATCGCCCAGCAGTTTCAAGGCATACCGAATATTGCCGTGGGTCAAGTGGGGGTATGGCAAGTGGGGGTAATGTATGGCGCATTTGGGCTAATCGGTTGGGTGCCGTTGGGGCGTAAACGAGCGATCTGGATTGTGTTGTTTTTAATCGGTTTATTGAGTTTTCCCCTCCTATTTGCCTGGCAAACCCGCGTCCAGGCGACGGTGTTTGATAGCCGTGACGGACCAGTGATTGTCACCCAACGCCCTGGCCATACCACGGCGATCGCCGCCACCACCGTCGAGAGAACCGATCGCCTCTTAAAACCATTCTTTGCAAAACAAGGGATTAATCAGCTCGATTGTCAGGTGTTTGTGGAAATCGGACGAACCCAGGCGGAAAAAATTAAAAATTGCCCAGAATTGACGTGGTATTCCCACTCTCCGCCCATTTTAGCGATGGAATTTGCCGGTCAACGGTGGTGGATCTTTTGGCTAATTCCCGAGCGCCAACAGCCCCCACCGAGGTTAAACCTGGATCAACGCCCCGATGTGGTGATCTGGCCCGGTTCCTTCTTTCCCTATGCTTGGCTAGAACAATTACGACCCTTACAGGCGATCGCCATTGCCCCCCATGGCAATGCCAAATTACGTCAAAAAATAGAGCGTTATCAGGGTCAACTTTGGGTAACGGGGGAAGCTGGTGCGGTGCAATGGACGCCACGGTGGGGTTTATCCCCGGCCTTAGAGTCCCTAGACCCCGATTTACGCTAAGATGGGAGCGGCAAAAATTGAAGAAAGCACCCTTCAAAACGTCCGGGGAGAGGTGGCAGAGCGGTTGAATGCACTTGACTCGAAATCAAGCATAGGGAGACCTATCGGGGGTTCGAATCCCCCCCTCTCCGTTGATAAAGTGAGCTAATAAAAACTAATCAAAATAAGTCTTTCAAGCAACGCCATGGCAGCCGTCACCGAAACCCTGCTTACCCCCCTGGCCATTCCGACGGGATTCAAAGTGACCCCGGCGCAATTCGACCAACTAGCGGCGATCGAGCAACTGGCGCGACTGGAACTCACTCAACATCACGAATTAATCCTTATGAGTCCCACCGGAGGAGAGGCCGGCGCTAAAAATTTCAACCGATACATTGATCTCGGCCTTTGGAATCGCCAGACAGGATTGGGAAAGGCGTTTGATTCTTCGACCGTTTTTATTTTGCCCAATGGTGCCAGGAGAAGCCCCGATGTTAGTTGGATGCGGCTAGATCGCTGGAATCAGTTAACCCCCCAAGAAAAACAGGGATTTCCGCCGATCGCCCCGAATTTTGTGATCGAATTAGTGAGTCCCAGCGATTTGAGAAATCAGCGTTACGAAGATTTACAGCATAAGATGGAGGAATATTTAGAAAACGGCGTTCAATTAGGCTGGTTAATCGAACCATCTGCGAAAACTGTTGAAATCTATCGGTCAGGGCAAGGGGTTAAAATGTTGAGTAACCCCCACCAATTATCTGGAGAAACAATCTTACCGGGATTTTGTTTGGAGCTAACAGATATTTTTTGATTTTGATGAGGGCTGAGCGGAGTCGAAACCCTCATTGACTCCCCACTCTTGTTTACAATCCCCCCACAAATGTTTACAATCCCCCCACAAAGCGCCCGGGACTAAACAGCCCCTGGGGATCAAATTGTTGTTTGAGTCGGGTCATTAGCTCCAAGCCATTGCCGGTATAACCCCAAATATCCTCTGACTGTTTTACCCCCTGGGGCGCATCCAACAGGGTTAAATAACCGCCGTAGTTTTGGCAGATAATCCGTTGTTGGCGTAATTCACCGGGGTCAATCTGGGGAGCCTGGAAATACCCTAAACCTGTTCCCAGTTGTAAATGGGCTAATCCCGGGGCTTGTTGCAGAAAATTAACGATTTGGGTTGGTAAAACCCCAATTTTGCACAGTAGCGGTGGAGGGTTATTGACGCTGACCATGGCTGCTTTCAATGCCTGCCAGAGTTCTTGTTCTGCTTGGGCTTCTCGACGATGAGTGCTTAAGGTCATTGCCTGGGCGAGTTGTATTACCTGATCCACCTGGGCGTGAACCACTTCCCGCACATTTTGGAACCGGAGTATTAAACTGAGTTGATCACCGAGTCCTAATGTTGCTGTTAATGCCGGTGATAACAGTTCCGCTGCAGTGGGGGTTAACCCCGATCGCCGGAGAGTGTGGGCTGTTTCGGACAAATTTTCGGCACTACCGGCTAAAACTACGGTTTGGGAAATCGGCGGTAACGGATATAAACGAAAGGTAATTTGGGAAATAAACCCCAAAGTGCCATAGGAGCCAGTGAATAATTTCATCAGGTCATAGCCCGCCACATTTTTAACCACCCGTCCTCCGGCCTTAGCGACTTTGCCATCCCAGCGCACAAAGGAAAACCCCAACACTAAATCCCTAACCCCGCCATAGCGTTGTTGCCAACTGCCCGCGTTACCGGTGGCCATAATCCCCCCCACCGTTGCGTGATCGGCATAGAGGGGATCGAGGGGCAAAAACTGTTGATAGGGTTGGAGCAATGCCTGTAAATCTTGTAATTTCACCCCTGCTTCAACGGTTACCGTGAGATCCGCCACAGCATGGTCAATGACACGGTTTAATTGACCACTACTGACCACCAGCGCCACGGGACGACCCAGACCTCCCCAAGCTAATTTGCTGCCGCTACCACAGGGGAGTAGGCCAACCCGCTGCCGTTGACAATGTTCAATAATTTGTTGCAATTCAGCCACAGTGCCCGGTTCTACCCAGTGTTCGGGAAGGCGATCAGGGTTGCTTAACGCCTTGGCGATCGCCGTTTGACGGTTAACGGGCAACGCATTCACCGCTTGGGATGTTGTCTGGGGCAGGGTTAATCCCTCTAGGGGGATAGTCGAGGCGGTGGACATAGGGGAGAGAAGCAAACAACATCTAACAGCCTACCCTATAATTTTGGGGATACTGCGCCCGATGATTAGAACATTTAGCTAAATTATTTGGCCCTGGTTTTGCCTGCCATGACCCATCAATGATCAAAATCCTGTCCTAGGATAGGGGTAATGAATACGCTTCATAGGGATATTGGCATGACTCCCCTCACAGATACCTTTGGGCATAGGGCAATCCTGGCATTTGAACACCATAGCGACAGGATTTTTAAGTACGAGCCGAGGGTTCTCAAGGATAAAGACCCCGAAGACTTACATCAATTACGGGTGGGAATGCGACGGTTACGGTCGGCGATCGCCGGTTTTGGGATGGCGGTGGTGTTGCCCGCTGCCATCTCAGATCACAAAATCGGTCGCATGGCGCGGGTGTTAGGGGTACAGCGGGATAACGATGTTTTGCAGGGGATTTTAGCCGAAAAATATTATCCCCATCTGCCGTCAGCGGAGCGAAAAGCGTTGGATCGTGTGCTGAAACAGTTAAAGAAAGACCGTAAACAGGCGGTGAAAGCCACCCGTAAATTATTAGCCCAGGGGAAATTTATTGAGTTTAAAGCCCAATGGCAGCCGTGGTTAGCCTCCCCCCAAATTACCCCCATTGGGGCGCTCCCCATCGCACCGTTACTGCCCGATTTGTTACTCCCCCAACTCAGTCAATTTTTTTGCCATCCGGGGTGGTTAGTGGGCACAGAACCCGATCCAGAAGCAACCCACGGTCTGGGACGTCGGTGCCGGCCCCTTACTAAGACGGTGGTTCAAGGGGAATTAAATCATCAAGAAATAACCTTGCACGATCTCCGCAAAGTTGCCAAGCGCACCCGTTACCAAATGGAACTGTTTAGTGATTGTTACGGCGAGGATTACCAAAAGTTACTGAACCAGGTTAAACAGGTGCAGGATATTTTGGGGAATCTCCAGGATAGTTTCGTGCTGCGCCAATTAATTGAGGATTGTTTAGATGTGGAGTTAGCCCGGTTAAGCCCCCAGTTAGAGGCGATTTTCCACGGCGATCGCCTCCAGTGTTGGACCCAGTGGCAATCGCTCCAGTCGCTTTTCCTTGACAGTGACTATCGTCAGCATTGTCGCCAATTCATTAACCACCGTCGGGATCAATGAGCCTTTATTCTGTTTCCTGCAACCAGCGGGCCGCATCCTTAGCGTGGTAGGTCAAAATCAAATCGGCCCCGGCCCGTTTAAAACTGGTTAAGGTTTCCAAGGCTACTTTTTTCTCATCAATCCACCCGTTTAAGGCAGCGGCCTTGACCATGGAATATTCCCCAGAAACGTTATAGGCTGCAACGGGAAGATTGGTCATTTCTTTGATGCGCCAAATAATATCCATGTAGGATAACGCTGGTTTGACCATCACCATGTCGGCCCCTTCCAATAAATCCAATTCCACTTCCTTGAGGGCTTCGCGACTATTGCCAGGATCCATTTGGTAAGTGCGGCGATCGCCAAATTGGGGGGAAGACTCCGCCGCATCCCGGAAGGGGCCGTAGTAAGCCGAGGCATATTTAGCCGCATAGGAAAGAATGGGAATATCTTGAAAATTGTGGGCATCTAACCCTTCCCGAATTGCTTGAACAAAGCCATCCATCATCCCCGACGGTGCAATAATATCGGCGCCGGCATTGGCCTGGGACACCGCCGTCTTTTTCAATAATTCTAAGGTGGGATCATTCAACACCCGCCCCGTTAAGTCCCCCGTTTCTAAATAACCACAATGGCCGTGGTTGGTATATTCACACAAACAGGTATCTACAATTACCACCAGATCGGGAATGGCTTTTTTAACTGCTTCCGTCGCCTTTTGCACAATGCCACAATCATGCCAGGCCCCCGTGGCGTCCGTATCCTTATCTTCAGGAATCCCAAATAGGATAATTGCCGGAATCCCTAGGTCGTAAACCTCCTTCGCCTCATCCACAATTTTGTCCACCGACAGTTGATACACCCCCGGCATGGAAACCACTTCCTTAGCCACCCTGCTCCCCGGGACTGCAAAGAGGGGATAGATCAAATCATTAACGGTGAGGGTATTTTCCCGCACCATACGGCGTAGGGCAGGGGTTTGACGGAGGCGGCGGGGACGAACGGTGGGGAACATAGACAGTGAAGATGAATTTAAAAATGTTTTTTAAACTTAACGCCTATCCATAGCAACAACAGGCGCTAAATCTTATACAATAAGGCGATCGCCGTTCACCCCCACTGCTTTGTAATATTTCTTTAACTTTAAGTTGCCCCCTGAATTTGCCGCCAAGCTGACTAACTAGCCAAATACTCTTGAATCATTGACTTGCGTTTGCGTAGTTTAGTCAGCGCTTCCCGTTCAATTTGTCGCACCCGTTCTCGACTAATTTTGAGCAGGGTACCGATTTTAGCCAGGGTTAACGGCTGACCATCATTTAACCCAAAACGAAGAATTAACACTTCCCGCTGTTGGGGGGTCAATTCAGCCATGAGGTTCTCTAAATCCAGTTGCAGGGAAGAGTAGGTGGCAAAATCCTCGGGTAAGGGGCCATCATCCTCCAACAAATCCCCTAACTCAGTATCCTGGTTATCCCCTACCCGTAAATCGAGGGAAAGGGGATGGCGAGAACGTTCCAAATAGTCCCGCACCTGCTTGGGGGTCAGCTCCAAAAAGTCCGCTAATTCGGCAATGGACGCAGCCCGACCTTTCTTTTGGGATAATTCCCGTTGTGCTTTCTTAATCTTGTTGAGTTTTTCCGTAATGTGAATCGGAAGGCGGATCGTGCGACTCTTTTCGGCGATCGCCCGGGTAATGGCTTGGCGAATCCACCAGTAAGCATAGGTGGAAAAACGGTAGCCCTTGGTGGGATCAAATTTTTCAACCCCCCGTTGCATACCAATGGTGCCTTCTTGGATGAGGTCTAAGAGGTCTAAGTTGCGCTTGAGATATTTTTTGGCCACCGACACCACCAAACGCAGGTTTGCTTCTACCATTTTGCGTTTTGCGAGTTCCCCTGCTTCAATCGCCTTCTCTAGGGCCGGAATCGACAAATCTGCGGCCTTAGCCCACTCGCTAGGGGTAGGGGGCTGACCTTTCTCGTTGGTCAGGGACTCTTTAATTTCGTTTAACTTTACGACCCGTTGAATCCGTTTGGCATAGAGAATTTCTTCTTCGTGGGTGAGCAGTGGAACGCGACCAATTTCTCTGAGGTAGGCGCGGACGGAGTCGGGGGTGGTTCTAGCAGTCATCATGGGTAGAGGGAATTCAATATGGTATTCGCAGTGTGAGACCAAGAAACCCAGTGAGTGTCATGCCTTCAACGACTCTCACAACCATTAGCTAATTAGTCCCTAGGCGGGGGGAGCTACGGTGATGGAGGACAGGGCAGACGCGAACAACAAGACGAGGGTAGGAACCGAAGCTGGGAACGGGGCAGTCCATCAAGCGGTCAACCATTTTTCTAAGTCTGGGATCAAAGAGAATGGCAGGGATCTATCCATTCATAATAGTAAACAATTCTTTAAGTTTTGTAAAGCTTTTGTGAGAGTGGCGACCCTCATTACGATTGGGCGTTAGACAGGTAACGGCGCGTATAGCAACCTGAAAGCCCTTTGTCACAAGGGATTAACTGGATTTTGTTGGATTATGAGAAAAGGTGCGCCTGATCACGGCACACCCTAAAACCCTCAGCTTTGCAGTTTTCTCCCCCGGGGAATTGTTACGTTTGATTAACTCGTCTCATTTTATACAGACAGCCTTGGGCGTCTTTGGAACGACGTCCTTACCCTTGTAAGAACTGTACTAATTGCTGCAACTTATCCCAGCCTGCCCCTTGGCGTAGAATATCTTTTGCCAACGCGATCCCCTGTTGGTGTTCCCCCCAGGCGATGGCATCACCGACCTGTAACGCGAGGGCGGCGTTGAGGGCCACAACCTCAGTTTGGGCCTGGGTGCCTTTTCCTTGCAGGACCTGGGTTAAGATTTCCACGTTCTCGGTAACGGCCCCGCCTTTCAGAGTTGCTAACGATGCAGACGTTAATCCCAGCCCACCGGGATCTAGGGTTTCCGTCACCACACTACCTTGATTAAACCCAGCCATATCAGTGGGAGCGCCCAGACCGGCTTCATCCAACTTTTCTCGACCGTGGACAACCCACGCCTTTTGAGTCCCCAGATTTTGCAGGGCGATCGCCATTTCGCTTAAAAATTCCGGGCTGTAAACCCCAATAACCTGGCCTGAAGGGCGTAATGGGTTCACCAATGGCCCTAGTAGGTTAAAAATCGTCCGTACTTTCAGTGTCTTGCGGACGGGGGCTACGCTTTTTAAAGCGGGATGCCACCCCGGAGCGAACAGGAATGTAATGCCCACCTCATTGACCGCCGCCGCGACCCGTTCTGAGTCCGCTTGCAAGTTGATCCCCAGGGCTTCTAACACATCAGCAGAACCAACTTTACTCGATGCTGAACGGTTGCCATGTTTGGCTACGTTGACCCCGGCCGCCGCCGTCACAAAGGCCACTGCGGTGGAAATATTAAACGTTGAAGCTCCATCTCCCCCAGTACCACAGGTATCCACTAGGGGCTGAACCGCTGTAAAAGTCGGGGATTGGGATTGCTCTTGCAACACTTCCGCCATCCCGGTCAATTCCGCTGCGGATACCCCCTTCGCCTGAATGGCCGCCAGAATCGCCCCCGATAACGCGGGATCAATGACGTTGGCCAACCAACCTTGCATCAACTGAACCGATTGTTGACGGGATAAGGATTGCCGGTCAAGGAGTTGTTGCAGAAAAAGGGGCCACTCAGGAAAGGTCACGTTAGTCACAACGGTAATTACGGATGTAAAGATGGCTTTATTTTACGGGGTTCACGGGACGATTTCGACCCCCGACCAGTTGCCCACGTCCCTTGCCTAGGAAGAATGTTTACTTTTTGTGACTCGAATCACTTCCCATGGCGACTTTTTGTGTCTAATGTTCCGTAATCTCTGGTAGTGTACTTTACGGTAAAAAAAATTTTTCTCGATATATCTGCTGATGCTCCTTTGCGCTAATTACCGATAGAGTAAGTCAGGATCAGCGCCCCCAACGGAAAGTGTGACGTTAAGGATGAGTGACCGGCGCTCCATGGGAAAAAACCGCTTCTAATTATCAGCGTCTAAACCCATGGCCTGTGAACGCCCTTACCCTGACGAACGCTTTTGTTAATTTTTTTGACTATCCTGTGATTTTGTGAATCCTAACGCCCTCCTAAACCAATGACCAAGGCCACCAGTGAAACCCTAAAGCTCGAAACCCTAACCCTTTTCAAAACCTATGCGGATTGTCAAGACATTGATATCCGCAATCAGATTCTGGAAGTGAATTTGGGATTGGTGCGTAAAGAGGCCCACCATTGGGCGGCCCAGTGCGGTGAAAACTTTGATGATCTGTTACAAGTGGGCTGTTTAGGATTAATTAGGGCCATTGAACAATTTGACATCAGCAAAGGACATGCGTTTAGTTCCTTTGCCATTCCCTACGTTAGGGGAGAAATTCAACATTTTCTGCGGGATAAGGGGCATTGTGTCCGTATTCCCCGTAAATGGATTGAGTTGAGTCGTCAGGCGATCTCCGTTCAGCGGGAGTTCCGGTTACAATATGACCGTTCGCCCAGTGATTTAGAAATAGCGGAACTATTACAGGTGACCTTAGCGGATTGGCAAGCGGCGAAGTTAGCCGTGCAAAATCGAGAGCCATTGAGTCTGGACGTTAAAGTCGCCGGGGATGATGAATCTCAGGTTAACTTAGGGGATTGCTTAGCGGACCATGACTTTCGCAGCTTTCAACTCAGTCAAGAGGACCAAATTCGTTTACAGCAAGCCCTAGCTCAGTTAGAGGATCGCACCCGCCACATTTTAGAATTTGTCTTCTTACATGATTTGACCCATCGGGAAACCGCCGAACAGTTGGGGGTGAGTGTGATTACGGTGTCACGGCGGCTCAAGAAAGGGTTGCAGCATTTGAAAGAGACCTTAACGACGGAAATTTTTTAGCCACTTGTCAATGGTCGCTTTTCCCCAAAGAACTTTTTATCTAGCCTGAGTAGCGCCCCCAACCCCAAGAATGATAGGCTTAATCCGTATTTTTGGGGTACGTCAGCCCACGAAACAATCTATGTCTAACACAGAAAATACCGGCGATAACCAAGGAAAAGCCCGTCAGTTATTGGGCATGAAAGGAGCAGCGTCCGGGGAAACCTCGATCTGGAAAATCCGGCTGCAATTAATGAAACCGATCACCTGGATTCCCCTGATTTGGGGTGTGGTTTGTGGTGCCGCGTCATCTGGCGGCTATATCTGGTCTGTGGAAGATTTCCTAAAAGCGTTGACCTGTATGTTGCTGTCCGGGCCGTTGATGACTGGCTATACCCAAACATTGAATGATTTCTATGACCGCGACATTGACGCCATTAATGAACCCTATCGGCCGATTCCGTCCGGTGCGATTTCCATTCGCCAAGTGGTGACCCAAATTCTTTTGTTGTTGCTGGGGGGAATTGGGGTTGCCTATGGGTTGGATTTGTGGGCTGGCCACGACTTTCCCATCATGACGGTGTTAACCCTCGGGGGGGCATTGGTGGCTTATATTTATTCGGCGCCACCGTTGAAACTGAAGCAAAATGGTTGGTTGGGGAACTACGCCCTGGGGGCTAGTTACATTGCCCTGCCTTGGTGGGCCGGCCATGCCCTATTTGGAACATTGAATGGCACGATTATGGTGTTGACCCTGATCTATAGCCTGGCGGGGCTGGGCATTGCGGTGGTTAATGATTTTAAAAGTGTGGAGGGCGATCGCCAACTGGGGCTGAAGTCGTTGCCGGTGATGTTTGGCATCGGGACGGCGGCGTGGATCTGCGTCATCATGATCGACGTGTTCCAAGCGGGCATTGCGGGCTATCTCATTTATGTCCATCAACAGTTGTACGCGACCATTGTGTTGCTCTTATTAATTCCTCAAATGACGTTTCAAGATATGTATTTTCTCCGTAATCCCCTGGAAAACGATGTTAAGTACCAAGCCAGTGCCCAACCCTTTTTGGTGTTTGGGATGTTGGCCACTGGCTTAGCGTTGGGTCATGCGGGGATTTGAAACACCTTAGCGGGGATCGACTCGCACCACATTTTGCTGGTCCAGGTTGAACCATTCTTCGAGTAAGTCGTGGTTTTCCTCACTGGCGATCGCCTCATCAACAAACCGTTTCCAGGCCGCATCGCCTTTGGGCAACATACAGGCATAGAGTTCGGTGGTCATGGGTTGATAGGGCCCCAAAGCATAGTCTTTAGGGTTTTTGCCTTGTTTAATCAGTTCCCCCACGAGCAGAATGCCATCACTGGCCACGGCGGTCACCTGCCCCCCATCTAATTGCTCAATCCCGGCTTGGCGATCGGTGACGGGAACCCATTTCGCTAAAGGATAAATTTTAGGGATGATCTCAAAGGTGGTGGTGCCGGCAATGTAGGCAATGGGAACTTCTTCCAGGCTTCCGTTCACATTAAAATTGTCCGCTGCTTCTTGCTTGATTAAAAACTTAGCCCCGGAAATGAAAAAGGGAACGGAAAAATCCACCGTTTCTAGTCGCTCCTGGGTGATGGTGGTTGCTTCGCAAACAATATCCACCTCCCCGGCGGCGATCGCCTTAAAACGATTGGTCAAGGTGACGGTTGTTAACTCCACGGCGAGGGGGTTGCCGGTTTTTTCCGCTAACTTAGCCCCAATTAAGCCAATGAGGTCAACCCCGTAGCCCCCCAACTCTCCATCCGGTGTTTCAAACCCAAAGGGGACTGCGTCCGCCCGGGTTGCGGCCTTTAATTCCCCGGTGCGGGCCACTCTCTCCAACACGGTTTCCGCTTGCACCGGGGCGATCGCCATTAGGGCACCAATGACCCCTACGCCCATTACCCCTAAGGTGTTTTTGAATAACATAAATTTCCCATGGACTAGACTACCAAGGCTAAGAGTAACCCAAGGATGCCGAAAGTGATTAAATAATGACATCACCCCAGCCGCTGGGGCTGTTAAGCCTAAGATTTCTGGTTAGGAGGCTCAACATTTACGCCTATGATTGAAGGGGGTTAATCAAAACCGACGCTATAAGTACTAGTTTTAGGTGTGAAATAGGAGTGGGCGGTAACGATTGATGCGGCGTCAATGCAAGCTGATCCCGTAGTATCTTGTAGAGTAGCAAAGCGTCAAAGCGAATCGTTTGCTTTATTAATTTTGTCCTAGAGGTTCCCATGAATTTGGCAGTTCCTGCTTCCGGTCTTTCCGTCAATGTTTCCACCAATGGTAATGCGATCAATTCCGATGAGGAGTCAGTGCTGTATCAGCGGTTGAAACTCGTTGAAGAGCTATGGGAACAGGTATTACAAAGTGAGTGTGGTCAGGAATTAGTCGATTTACTCACGGAGCTACGGCTGCAGGGAACCCATGAAGCGATCGCCAGTGAGATTTCTGAAGCGGTGATTATGGGCATCACCCAACGGATCGAGCAGTTGGAGTTGAATGACGCCATCCGGGCGGCCCGGGCCTTTGCCTTATATTTTCAATTAATTAATATTGTTGAACAGCATTACGAACAAAACGAACAACAGCGTAACCGTTGGGAAGCTTCCCAGGAAACCAATTTCTATGAACAGGCGGGCAATGAAGAGGAAATTGTGCCGCCCCTGAAGTTTGGGTCGTCCTCGGAACCGCTGCCCGTGGGAATTGATAAGAATGATGTCCAAGCCTCGGTGGGAACGTTTCAATGGTTGTTGAAGGAATTAAAACGGCTGAATGTCCCCCCCCAACATATTCAAAATTTGTTGGACCACCTCGATATTCGCCTCGTGATTACCGCCCACCCCACGGAAATTGTGCGCCATACCATTCGCCGCAAGCAACGGCGAGTTGACCGCATCCTCCGCAAGCTGGATCAGTTACAGGGGGCTGTCAGTAGCCGGGATTGGCTCAACACCTGGGATGCCCAGACGGCGATCGCCCAACTCACTGAGGAAATCCGCTTTTGGTGGCGCACCGACGAGTTACACCAATTTAAGCCCACCGTCCTGGATGAGGTGGATTATTCCCTCCACTATTTCGATGAAGTGCTGTTTGATACCATCCCGGAACTGTCAAAGCGCTTACAACAGGCCCTAAAGGAAACCTTTCCCCGGTTACGCGCTCCCCGGGCTAATTTCTGTTACTTCGGTTCCTGGGTCGGTGGCGATCGGGATGGGAACCCCTCTGTTACCCCGGAAGTAACCTGGCAAACGGCCTGTTATCAACGGGGGTTGGTGTTAGGTAAATATTTGTATGGGTTGAATGAGTTGGTCGCCATCCTCAGTCCCTCCTTACATTGGTGTAAAGTTTCCCAGGAATTACTGGATTCCCTAGAGCGGGACCGCATTCAACTGCCGGATATTTACGAAGAATTATCCCTGCGTTATCGCCAAGAACCCTACCGGATGAAGTTGGCCTACATTACCCGGCGGTTGGAAAATACCCTACGGCGCAACGAACGGCTGGCTAACCCGGATGAACGGCAAGTGATGATCAAAATGCCCGCCGAAAACCATTATCGGACGGGGCAGGAACTGCTCACGGAATTACGTCTGATCCAACGCAATCTTTCGGAAACGGGGTTGACCTGCTTAGAGTTACAAAATCTAATTACCCAACTCGAGGTGTATGACTTCAACCTGGCCCAATTGGATTTCCGCCAAGAATCCTCCCGCCATGCCGAGGCGATCGCCGAAATTGCTGCGTATATGGGGGTTTTAACCACCCCCTACGATGAGATGGGCGAAGCGGAAAAATTGGAATGGTTAGGGCAGGAACTACAAACCCGCCGCCCCTTGATTCCCCAGGAAATTCCCTTTTCAGAGCGCACCTGTGAAACCATTGAAACCCTGCGGACCCTGCGCCATCTCCAAGCGGAATTTGGGGTGGATATTTGCCAAACCTACATCATCAGCATGACCAACGATGCCAGTGATGTGTTGGAGGTATTGTTACTCGCCAAGGAAGCGGGGCTGTACGATCCCGCCACCGCCGCCAACACCGTTCGCATTGTGCCGTTATTTGAAACCGTTGAGGATCTCAAAAATGCCCCGGGCATTATGGACTCTCTCTTTAAACTGCGGTTTTATCGGGCCACCTTGGCGGGGAGTTATGAGGCCCTGGCGGACCTAGAAGCCCAAGCCTCCGATTTTTACCAAGTCCCCATTACCCCGGCCCTGCTCAATCCCGGTAACTTGCAAGAAATCATGGTGGGCTACTCCGACAGTAATAAAGATTCCGGTTTTCTCAGTAGTAACTGGGAAATTCACAAGGCCCAAAAAGCCTTACAAGCCGTTGCCCAACAACATCGGATCATTTTACGGTTGTTCCACGGTCGGGGCGGTTCCGTGGGTCGGGGGGGCGGCCCTGCCTATAAAGCGATTTTGGCCCAGCCGGCGGGAACGATTGATGGGCGGATTAAAATTACTGAACAAGGGGAAGTGTTGGCGTCGAAATACTCCCTACCGGAATTAGCCCTGTATAATCTGGAAACCCTGACCACTGCGGTGATTCAGGCCAGTTTACTGAAAAGTAGTTTTGACTTCATTGAACCCTGGAACCGGATTATGGAAGAGCTGGCGGCAACGGCCCGCAAAGCCTATCGGGGCTTGATTTATGAAGAACCAGACTTCTTAGATTTCTTCTTGTCCGTCACCCCCATTCCGGAAATTAGCGAGCTACAAATTAGTTCTCGCCCGGCCCGTCGCAAAGGGGGCAAAGCGGATCTGAGTAGTTTACGGGCCATTCCTTGGGTGTTTAGTTGGACACAAACCCGTTTCCTGCTCCCCGCTTGGTATGGGGTGGGGACGGCATTAAAAACCTTTGTGGATCAAGACCCCGTTAAAAACATGAAGTTGTTGCGCTATTTCTATTTCAAATGGCCTTTCTTCAACATGGTGGTCTCGAAAGTGGAAATGACCCTGTCCAAAGTGGATTTGACCATCGCCTCCCATTACGTTCAAGAATTATCTAAACCCGAGGACCGGGAACGTTTTGATCGTTTATTCCAACAAATCAAAAAAGAGTATCAACTCACCCGAAATCTGGCCATGGAAATTACGGCCCATCCCCACCTCCTCGACGGTGATCGCTCCTTACAACGATCAGTGCTATTGCGGAATCGCACCATTGTCCCCCTCGGCTTATTACAAATTTCACTGTTGAAACGCCTACGACAGGTGACCCAAGAAGCAGAGGCCAGCGGTGTGCGCTATCGTCGTTATTCCAAGGAAGAATTGCTGCGGGGCGCCTTACTGACCATCAACGGCATCGCTGCTGGGATGCGTAATACGGGCTGATGGAGGCGGTGCCATATCCCTTAACTCCCGATCATGGCTGAGTTGTAACCAATGGTGTAGTCAAGGATGGATGATAAAGACGGGCTTTCGATTGTCATTGTGGAACCCCAAGGGGCGCTGAATGTGGGCGCGATCGCCAGGGTGATGAAAAACATGGGGCTGAGCC
>JAYKHU010000055.1:0-9255 GCA_035285105.1 Synechocystis sp.
GAGTTGTAACCAATGGTGTAGTCAAGGATGGATGATAAAGACGGGCTTTCGATTGTCATTGTGGAACCCCAAGGGGCGCTGAATGTGGGCGCGATCGCCAGGGTGATGAAAAACATGGGGCTGAGCCAATTGGTGTTGGTCAATCCCCAATGTGATTGGTGCGGTGAAACGGCCCAGCGCATGGCAGTTCATGCGAAGGATGTCCTCAGCCAGGCAAAGGTCGTCGATTCATTGGCGATCGCCTTAGCAAATTGCCAACGGGTGATTGCTACCACGGCCCGGGAGCGAACCCTGCAATCCCCATTAGAAACGCCCCGTCAAGCGTTGCCCTGGTTGTTGGCCCCCAACGTCTCCAGCGCCCTCGTCTTTGGTCGGGAGGATAAAGGGTTAAGTAACGAAGAATTGAACTATGCCCATCGCTTTGTCAAAATCCCCGTTGATCCCGGTTATCCGTCTTTGAACCTATCCCAAGCTGTCGCCGTCTGTGCCTATGAACTCCATCAAAGCACCGTGGAACCAACCCTTCCGGCTACTGCGCCCCCGTCAATCGCTCCCCCGGACCATCCCCTCGCCAGTGCAGCATACCTAGAAGGGTATTATCGTCATTTAGAAAAAACCTTATTGGATATCCAAGTGCTGTATCCCCACACGGCCACTGCTAGGATGGCAAAATTAAAGCGTATTTATCAACGATCTGGCCTAAGCGAAGATGAGGTGGCCCTATTGCGAGGCATTTTGGGTCAAGTTGATTGGCTAGCGCAACAATTAACGCCTCAGTCAAGTCAAGATCAGCAATCGTCAGGGGAGTCGTAACGGTTAGCCCGATCGCCCTGGAGAATGTTTTAGTTTTTGCACTTCTCACCGCTCATTGTCCTAACGTCCATGCCCCGTCCTAAATCCCGCCGGTCTCAACGTCGCAACCTTCGTGTTGTCTCCTCCGCCACTGTCGCGACCTTTCCGAATCAGACCCCATCCTCAACTTCAGCGGGTAATCCCCACCTATCAGCCCTGTCCATCGTGGCTGAACCCATTGATAAACGGCAAACGCCGACTCGACTCAAAAAAGCCAGTAAGCCCCCCACGTTATGGCAACGGAGTGTCATGGGTTGCCTCCGGGTGGGAATCATTGGGATCGGGCTAGGGGCGATCGCCGGCACCACCTTAACCACGTTGACCCCAACACGGTTTATTAACGCCGATCAGGATACGGTTAACCGCGACGATGAAACGGCCACAAATCCCCAAAATCGTATCTACCCCCAGCAAGTGGCCGCGTCTGTGTCCGATTGGACGAAGGTTAACGCCCCATGGCTCTGGCCCTCCTCCGCCACCGCCGCCAATCAATCGCCGACCCCGATGGGGTCTAAAGAAGTATCCCTGGTGAGTCCCGCGCAATCCACCGGGGTGACCCCGACCCAGGAAAGTGCCGCTTTAAAAAAGAAATTAACCAAATTGGCCACCACCCAAGGCCCTAAAATTGTCCCCTATACCTACTTTATTGATGTGGATAATGGGCAGTTTGTGAGTCTCAATGGCAACCAGGCCTTACCCGCCGCCAGCACCATTAAAATTCCGGTGGCGATCGCCTTTTTCCAAGCCGTTGACCAGGGTAAAATCCAACTCCATGAGCGCATTCCCCTCACCAAAGATGTGGTGGGCAGTGGTGCGGGCACGATGCAGTATGAATTGGGGAAACGGGATAGCTATAGTGCCTTGGAAGTGGTCACTAAAATGATTGTGATCAGTGATAACACTGCCACGAACATGCTGATTCAGCGCTTAGGGGGGATGGAAAAACTGAATCAACAGTTTCAAGCCTGGCAAATGCCCCATACCAAACTCAATAATCCCCTCCCTGATTTAGAAGGCACCAATACCACCAGTCCCCAGGACTTAGCCATGGTACTGGTCAAATTACAGGACGGCAATTTACTGTCCCTGAAATCCCGCGATCGCCTGTTGGACATTATGCAGCAAACCAAAACCCGGACGTTACTGCCCCAGGGGTTAGAACCCGATGCGGTTATTTCCCATAAAACCGGTGATATCGGCACCATTTTGGGGGATGCCGGGGTCATTGATATGCCCAATGGCAAGCGCTACGTCGGTGCAGTGATGGCCACCCGTCCCTACAATGATGTGGCGGGGCGGACTCTCATCCAAGACATTTCCCGCACGGTGTATCAACACTACAAAGGCATCACCCCCCCAGCGCCGACCCCCACCCTCGCCCAAAAACCTAAACCGGCGACCCCCTCCACCCAGAAACCAGAGCCGAAACCCAAAGCGGCTCCCACTCCCCAATAAGTCCCCATGACCCTTGGTAAGCTAACGGGAATTAGTGTGGGACCTGGGGATCCGGAGTTAATTACCCTTAAAGGGCTAAAGGCGTTACAGTCTGCGGCCGTCGTGGCGTTTCCAGCGGGTCTTAACGGGCGATCGGGCATCGCCGAAACTATCATTACCCCCCATCTGTTGCCCCACCAACATCAATTACCGCTGAATTTTCCCTATGTGCAAACAGCGGCAACGTTGACAGCGGCTTGGGAACAAGCAGCAGCCCAGGTTTGGGCCTATCTTGACCAGGGTTTGGACGTGGCTTTTGCCTGTGAAGGGGATATTAGTTTTTACAGCACCTTTACCTATTTAGCCCAAACCCTCCACACCCATCACCCTGAGGTGATCATTGAACGGATTGCTGGGGTCAGTTCTCCCTTTGCTGCTGCCTCAGCATTACAGATGCCGTTGACGTGCCAAGATCAACAACTCGCCGTATTACCGGCCCTCTACGATCCCCAGGCGTTGCAATCTGCCTTGGATTGGGCCGATGTGATCGTTTTAATGAAAGTACGACTGGTGTATGAAACCGTGTGGCAAATTTTAGGCGATCGCCATTTGTTAGACCGGGCTTGGGTCATTGAACAGGTTTCCACCGAAAAGGAACGAGTTTATTATCCGTTGTCAAAATATCCCCAATTAACCCTTTCCTATTTTTCATTGATGTTAATTTATCCCAAATTGATTGATTAGGCATAAAAGTCAGCTTGGTACTACGGAGAAATTCCTACAGGTCAAAAAGCCGTGGAATAGAATAGAGATAGAGAGATGGTGTGAAGGAGCGAGCCAATAACACATGTTGCCGAGTGGGTGACAAAGACGATATCCAACGTTGTTGAGTGACAAGCGTTAGGAGGGGAAACGATGACAGAGAGTGTAGAGCGTATTGATGATCTAATCTGGCAGATCGGTTTTGAACCCTGGGAAATCCTATTCCAACTTCCGATCGCCGTTTCTGTGGCAACGGGGTTAGAGCAGCCGTGGCTGAGGGCGATCGCCGAATCAGCCCAGGAACGCTTTGCCGTTACCCAGGAGCAGATTGAGGACCGGTGGGCCGAGATTCAACAAACCGTGGCGGAAAAAGTGGCGGAGCATCGGGCTCAATCCCAGTCCGGCCTGATCAACGGGGGAGAAAGGAGCTTAATTTCCATCAGTTTGATTGGGGCCGCAGAGGAATTGAATAAGTGGGCGAGGGACGTAACGGGTAACGAGGTGGATCTGGGACTACTCATCCCCGCTGCCTTTGGGGCGATCGCCATCCGGCAATTTATGGAACAAGGGATTCGCCTCAAAGATATTCCTTGGTATGTGCCCGCCTGGTACGCCTTTGATACCTTCATTAAACTGAATTTCCCCGACCATGAAGGACTGCCCCATGAGGCCCCCGCTTCCCCACCACCCGCCAATGAGCCAGAGTCGTCGTGATTGTGCCCCTCCACACGAAAGTTCCTGGGCGCGCCCGCTTTCGCGTCGATGCGCTGTATCGCTCCCCGGCCTGTCAGCAGTGCTTGGAAACGCAACTCCGGCAACACTCCCAAATTCGTTACATTTCTGCCAATCCGGTCACCGGCAATGTGTTGGTGAAATTCGATCCAATCCTGTCCGTTACGGAGTTAGCCCAGCGGATCGCCAACGCCCTGCCAACCCATGCCCCTTCCAGCCCTTCGGTTAAACCGCCCCCTATGTCAGAGACCCCGACCCCTGATGTCTCCCCACCGTCTCAACCCTGGCATCACCAGGAAATAGAGGGGTTACTTGAGCAGTTTGAAACGTCCCCCACGGCAGGATTAACCACGACGATCGCCGAGCAGCGGTTAGGAGAGTACGGGCAAAACCTACTCAAAAAAACGCCCCCCCGCTCGGAATGGCGAATTTTCCTAGAGCAATTCAACTCCATCCCCGTAGCGTTGCTGACTGGGGCCGCCGTCCTTTCTGGCATCACCAGCGGTTTGGCCGATACGGTGACCATTATGGGAGTGGTGGCCATTAATGCGGTGATTGGTTACGTCACCGAGAGTGAATCGGAAAAAATTGTGCGGGGGCTTTACCAAGATGGCCATCCGCCAGTGACGGTCATTCGGGAGGGTCAAATGGTGGCCATTGCTAGTGACAACCTGGTGCCAGGGGATATTTTGCCGGTAAAAGCCGGGTTGACGGTGCCGGCGGATTTGCGGTTACTGCAAGGGGATAATTTATGCGTCGATGAGTCGATGTTGACCGGGGAAAGTGTACCGGTGCATAAATCGCCACAGGTTCTGACGGGGGAGCATATTCCCCTCGGCGATCGCCGTAATTTACTTTACCAAGGGACATTTATTACCGCTGGCGAGGGACTAGGGCTGGTGGTGGCCACGGGGGAGCGGACGGAAATGGGACAAATTTCCGCATTACTGGGGGAAGGGGATGCCCCCCAAACCCCTTTGCAAAAACAATTAGATGAAGCCGGGGGGCAACTGGCCGCGTTGAGTAGTGGGATCTGTGCGGCAGTGTTTGGCTTGGGATTACTACGGGGTTATGGCGTTGTGGAAATGCTCAAAACGGCGATCGCCCTGGCGGTGGCAGCAGTCCCCGAAGGATTACCAGCGGTGGCCACCACCACCTTAGCGTTGGGGATTCGGGAAATGCGGGAGCGGCATATCATTGTGCGGGGGTTAAATGCCGTTGAAGCGTTGGGGGCGGTGCAAACCATTTGCTTGGATAAAACCGGCACTTTGACCCAAAATAAAATGCTGATTCAGGCGGTGGAGATTAACGGTGATACCCTGAATTTGCCGCAAATTTCTTTAAATCAGCAAGGGGAGGGATTACCGAAAGAGCCAACCTCAGCGGAACTAAAAAAAATGCTGCAAGTGGCGGTGCTTTGCAATGATTGCACCGTTGATCGCGCTGCTACGGGGGAATGGCACATCACTGGTTCCCCCACGGAAATGGCCTTAATCGAATTGGCGATCGCCTTGGGGGTTGACCCCATCCAGCTATGTCAGGATTATCCCCGCCAGGCCCTGTTTGACCGTAGCGAAAATTGCAACGTGATGAGCACCCTCCATCTCACCCCCCAGCAGGGGAGTTGGGTGGCGGTCAAAGGTAGTCCCGAAGAGGTGTTAGCCCTCTGTCAAATCCGTTTACATGGCGGGGAATTTTTACCCTTAACCGACGGCGATCGCCAAACCGTGTTAGAAACTAACCATCAAATGGCCCGGCAAAGCTTACGGGTGTTGGGGTTTGCCTATGGGACTCCTACCCACAATATCGAAATTAACCACGGCGATGACCGCACGGCGATCGAACAGGATTTAATTTGGTTGGGGCTAACGGCCATGGCTGATCCCATCCGTGACGGGGTGGCCGACCTGATCGATGGTTTTTACCAAGCAGGCATTTTTCCCGTTATGCTCACCGGGGATCAACGCTCCACCGCTAAGGCGATCGGCAAACAAATTCGCCTAGAACGCGATCGCCCGTTGGAAATTATGGATGCAGTGGCGATCGCCCAAGTAGATCCCACCGAATTACAAACCCTAGGGGACAAGGTTAATATTTATGCCCGCATTAGTCCCGCTGATAAATTACAGGTGGTGAAGGCAATTCAAGCCAATGGTCGCATTGTGGCCATGACTGGAGATGGCATTAACGACGCACCGGCCCTGAAATATGCCGACGTGGGGGTTGCCATGGGATCGGGCAAGGCCGATATTGTGCGGGATGTGGCCGATGCGATTATTGAGGACGACAATTTAGGCACATTAATTGACGCCATCCGCCAGGGTCGCACCGTTTATAGCAATATTCGCAAAGCGGTTCATTTCCTATTGGCCACCAACTTTGGCGAGATCGCGGTGATGACCGCTGCCACGGCGTTGGGGTTGGGCGCTCCCCTTAATGCCATGCAACTCCTCTGGTTGAACCTAGTGACGGATATTTTTCCCGGCCTCGCCTTAGCCCTAGATCCCCCTGAACCCGATGTACTCGATCACCCCCCTCGGGATCCCAGCCAACCGATCTTGAGCCGAGACGATTACGTCAGAATTTTCCTAGAAGGGAGTGTGATTTCCGTGAGTGCGTTATCAGCTTACGGTTACGCCTTGGGGAAATACGGGTTCAGTCCCCGGGCCAGCACCGTTGCCTTTATGAGCTTGACCATCGCCCAAATTCTACATACCTACGGCTGTCGATCCGATCGCCATAGTGTGTTCGAGTCCCACAAATTACCGAATAACCCTTACATTGGCGGCGCAGTATTGGGAACCCTAGCGTTGCAATTAGTGCCCTTACTGGTTCCGGGATTAAGGGAGTTACTCAAACTCGACACCATTGATCTTATCGACATCTTAGTGATTACCCTAGCGGCGATCGCCCCCTTATTGGTTAATGAAACTACTAAACATTTTTCATGGGTTAAAGGCGAATCAGCACGTTGATTCAAGAGGCTTGATAACTGGAGAGTGCGAAGTTCTTTGGGGTGGGATAACTTAGATCTTACACCAGGACATAAAGCTTATGATGTTAAAGGAACTAAGCGACTGTCGGTTCGCTCATTTTTCCTAGTGTTCAAAGATTTTATGAAAACGCTACATATAGCGTTCAACCTACTCCATAGCCGTCTAGACTAAGCTAATTTTTCTTTGCGGAGGCTTGACATACGTCAGCCCCCACTTGTCAATACCCTTTGGTGATCGCTACAAGCCTCATTCTGCTGTTGATAATTCCAAAAGCGTGCCCAAAATGAGCGAACGAACAGTAATAACCAACGACGTACCGCATTTAAGTGCAGGATTTTGACATCGGCGATCGCCGTTGGTTGGCTAGATTGTCTCAGGTATTTTGGCCGGAATTTCCCTTGGGTTTGTATTCCTTGGCCATCTCAATGACGGGAATCAGGACTGCCGCCACGATGCCTGCGGCAAAACCGTTGTTGTACAAATTTAAGCCCCCGTGTAACACAGCGACGCTCTGTACTGCTGACGAATGAATAAAACCAGCGGTAGCGCCCCAAAACCAACCATATTTTCCGGCGGTCGGTGCAAGGGTCGTTCCGAATAGGGCCGCTAAAAGCATTGCCGCATCATTGGCGGTGACAGTCTTTGACAAAGACGCCAGATAAATTCCCCCTAAAATGGGCAGAATATTGCCGGGATGTTTCCCAAATGCGGCAAAACCGATCACAGTGAAAATGCCCCCAATGGTTGGCCCATTTAAATCCCCGCCCACTAATAAAATATAAGTCGTCATCATTAAACCCGTGACGGCCATATTAATCAGAGTGGCACCAAATCCGGTTAATTCCACAAAATCTGTTCTTAATTGCCCAGAATATTGGCAAATTGCCTTGAGCGTTGACCAAGGGTTTCTTTCCCAATAGCAACCCATGCCTAACATTGCCAGTAATAGCAACAATAAAAACACCGTTGCCCGTTGCCAAGCATTATAGGGGGGAAAGCTGTGAAGTTCAAATCCTATTTTTTCCCTAAGATTCCGGTCATTTAGCGGGATTAGATAAATCCAAGATTGGTCCCCGGGGGACAATGCCTGTGGGATTAATGGTTAAATGACTCTCGTAATAATGCCCTTTAATGTGTTGGAAATTAACCGTTTCCGCAATGCCGGGTTGATGGTACAACTCCCGTAGATAGCGTCCCAGGTTGGGGTAATCCTGAATGCGGCGCAAATTGCATTTAAAATGCCCCACATAGACGGGATCAAAGCGAATTAAGGTGGTAAATAATCGCCAATCCGCTTCCGTAATTTGCTCGCCGGTTAAAAATCGCTGATCCTGTAAAATTCCTTCTAACCAATCCAAACTCTCAAACAAAGGGGCGATCGCCTCTTCGTAGGCCGTTTGGGTCGTGGCAAATCCACATTTGTAAACCCCATTATTAACGGTGTGATAAATCCGGTCATTGAGGGCGTCAATGTCAGACCGGAGCGCTTCCGGGTAATAATCCCCAGGGGTTGCGCCAATGTCATCAAAGGCGCTGTTGAACATGCGAATGATTTCCGACGATTCGTTATTGACAATGGTCTGGGTCTGTTTATCCCACAGCACGGGCACTGTGACGCGACCACTGTAATGGCGATCGGCTTGCAAGTAAATTTGGTAAAGATAACCGGCTTGAAATAACGGATCCGGTACCACGTCAGGCCCCGGTGAAAACGTCCAGCCCTTTTCCCGCATCAACCAATGCACTACGGAAACATCGATCATCCCGTCTAAGCCCTTGAGTTTGCGAAAAATCAAGGTGCGGTGGGCCCAGGGACAGGCCAGGGAAACGTAGAGGTGATAACGCCCGGCCTCGGCCTTAAATCCGCCTTTTCCCGATGGCCCAGCCGATCCATCAGGGGTAATCCAATGGCGAAATTGCGCGTCTGTCCGCACAAAACGGCCGCCAGTGCTAGTGGTGTCGTACCATTGGTCTTGCCAAACGCCGTCAACCAGTAAACCCATTGTGTCTCCTTGTTAGTGTTGGTTAGTGCAAATAAATTAGTTAGTGCCGGTCAAGTTTTCACCCAGAGCGCTAAACCCCCCCCTTTTCCCCGGGCCGCTATCACCCGTTCTTCCAGCAGAAAAAAGACAAAAAAGGCCTGTTTGCCTATGGATGACTGGAAAAATTTGGCTTCCCGCTCTGCCCCATTTCCGAGATAGCCTTGAAAGAGTTTCAGCAGTCCCAACGTGATTTCCAAATGGGTAAAGTCAAAGGCCAATAAATTGCGGGGAGATTGCCAGCAACAGGGGCCGGAAACCACGAATGTTAATGCCCCTAAGCTCACCCGATTAATCATTCGCCCAGTGGTGGCCGAATCGGCTTCGTAGGCCAGGGTAATGCCCACCCAGTTGGGTAAATATTGTCCCGCGCCTAGTACCACCCCGGCCCGTTGCCGGACTTTTTTTGTCCCGGTAACAAACCGTAATTGCCATGTGCC
>JAYKHU010000056.1:0-8923 GCA_035285105.1 Synechocystis sp.
GAGGAAATATCAGGAATGCCAGACGGTTTAAGATCCCGCACAATCTGCTTCATCCCCGAAGATTCAAGCTGAAAAATCCCCTCTAAATCACCAGCTTCTAAAAGTTTATAGGTCTTTTTAACATCATCGGGTAATTTCTTAGTACCGGTACGAACTTGAATTTCTAGCGCCTTACGTTCATCTAAGGGCAGTTGATCGAGATCCAAGTCAATTTGTCGAGTTTGTTTGACTAAATCCACGGCCCGCTGCAACGTGGTGAGGTTTTTTAAGCCCAAAAAGTCCATTTTTAATAGACCCATGGCTTCCACGTCTTCCATGTAATATTGGGTAATCACTGCTCCGTCATTGTTGCGTTGTAGGGGCACAATTTGATCCAACGGTTCCGAGGAAATAACCACCCCTGCGGCATGGACTCCAAAGGTTTTGTTGGTGCCTTCAATACGAATGGCCATGTCAATCCAGCGTTTTACCCAGGGTTCACTGTCATAGCGGGCTTTAAATTGCGGCTCTGGGGTTTCGTCGGAAATCATGACTTTTAATTTCGTCGGTTTCCCCCGGGAGACGGGAATTAATTTGGCCATTTTGTCCGATTCCGCATAGGGAATATCCAACACCCGGGCCACATCTTTTAGCACCGCTTTAGAGGTCATGCGGTTAAAGGTAATGATTTGGGCGACCTTATCTTCCCCGTACTTTTGGGTTACGTAGTCGATCATTTCGTCCCGGCGATCGATGCAAAAATCGGTGTCCACATCGGGCATGGATTTCCGTTCGGGATTTAAAAAGCGCTCAAACAGTAAACCATGGTGAACGGGATCAATATTGGTGATTTTTAAGCAGTACGCCACCAAAGACCCCGCCGCTGATCCCCGTCCTGGCCCCACAGGAATATCATGATCCCGCGCATATTTAATGTAGTCCCACACCACCAAGAAGTAGGTGCAGAATCCCATGGTTTCTAACATTTTCAGTTCATATTCCAGCCGTTCCTTATACACTGGGGGAATGTCATCGCGGCTGCGACATTTAAGGCGTTTTAGTAGGCCATCCCAGGCAATTTCGCCCACGTAGGTTTCGGGGGTATGGCCTTGGGGAATGGGGTAGTGGGGGATGCGAGGTTCTCCCAAAATGCTATAGTTTTCGACCTTATCTGCCACTTTAATGGTGTTGCCGATCGCCGTTTCGATGATGTCCGCTGGTAAATGATCTTGAAACAATAACCGCATTTCGTCGGCGGATTTGAGATATTCTGTGCCGCTGTAACGGAGCCGTTTTTCTTCGGTGATTAGTTTAGCGGTTTGAATACACAGTAACGCATCATGGGCTTCCACATCGTTGCAGGAAATAAAGTGGGAATCGTTGGTGGCAATAATTTCAATGCCTAATTCCTGGGCAATTTTGACCAAATTGACATTAACAATGCGGTCTTCGATGGAACCATGATCTTGGATTTCTAAATAATAATCTTCCCCAAATTGTTCTTGATACCATTGAGCAATCTTCAGCGCGTGATCATAATCCCCTTTTAAAATGGCCTGGGGCACTTCCCCCCCTAAGCAAGCACTGGTAACAATTAAGCCTTCTTTGTATTGGGATAATAATTCTTTGTTAATACAAGGGCGGGCAAAAATACCACTGCCTTGGATGCCTTTGAGGTTGGAAATGGTGGTGAGTTTAACCAGATTTTTGTAACCCTGATTATTTTTGGCTAGCACCACTTGATGGAAGCGACGATGGCGTTTATTGACTTCAATATCACCATTGATCACATACATCTCATTGCCGATAATCGGCTTGATTTTTTTGCCCCGACACACTTTGAGCAATTCCACCGCCCCGTACATGACCCCGTGATCCGTGAGGGCGATCGCCGGCATACCCAACTCAATGGCCCGATCAATGAGGGCCGGCAGTTGGGAGGCTCCATCTAGGAGGCTATAGTCGCTGTGGATATGGAGACCGACAAAGGACATAGGACAAAATCGAAAAACTTAAGGGGCGATTTTCAGACCTATATGATAGGGGACTTCCTCTCCGACGGCGATGGTTAATTGGGCGGGGCGATCGCCTACTGGGGCGGCAGGGAATTTTTTAACTGTTCGTACAAATCCGGATTTTGGCGAATAAAGTCATCAATTTCCGAGCCTTCGCCGGTTTGACGTCCCACCTGTTCCATTAATTCCGGTCTTTGTTGGATATCTTGAATGAGGGTGGGATTATCCTGTAAGAGCTGTTGCATGGTCTGTTGCACCAACTCAGGATTTTCCAGTAATAATTGCTGGGCCTGTTGGATCAGTTCAGGATTTTGTTCAAGTTGGCGTTGGACTTCATCTAAGTCAATGGATTGGGCCATAGCGGGCAGGTTAGCCGCCAGGGTCAAGGTTAGGGCCAAAGCCCCCGTCCAGCATTGTTTGGCGATCGTGACAGCGGAGAAGATCATCGTGTTACCCATCCTCGTTAAGACAGCACCAAGGTTATTTTTCCTAGTTTACTTTGCTTGCGAGTTAGTCTAGCTCTGAGCCGTGATCGGTTTTCTTGGGTTTTCGCCAAATCCAGAGAAAGTTCGTGGCCATACTCCAACAAACAGTAACCATCGTCGCGGCGATCGCCGCCAGTTTGTGATCCCAGTGCAGCTTTGTGCCGAGGACAACAATAATAAACGTCCAGAGAAAGAAGCCGGAAAAGTTAGCCATGTGATATTCCCAGCAACGTTTCCAGGAGAGGCCGGGATTGCGAAACACCCACAAATCCAAAACACCGTAACGGACAATGGTGATGATCTCCGAGGAGAGCAGGGAGGCCACCGTTAGCCCCAATCCCCAGGACACCTTAAACCAATCCAGCAAGACGATATTCAACACCATGGCGGCAATGCCCACAATCCACCAGCGCACCACGGCATTTTGCCAAAACCGTTGCAAAGGGGCGGAAATTGTTCTGGAATTGATCATGATGATGGGAAAATAAAAGGAACTCAGAAGATGGACATTGGGTTTTGCTTATTTTAGACGGCGATCGCCCTGAAAAAGTGCGGTCTTGTGGATTTTGATGCCCCTAAATTTCGATAGAGAGCCTTAAAAGTTGCCAGGTTCCTTCGACAAGGCAGGCATTATGATAAACACTGGGAACCGTTGCCCAACCTTTTCCCTAAACCCCTAATCGTTGAGCGCATGAAAGCAATCATGGTCGTGGGGACCACTTCCCACGCAGGCAAATCTTTTTTAACCGCCGCTATCTGTCGCCTACTCCAGCGTCAGGGGTGGAATGTCACCCCCTTCAAGGGACAAAATATGGCCTTGAACGCCTTTGTGACCGTAACAGGGGATGAAATGGGTCACGCCCAGGCCGTGCAAGCATGGGCTGCCCAGGTCGTGCCTCGGGTGGAAATGAACCCCATTTTGCTCAAACCCCAAGGGGATATGACCTCCCAAGTCATTTTGATGGGGAAGGCTGTGGGAAAAACCCAGGCCCAGGATTATTATGAGCAGTATTTTGATCGGGGTTGGCAGGCCATCACCCAGTCCTTAGCCACCTTAGCCCAGGAGTTTGAGGTGGTGGTGTGTGAAGGGGCCGGCAGTCCGGCGGAAATTAACCTGAAACATCGGGACTTGACCAATATGCGGGTGGCAACCCATCTGCAAGCCGCCACTATTTTGGTGGTGGACATTGACCGGGGCGGGGCCTTTGCCCATGTGATCGGCACGCTACAACTTTTGGAACCGGAAGAACAGGCCTTGATCAAAGGGATTGTGATCAATAAATTCCGGGGACAACGATCGCTCCTAGAGTCGGGCATTACCTGGCTGGAAGACCAAACGGGAATCCCCGTGTTGGGGGTGGTGCCCTATACCCAAAATCTCTTTGCCGCTGAAGATTCCCTGTCCTTGATGGAACGGCAGAGTCGCCCTGGTCATGAAGACCTCCGCATTGCGGTGCTGCGATTACCCCGCATCGCTAACTTTACCGACTTTGAGCCGTTGGAAGCAGAAAGCGGGGTTTGGGTGGATTACCTCGACCTCCATCGGGCCCTGGGCTATCCCGACGCAGTGATTATTCCTGGGACAAAAACCACGATCGCCGACTTGCAGGCCCTACAAAGCAGTGGCATGGCGGAACAAATTATTGCCTATGCCCAGGCCGGGGGCACCGTGATGGGGATCTGCGGTGGTTACCAACTCTTAGGGCGCCAGGTGAGCGACCCCCTGGGGATTGAAGGGGAAAGGGGAAGTTGGGACGGTTTAAATCTTTTCCCCATTGAAACCACAATCCGCTCCCATAAAATTACGTGCCAACAACAAACCATCGCCCTTTATCCCCAATCAGGTTTACCGGTGAGTGGCTACGAAATCCATCAGGGTCAGACCCAATGGCTTGATGGGGAGGCTTCCCTGGGGGAAGAACAATTTTTACCCCTGTTCGAGCAGCCCGATCTGGGACTGATGAATTACTCCCAATCCCTCTGGGGCAGTTATCTCCACGGCCTATTCGACAATGGGGCTTGGCGGCGATCGTGGTTAAACGGGTTACGTAAACGTCGGGGCTTGCCGGCGTTGCCCACGGGCATTGGTAATTACCGCGAGCAACGGGAGGAAATGTTTGATTCCCTCGCGGATTTTGTGGCAGAACACGTTGATCTCACGCCGATTCTACAAACCTGGAAGACAGACTAACCATGGCGGTTACGGTACGATTTTTACCCGATGACATAACGGCGATCGCCGAAGTGGGGGAACCCATTTTGACGGTGGCAGAACGGGCCGGGGTGTTTATTCCCACCGGTTGTCTGATGGGGTCTTGCCATGCCTGTGAGGTGGAATTGGGGGACGGAACGCCCATTTGTGCCTGCATTAGTGCTGTTCCCATTGGGGTCACCGAGTTGGAAATTAACCTCTACGATGACCCAACTTGGTAAAAATCAGTGATTGTGCGGATTGAGATGGCGTTCCATCAAGGTGACTAATTCCTTGAGTTTGACGGGCTTACTCAGGTAGTCATTGGCGCCGATCGCCATGCATTTTTCCTCGTCGCCGTCCATGGCTAACGCCGTCAGGGCAATAATCGGCACATCCGTTAAGCCTAATTCGTTGCGAATTATCTCGATCGCCGTGAAGCCATCCATCACGGGCATTTGAATATCCATTAAGACCAGATCGGGTTTTTCCTGTCGGATTAAGGCGATCGCCCCTTCCCCATTAAAGGCATGAATGACCCGGTAACCTTTCGCTTCGAGATAACTTAAAAAAGTGGCGGCGTTGGCTTCATTATCTTCCGCTAAGAGGATGAGATAGGAGTTGGGATTGTCGAGGGTTGCAGAGGGGGTCGGGGCAAGGGTTTCCCCAGTGACAGATGTCGTTGCGGGGTGCGGATCAATCACGGGTAAGCTGACGGTAAACGTACTCCCGATATCAAGCCGACTAAACACACTCACTTCCCCGCCGTGTAACTCGACCAGTTGTTTGACCAGGGATAAGCCCAAGCCTGTCCCCTCATACTGACGGTTAAGGGCACTGTCAATTTGAATAAAGGGTTGAAAGAGTTTGTCCAAATTTTCTGGAGCAATACCAATGCCGGTATCCGTAATGGAAATTTCTACCCGGGAAACGGACTGGGGACGGTCTGGATTGGGGGCTGGCTGAAAAATAGAGACCCGTTCAATGCCCGTCAGGGCCAGGGGCTTAGGAGGAAGGGACGGCGCGACTAGATTGACCGCAAGGGTAATTGTGCCCCCATCGGGGGTAAACTTTACCGAATTACTGAGTAAGTTGATGAAAATTTGGTGTAGACGCCGCTCATCTCCCCAGATATGGGGTAAAGTGTCAGGAATTTGGCGTAGGATTCGGATATTCTTCTTCTGCGCCTGTTGTTTGATGAACAGCAGGCTGGTATTACAGATGCTTTTGATGGAAACCTCTCTGCAATCGAGTTCCACTTCTCCGGCTTCAATTTTGGCCACATCCAGAATGTCGTTGATGAGGGATAGTAAATGTTGGCCACTTCGTTCAACGGTTTGGAGGGATCTGTGTTGTTTCTCGGTCAAGGGGCCATAGACTTCCTCCAAGACCCCTTCGGTTAACCCCAAAATGGCATTCAAGGGGGTCCGCAGTTCATGGCTCATATTCGCCAGGAATTCATCTTTTAACCGTGTTGCCCTAGCCAGTTGCTGGTTAACCCCCGCCAGTTGCTGATTCCGTTCAGTGAGTTGTTCCTGGGCAATTTTACGTTCCGTGAGTTCCAGTTCTAGTTGTCGATAGAGATTTGCCTGTTGGATGGCGATCGCCAGTTGAGAAGCCACCCGCCGCAGGAATTGAATTTCCCAATCTTGCCAATTACGGGGCGCGTCACATTGATGGGCAATCAATAACCCCCAAAGGCGATCGCCCTGGATAATGGGCACCACTAATTTTGCCTTTACCTGGATTTCTGCGAGAAAATCCGCCAGACAGGGTAACACCATTTTTGACTGGGCTTCACGGTCATAGAGGGCAAAAACCCGCCCATTCACATAGCGTTGATAATTTTGTTTAGGGAATACCTCTTCGGGAAAGACCCGGTCTAATAATTTTTCCCAAGGGGGAGAAACGGTCTCGGCGATCGCCGCCCCGGTGCCATTTTCAAACACTTTATAAACCAAGAGTCGGTCTGTTTGCAAAACTTGCTGCAATGATTCAACGGTAGCCGTCAACACCTCATTCAAATTTAAGGAAGACCGGGTTCGTTCGAGCAGAGTGGTCAATACCCGCTCCTGTTGGGTTTGGTATCGTAACTGTTCTTCCACTAACTTACGTTGGGTAATATCCTGGGCTACCCCCACAATTTGTTCTACCTCTCCGGCCCCATTGCGTTTAAAACTTGTCGTTCGGCCCATAAACCAACGCCAATGACCGTCCTTCGTCCTTAGTCGGCATTCAATTTCCAGCACCATGCCCGGTTGGGCCCGTTGCACTTGTTCAAAGTGTTTGAGCACCCGATCAACATCTTCCGGGTGAAGCAGGATCGCTAAAAAGTGATCCCCCATGACTTGGATTTCTTCCGGGGAATAACCTAAAGCTTGGGTGCTTTGATGGTTTATATAAATGTTGCGATATGTTTGCAGGTCAAACACATACAACACATCGGGGGACGCATCGGTGATGCCTTGAATAAACGCCTGGCTTTCCTTCAATGCCTGCTCATTCTGTTTCTGCTGGGTGATATCAATGTGCCCCCCTACCATCCGCAGGGGTTTGCCGTTTTGATCCCATTCAATAACCTTGCCCGTACAGAGAACCCAAACGGTGGAACCGTCTTTATGGCGATAGCGGACTTCGAGGCTATAGGGAATTTGTCCCCGACTTTGAACATGGCGTTCTAAGTGATTTTGCGCCAAAATCAAATCTTCAGGAAAAATAATTTCCGTAAAGCTGGTTAAATCTGTCCCATTTACATCGGCGTCATAACCAAACATCCGACGGAAACCCACGCTCAAATATTCGGCATTGGTCACCAGATCCCAATCCCAATAACCGCCAATGACCTCATCGAGAACCGTTTCCACCACCCTTAATTCATCGGCTAACCGCTGCTTCTGTTCCGTTTCCTGTTTAAGGATGACTTCCGCCGTCACATCTTGAACGGTGCCGATGGACACTAAGGGGGTCCCATCTTCTGCGTAGGTGGTTTCACACTCTTCCCGCACATATTTAATCCGACCGTCGGGCATTTGTAGGCGATGCACCAGTTGATAGGGTTTTCGGGTATTTAAATGGGCTTGATAGGCTTGGCAAACCCCATCCCGATCCGCCGGGTGGACAACCGCTAAAAAGTTTTCGTAGGTAGCCCTGAATGCTGCCGCATCCCTTTCAAACAGGCGAAAAACTTCCGGTGACCAATATAAATCATTGGTTTTAAGATTTAATTCCCAGTAGCCTAATTTAGCCAGTTTCTCCGCTTTTTCATACTGGGCTTGAATATGCTTCAGAGAATGTTCTAATTGTTTCCGTTCTTCGATCTCTGTGTTTAACGCCGTGATTAAGTTACTTTGTTGAATGGCGATCGCCAGTTGAATGGATAAATCGTTCAAAATCTGAGCTTCTGGGGGTTGCCATTGCCGAGCGCCCTGACAATGATGGGCAATCAACAACCCCCACAATTGTTTTTCTACATAAATTGTTTGCACCATGTTCGCCGTCACGCCATACTGTTCCAGTAACTTCACATGGCACGGCTGATATCCCATGGCATAAATATCATTGGCGATTACAGCGGTTTCCCCCCAGGTAGCAAAATCCTGCCACCGCTTAAAACAACTGTCGTCAATGCGATTCCCCAACGTCGATGCAATCCCGTCCGCCACCGATTCCGCCACAATCAACCCCGACCAGTCCGGCTGAAATTGATACACTATGAGGCGATCGGCAACCAAGACCTGTCTCAACTCCGTCACACAGGTCTGCAGAATATCGGCTAACTCCAGACTTTCCCGAATCCGCAATGCTATCCGGTTGACCAAACGCTCTTGCTCAGCGGGAACGGTTAAGGGATGGGGGTGAGAGTTAACGTCGTGGCCGGTAGAGATGACAAAATCAGCCATAGCAACATCATTAAACATCGGAGAATGGAGCAAGATAATAAAAGATCCATCCTTACCATTGTGACGGATCCATCCTTCCTTGGGGGCAAATCAAAAATTAACTGTTGATTACATCACAGAAAATGATCTTCAGCTATGTTCATCAAAACACGAAACACGCATGGATCATCGTCAAATCGATTTAACTTGGGCGGTCAAGGCTGGCTTCATCAGCGCGGAACAAGCCGAAACCCTCTGGCAAGCATGGTGTCAGCAACACCGCAATACCGATGGTTCTGACCCGGATAGTTCACCGCCGTTACGGTTTGATTTTGCCAATGTAGCTTTTTATTTTGGGGCGTTAATTGTCATTGC
>JAYKHU010000057.1:0-9046 GCA_035285105.1 Synechocystis sp.
CCCCCCTGTTGCCGAATTAACACGGTCAAAACCCGACCCACAACAGCGTTGCAATGGGAACAATGAACATCCCCATAGGTAACGGTTTCGCCACAGTGGGGACAGGCGTGTTCTACCAGCGACGTACCGCATTTTTGGCAAAAATTATTGCGATTCGGATTTTCCGCAGAGCATTGGGGGCAGATCAGCATAGGTTAATAAAATGGCGTAGACTGCTGTGACAATTAATGAAGCAGGGGTCGAAGTCTTTATAATAGTCAGACGATCAGCAGCGATTAAAGGTAATACAAACTCAATGTTTTCTTATTGTACGCGAGCCATCCGATTGCCAAACAAAAAATCAAGAAATTATGATGATTAGTCAATTTACCGTTTCTAAGCTGGTGTTTGCCGCTCTGATTCCCATTGATAGTGTATTTTCCACCCAAGGCATTATGGTGATGCTGCTGGGGGCCTACGCCTTGGCAATGTGGTTATTTTTAACCAGTGCCCCCAAGGTCTATACCATTATGGTTTCAGATTTGGCGATCGCCCGGTCATTCTATGAAGGACTGCTGGACTTAACGGTGGCTGACGTGCCGCTGCACTATTACTATAACTATGAACAAACCCTGGGGACAGCCAGTTGGGATGCTTACTCCCTGGCGGCCAATCCCCAAATGCCCCCCAGTAGTCGCTATAGCCAGCAAGAAGGGCTATGGTACCAATTGAAAAAAAATGCCCAACTCCACATCATCAGCGGTGCCAGCCTCGGGGACAAAAACCGTCAACGCCACGTTTGTTTTGACCATGATTGTTTAGAGCAAATTTTATTGCGGGTACAATCCCGTCGGCTGCGGTATAAGGTGCGTCGCCAAAAACCCCTGAATTTCTTGGTTAAAGATTATGACGAACGGGTGATTGAACTGACGGAAGTCAAAAATTAGGCTAGCCGATGGACAGCATGCCCCGGAAACAACTCAAGACCCAAGCCAGTCACTGGAAAAGGCATGTTTGATCGCAACTGTCCCCGTTGGTGTCTTTGGTGAGTGACGATGACTGTTCGTAGTATTTTTCTCGCAAGTCTTTTTTTGCCAGGTTTTGCCTTTTCATTTCCCGTTAATGCCGCTCCCTTAAGCGCTGACTGCTTACTCCTCGCCCAAGCATCCCAGGCCACCGCTGTGGGTCAAACGCCCCCGACGGGAACCCCGGGGAAAAATGGCCGTGATGGGGCCGACACCGATGGGTTAACGATTTTTAGTGACGGCTCGGCCATGACCCTAAACCTGGCCGGGAAGCCAGGGGAAGCGGGACAAGCGGGGGGAGAAGCCGCCGCCTCAGACTGTCCCCCCGTTGAGACTAACCGTCGGGAAAATGTCCGCATGGCCGATGGCGGTACCGGTGGGGATGGGGGCAATGGGGGTAACGGGGGCAATGGCGGCTCAATCACCATTTATAGCCGCAATGTCAATAACCTCTCGCAAATCTTTGTCAATGCAGCAGGGGGTAAGGGGGGACAACCCGGCAGTGGTGGGGCCGGTAGTGCCGGCTGTGACTGTCCCCAACCCTATTGGACCGTGGAAACCTGTTCCGGTCGCCCCGGTAGTGATAATTATCGTTGCTCCACCCAGGAATTTCGTTGCTATGACGGTCGGGATGGCACCCCAGGGCGATCGGGGGTGGCGGGGCAAGGGGGCTTACCCGGCAAATTGACGGTGTTAAATTTGGATCGTCCGTTAGAGGATGATCGACCGGCCGCCGCTGTCCCCCTGAGTACTTTGAAAAACCAGGGCTTTACCCTCTCTAAAAACCGTTGGGAAACCCGCACCGGCGCCGCCCAAGTGTTGGCCCCAGGGTCTGTGGTGGCCGATGAATATTTGGTGTTACTGGAACGGATTGAGCAGTCGTTTCTATTACTTTGGAATGCCCCCCAACCCTTTGAGCGCTTTGCTAATACCAACGCCAGTTTAAGTTTGAATGACAGTCAACAGGGTATAGACCTGGAGCTCCCTGACGATTTGTGGTTAGAAGGGACCACCCAGCAGCGTAACAATGTGACGGAATTTATTGTTTATAACGCTCTATGGGAAGGGGATGCCAAACGCTTAGGAGACGTCACCCTGTCTGGCAATGGGCGCAACCTCAAACTGTTTTTATCCGATGAGGCCAATCAATCCAATCTAATGGCCACGAAGTTCCGCCTGCAATACCGGGTGACCAGCGAAGATCCCCGCTTCCGTCCCCCATCCACCTACAGCACAAAATTTGATGGCCCAGTGCCGGACAACTTGGTCACGGTGAATGGCAACCAATTCATGATCAACATTGGTGAATTAGCTATTCCCGAAAAAGACCTCCAAGCGGGGACAGGGGTAGAAATCGAACTCTATGCCGATCGCACCTTTTCGGGCTATAACGCTGAACAACGGTTAACGGTCAGGGATGTGATTAAGGGGGGCGTCAGTTTACCGGCCTTGCCCGATCGCCCGGCGCCGGTGACCCCCACCAATACCTTTGGGGAACCCCCAGCCCCCGTTCCGCCCCCTGATGCTGATTTTCAGGAAGTGCCAGCGGTACCGGATTTCCCCCCGCCGGATCCAGGGGCGAATAACCTGTTTTGATCCCGATCAGGTTAAGCGCGGCTAACCCCCTGCACCACTTGTTTGGGGGTGGTAAAGGCTTCTAAACCGATTAAGCCCCGGCGTTGCCCTTTTTGGTTGGACACCCCTAAAAAGATGGATTCCCCTTGGCCGGGATTCCGGTTGAAGTAGGGGGGCGTATTGATATACACCAACGCGCTATCAACCCCCATAGCGAATTGACGGCTTTCTTGATAGGAGTCGGTGGCAATACAGTCGGCATGGCCACTACTGTAACGGTTGATCCAGGCGATCGCCGTTTTGAGGTTCGGCATGGTGCGAAAGGCAATGGTTTTATCCAGATAGGCTTTTTGCCATTCCGATTCTTTGGCTGGGGTCAAATGGGTGGGAAATTGTTCACATAGGTCTGGATCCCCCCGTAACTTAAACCCCTTTTCCTGCAGATTGTTAAACAGTCGCACCAAGGGGGTGGTATTTTGCATCGGGCTAACCAAGACCTTTTCGATGGCGTTAACGGGGTCCGGCTCGCTGGCATGGCTATCGAGGATCATTTGCCGCACCAATTCCAACTCCCCTTTGCTCGACCAATATAAATAACAATTGCCCATGGCGACCTTGAGCACTGGGGGGGCGGCCTGTTGGCTAATTTGCTCAACAAAACTGGGCCGACCGTAGGGAATAATTAAATTCAAGCTGTCACTGCGTCCCACGAAATCTTGAACCCTCGGCACTTCATCACTGGGTAAATTACTTAAGCTATCCACGGGGAAGTCCACATCCAGCAATCCTTCGCGCAAAATATTGCAAATCACTGCGGTGGAATGGCTAGAGGCCCCACAGCTCCGTAAAATCAAACTATTGCCGCTTTTCAAACAAAAGCCCGCGGCGATCGCCCCGAGTTCGGGAAAGGCTTCATAGACTAACCCCACCACCCCCAAGGGCATCAACTGACAATAGGTCTGGGAGGGATTGAGTTGGTAGGGGGCATACATGACCCGTTGCAGAGGATCGGGTAACTGGGCCAATTGATTCAGAATGGCCACGGTGGTTTCTAACCGCTCCGGGGTTAACTTCAGCCAGTCCACCAGACAATCCGCCACCGCCATTTCCCGGCTAATTTCTAAATCCAGGGTATTGGCCTCTAAAACTTGATCAAAGGATTGACTGAGCCGTTTCGCCATGGCCTTGACCGCCCGATTGCGATCAGTCCCCGTTAACAGCCGTAATTGGTTAAAGGCCTGTTGGGCAGCGTCCAATGTTCCTTCTAACCCCAAAGCAGCGACAGCGGTAGTCATAAGCTTGAAATAGCACCCTTAGCGGCGGTAACTGAGCCAAAACGAATAAATCAAAAAGAAAATTAAGGCAGCGGTGATCAATATTCCCAAGATGATACTGAGCAGAAGGGGGGAATGAAGCGCTAAAAAAGACCATCCCATAAATATGGTCAACAGCAGTGCCAAAACCCCGGGCCATTGTTGGCGCGAGGCGTAGGGGTTTTTGGGCTGCCACCGGGAACCTGTCCAGCGCCATAGACGTTTATAGGGATAGACCGAAGCCAGTTGTTCAATCTCCTGCTGGTCTGCCTGGACCACAAAAATTTGCTGACACCGATCGCAGCCAAAGGCGTCGGTTAAGACAATGGGAATCAACCGCCCGCGACGACGACAGGGGCAGGGATAGTCTTGGCTGAGATCGACAGGACAGGGTTGATGAAAACGCACGGTGGTAGCAACATCGGCGCAATGCCAGGCAATGTCGGGAAGGGGGCCTATCCCAAAACTGCTTTATCTTTAAACAAATGATAGAACCTCCCTCTGCTGGCCGCAATTAGGGGGGGACGTTCGCTGTTAATAGGGCCCGGAATTGGGGAAAATCAGCCATTAGGGTTTGCAGTTGGTGACTGTCGAAATTATTAAGGGCCGTCCGTAGGGAGTGGGCGTAGTGACGTAAATCCGGCCAATGATAGTCGTCCCCCCAGGTTTCCAGGCGATCGCCAAAGCGTCGTAATTCCCGGGAAATCAGGGTATGGCGTAATTGCTCCCACACCTGGGTTTCCTGCTGTTCCAGGAGGCTAACCAGGGTTTGACGCTGCTCCGGGGACAGTAGGGGGCAGGCCGGGGCTGGGGTCCCCGCATCGGCTGGGGGCGAACTTTCCTCCAGGGGGGAAGGGAAGGGAAACAAGTCCTGCAACACTTTTACCAAGGCGCTCTGGGTAACGGGTTTTAGCAAAATTCCTTGGCAGCCCTGGGGGGTTAATAGGTGTTGCAGGGGTTGACTACTAGCTGTAACCATCACAATGGGCACCGTGGGGACTTTCCCCGTGCGTCGGATCTCGGCGATCGCCACATTGCCGTCCATTTCCGGCATCATTAAATCCATCAAAATCAGATCAAATACCTCCTCTTGACAGAGGGTGATCGCCGCCATACCACTGTCCAGCGTCACCGCTTGATGGCCGGTGACTTCAAAAAAGCCCTGTAATAATTGGCGATTGGATTCCACATCATCCACCACCAGTACCCGTAGGGGCGCAAATTGGGCGAGGCTATCGGTGGAGGGCGGTACAATCGTGTCCGGGTCTTCCCCCCGTTGCACCGCTGGAAAATTAAGGGTGAAAACGCTGCCCTGCCCCAATTGACTGTCGACGGTGAGACTCCCCCCGAGCAATAACGTCAGCCGTTTGGTAATGGTTAACCCTAACCCCGTTCCCCCATATTTCCGGGTACTTTGACCTTCACTCTGGGTAAATACGTCAAAAATCCGCGCTTGATCCTCCGGGGCAATGCCGATACCGGTATCAGCTACTCGGATGGTTAACTGCATCAGATCAGGCCCTTGGCAGGTGCCGACCATCTCGATGGCAACCTGTCCTGTCTCCGTAAACTTGAGGGCATTGCCCACAATATTGAACAAAATTTGACGGAGTCGGAGTTCATCAAAATAAATGACCGGGGGGACAGGACAGCTTAATTGGGTCACCAAGTTAATCCCTTTGTTCTGGGCTTTTTGGAGAAATATTTGCTTTGTTTCTGCTAAAATTTCCCTTAAATCAAGAAATTCATGCTGCAAAATTAGTTTCCCGGCTTCGATTTTGGAAATATCTAAAATATCATCGATTAAGGTCATCAACGTTTTACTACTGACATTGATCGCCTCGAGATAGGAACGGGAGCGGGGGGACTCCAGCGACCCCTGGAGCAATTCACAAAAGCCTAAAATGGCATTCATCGGGGTACGAATTTCATGGCTAATATTGGCGAGGAATTCACTCTTGGTGCGGTTAGCCGACTCGGCATTTTCTTTAGCTTGGCGCAACTCCGCTTCAACTTCCTTGTCATCCGTAATATCTGTAATGGTACCCACCAGGCGATAGACTTTCCCTTCCTCATCTCGCAAACAATTACCTTTTATATCTACCCACAAATATTGACCATTACCATGCTTTAGGCGCAGGGTTTCCGAAAACATATCGGATTTTCCCTGAAACTGGTCTGTAATTGACTTCTCAAAATTTTGCCGATCATCGGGGTAAACCTGAGTTAACCATTGGGGATCGATGAAGGGAATGGCTGCGGGTTGATAACCTAAAATCTTTTTCCAAACGGGAGAATAATAGATGGTTCCCTTGGCAATATCCCAATCCCACAGGCCATCGTTGGTGCCGGACACGGCTAAATCGTAGCGTTCTTGACTTTCCCGTAAGACTAATTCAATGCGTTGCCGTTCTTGGATTTCTGCAGCTAATTGTTGGTTGATGGTCAACAATTCTTGGGTGCGTTCCGCCACTCGATATTCTAAGCTTTCCCGGGCGGCTTCAATGGTCTGAAATTGGTCTTGTAACGTGCTGACCATTTCGTTGAAGTTATCATTGAGCACCACCACTTCACTGACTTGGCTATTTAAAATCAGGGGCTTAATTTCCCGTTGGGAGAGTTTATTGGGAATGTCCGTTGTAAATCGAGACAACGTTAATAGGGGAGAGGCCACCCGACGACTGACTAGGATAGATGTGATGAGTCCCCCAATGGTCAATAGCAATAATAGGGCTAATTTTTGTAGGGATAAGGACTGGAGATAATCGATCTGATCAATGGCGGACAGTCGGACGATCACCTGCCAACCAGGAGAATCCTTAATCGGCAGTGTTTGGTAGTAGTAGGATTGACGCCAGCGCAACATGGGGGAAATGGCGGCATCGGGGAACCAGTGATAGGTTTCGCTGCCAATCGGGCGAATACTGCCGCCGGCGGTGGGCTGATAAATACTGGTCGGGGGCAGATCGGCCACACAGGAGGCTAAGACCTGATTTTGCTGGTCTATGATGGTGATTTCTTCCGAAAGACAATTTTGATGGAGTTGCACCAACGCTTCTGCCTGCGTGAGGTTCAACGCGGCATAGACAAAGCCCTGTAGTTGTTCTTGGCTGAGAATGGGAAAGGTAATGCCGATATGGGGGTCTAGGTCAACGGAATCACGGTGAAAATCAGAGATTAATGGCTGGGAGGGATTGGCGGCAATATCAGCTAATTTCTGACGTTCTTGACGTCCCACCGGAGAGTCTTCCCCTGGTGGCCGTTGGGGGGCGATCGCCATAATGGTTCCCTGGCGATCGCCAATGAAGAGGGTATCATAGCTGGGAAAGGCGGTTTGGAAACTGTAGGTGAGGATATCGAGTTTTTGGCGGGCAAAAACATCATTGGCTTCCCTGGGTTCAATGAGGGGACGGGCCTGTTCGGCGATGACTTGTATACCCTGTAACTGACTGTCAAACCATTGTTGAATCGCGTTTTGGACGGGATAGGCGATCGCCGTTAATTCGTCATTCATGGACTGTTCCATGGATTGAAAGGCCTGTTGCCCGTTGATCACCGTCACCAGTAACAGGGGAAAAAAGAGAAACGCCGCTAACAGATTAAAGAGGGTCTGCTCAAAGGACAATTGATGGGTGGAGGATTTCGTTGGGGAAGGTTTAAGAAAAACCGCTGTCAGACCGATGCCATTGATGAGAAAATTGGCGATTAAACTATTAAAAATGCCATTGGTCGCCTGCTTCACCACAATCAGGCGGGTGGGAATTTCCGTCATGCCAATGCCAAAGCGATAAAAAAGATACACCAATGGCATCCCAATCATCACCCAAAAAAAGGCATCAAGTAGCACTAAATTTCGTTTGCGTCGCCGTAACTGCCATCCTAGGAACGCCGCTTCCGTCACTAACACCATTAAGGCATAGGGATGTTGCCACAAAATCAGGGTGTAGCTCCCGGCAATCAAGGCACTGATTATTCCCCACACCCAGCCGTAATAAACCACCACCATGAGGGTGGCAATACTACCAAAAATAAAATCCACCCCAAAAAATAAGGGCAGACTCCAATAATTACCCAGGTAGCCAGCGATCAGAAGAACCGGCAATAACCAATGCTTTCGCCAAATAACGGATAGGGGTCGCATGGTGAATCACGAAAGAGTTAGCGCCAAAAAAAGAGGGACTAGCCCCGACTTCGGCAAAAATTTCATCCGACTTTCCTAAACGTTCAGGAAAGGTTGATGCAAATCACGGCCAGAAGTCTGCTAGTCCCCAAGCATCAAACCCTTACCTTTAACGACGGGGGACAGACGCTTCGATGTTGATATTTTGAGCGGAGACTTTGGGAATGGTGTTGGCAGCAGGGTTGATACTGCGAGCCATGGCTAGGAAGGCCATGGGGTTGCCAGCGGTGATTTTTTTCTCCTGGGGCACAAAACGACGAACTTCGTTTTGCCACACAATTTGGGGGAAGCCCAATTGGCGACGGTGGTAAGCGTCGTACCGGGGAGATTTAATATTAAAGGGCAATTCACCTGCTTCGCGACTGGGCAGATTGCGACGGCGTTGGTAGGGAACGGTGTCGTAGCCAAAGTTGTTGAGATACTCGTCGCTGTTGAGCAAATCATCGATCAAGCCCTGGTAACCTTTGGTGGCGACCACGATGGACCAAGCGATTTTTTCCCGTTCGCTGTAGACGTCACGCCCTAAAATCTTTTGGACACAGTGCTCTACGAAGCGATAGTTGCTATTTTTTTCGTAGAAGCTGCTGCGGAATGTGTTGGAGAGCAATAAACCCCGGATGAAATCCCGCACGGTGATTTGACCATTGCGTAATTGGGATTCTAGGATTTTTTCGCGGTCCCATTTGAAGGCATGGAAGAAAATTTGACGATAGGCAGCCTCGATCAGGTTGTCCATGTCGGCGCTAGAGAGAATATTTTCCGTGGTAAAGACCACGGGCTTTTCATCGCCACCGACTTCAAATCCTTCTACCCGCACATTCAGACTTTTGGGGCCATAATTTAATAAGGGAATAGCCAAGTTTAAACCTCCAGAATCTTAGAAAAGCTTGATATTTAGTTATCCTAAATCATAAGGGGGAAGCGACCTTAACGTTGGCAAATATTACAAATTCTTACAATTGTTAAAGTCTTGT
>JAYKHU010000058.1:0-3923 GCA_035285105.1 Synechocystis sp.
GGCACCATGGTCTACGATCTGGACGCAGAGGGGTTACTCGGGGATCTTGTCAGCCATGGCCAACAACTCTGTGTGGCGGCCGGGGGGAAGGGGGGCTTGGGAAATCAACATTTTTTGAGTAATCGTAACCGTGCCCCGGAATATGCCTTACCAGGATTGGAGGGGGAGCAACGACGGTTACGGTTGGAATTAAAACTGCTGGCGGAGGTGGGCATTATTGGTTTACCCAATGCGGGGAAATCAACGTTGATTGCAGCTTTATCCGCTGCTCGTCCTAAAATTGCGGATTATCCTTTTACCACTTTGATTCCTAATTTAGGGGTGGTGCGGAAGCCCACGGGGGATGGCACAGTTTTTGCGGATATTCCAGGGTTAATTGAGGGGGCATCGGCGGGGGTGGGTTTGGGTCATGAGTTTTTACGTCACATTGAACGTACTCGATTGTTATTGCATGTAGTGGATGTGACCAGTGCCAATCCGATCGCCGATTTTGAGGTGATTAATCAGGAGTTGGCCGCTTACGGTCGGGGGTTATCGGAACGCCCCCAAATCATTGCGTTGAATAAAATTGATGCCCTAGATAAAGAAATGATCGAGGAAATTGAAGCAGAGTTAGGGAAATTAAGTTCAGCTCCCTGTTTACAAATTTCGGCGGTTACCCGTCGCGGTTTAGAGGATTTGATGCAATTGGTTTGGCAATGGTTGGATGACATGGCGATCGCCGAGGCTGAAGCACAACGCATGGTGGAGGAGATTACGGCCGCTGAAGCCTTAACGGCGGCCCAATTATTTCCCCAGGGGGAGCGGTAACCCTGGTTGCCCTCAGTTGACGGAGCGCCTAACTCACGCTAAAAAGTAAAGAAATGTAAACTATCCGTGACCTCCCATGAGTGAAGATCTCAAACCCAGCCAAGTGCCCCAGCAAGAAGACCCCAAATTTGGCTTTAACAACTATGCCGAAAAGCTCAATGGTCGGGCTGCGATGGTGGGTTTTCTGTTGATTTTGGTCATTGAATATTTCACCGGCAAAGGGGTGCTAGAGTGGCTTGGCTTGCGATAGTCACACCCCGTTTAAAAATTGTCTTTCATGCCCCTGAGTTTCCCGAAAACCCGGGTTGGTTCTGTATAACCCGTAGTGGCTTGCAGGTTTGGGGCATCCCAGCGTAGGAAGGGGTTGGTGCGTTTTTCTTCCCCTAGCCAGGAGGGAACCGTTGATTCCCCCTGCTGGCGGGCTGTTTGAACTGATTGGAAACGCCGTTGTAGGTGTTCATTATGGGGATCGACGGTGACGGCAAATTTGAGATTATTGAGGGTATATTCGTGTGCGCACCACATCCGGGTGTGATCCGGCAGTTGCCGTAATTTTCCAATGGAATCCACCATTTGGGCCGGCGTTCCTTCAAATAAACGGCCACAGCCCCCCGCAAAAATAGTATCACCACAAAATAAATCCCCTGCGTCTTCCCCACTGGCAGGGGCAACAAAATAGGCGATATGGGCGCGGGTATGTCCCGGGATGAAATAAATTGTGATGTCGCGCCCGGCAAAGGTCAGGCGATCGCCGTCTTGGAGAAATTGGGTTTGTCCTGGAATGCGTCCTCGGTCTTCTGCACCGCCATAAACTGTCAGGTCGGGGAATTTTTGCATCAAGGCTCGGTTTCCCCCCACATGATCACCGTGGTGGTGGGTGTTAAAAATGGCCACTAAGGGGGCATTCAGTTGGGTTAAGCAGCGTAAAACCGGCTCTGCTTCAGCGGGATCAACCACTGCGGCAACATTCTGCCGGCGATCGTGTAGGAGGAAGATATAGTTATCCGCTAGGGCAGGTAGGCGATGAATATCCATGGTGAGGGTCGCTATGGGGAAAAGGGATAGGGCACAGGCATTGCAACCTTACCAAACGTCCATGGGAATTTGGGGGCGTACCTTCAACCGGACTAAAATACCGGTCAGATTGTCGTGGCCGTTATACTCATTGGCGGCTTCGAGTAATTTCGTCAGTCCGCGATCCACATCCTTTGATGAACTGATGTAGGGCAGTAACATGTCTTCCCAATGTTCTTCCACAAAATCATTGTCGGAAATGCCATCGGAACAGAGAAACATGAGGCAATCTTCTTCCACTTCAAAGAAGTGAATATCCGGTTGCACATAGGTGCTGCTGTGGGGGCCAAGGGCTTGGGTTAACTGATAGGCGTCGGGACGGGCATAGGCGATTTCTGGCTCTAAACCATTCTGGATGGCCTGTTGGCCCACTTCATGATCGACGGTCATTTGCTCCAGCCCCCCCTTACGGCTAACGCGATAGATGCGACTGTCCCCCACATGGGCGATCGCCACCTGGGTTTCCTTCACGATCATCATGACCAGGGTGGTGCCCATGCGCCCACTGCCGGAACTGGCGTTGCCTTGATTCACGTCATAGATTTTTTGGTTGGCCAGGGCGATGCCCTCAGCGATATCGTTAGCGTTGGGAAAGCGGTCAGTCATGATGGCCTGAAAATGTTCCAGTAAGGATTTGACCGCCATTTGACTGGCAACTTCCCCGGCGGCGTGCCCCCCCATCCCGTCACACACCACATACAATCCTTGGGCTTTAAGGAGTTTGCCGTGGTTATTGCGATGGGATTCCATGGCCGTGGCAATGCCAAAAAAGTCTTCATTATGTTGACGATGGCCGCCCCGATCCGTCTCGCCAGCATCGGCTAAGCTAATGAGCTGCATCGGCAATACCGCCGTGGGGATGTCGTCCACTTCCTGGGAGGAAAAGATGTTGACATCGGGCATGGTACTGGGATGGCTGGGATCTGATTCCGGAGTGTCGTGGGCGGCAAAGGAGGCTTCGTTTTCAATGAGTTCAAAGATTTCCGCTGGCAGTTGGTCGAGGTTTAATTCGTGTACCGTTAATTCCTCATTATTGGACGGAGTCGGGGAGGCATCTGTGATGATGGTTTCGGCGCTTTCTTCTTCCTCTTCTTCAATGTCTTCCACGGGGGAGGGCGTCAACGCAGCGGTCAAACTGTCTAGCTCCGTTAAAACCGACTCACTGTCGGCATAGTCCCCCTGGGCAAGGCGTTCCAACAATGTTACCAAGGCTGAGGGGGCCGTTGAAACTTGAGAAAAGGGTTGATGCCACTGCTGACCCAACTGAGGGAACGGGGTTTCCGTGTCAGGCTCATCCTCAAATAATTGACTAAGGACAATGTTTTGATCTTCATCAATCCGAATATTGTCAAGGCTGAGCAAACTTTGCCCGACCCCTTGGGGGGCGAGGCGTTGCCAGAGTTGAACCAGTTGGGTAACCCAAAAAACGAGGGCTTGCTCCGGTAAGTCTTCAGTCTTCAGGAGATCAACGAGTAGCGGCCAATCCTGGCGATCGCCAAGTAAAATCCAGTCATACTGACCTTCACACCAGGCGTCACAGACTTCCGGAATGGTCGGGGTCAAATCGGCAAACCGAAAATAGGGAATCACCGCCTCCGGTAGGGCCAAACTCCCCCACGCGGGATCTTGAACAATCTCAGCTTTACTTAACTGGGGGAGCCGTTGCAAAAACTCCGTTTGCTGGGAGAGTAAAATTCTTAGCACCGACGGTTGTAATGGTTGACAATCCACCGCCCGGCCGGTCAGCCAGCCCTTCATTTCCTTATCATCTAACGAGGAAAGCGGGCCCAACGGGGATTGGGAGTCCGGGGCAATTAATTGATAACGCTGCCCAATATCAATGTAGTTTTCGTGGAGTTCAACCTGCTCAGCGCTAAAAGCCGGCGCGGTTTCTGTTTCTGAATCAGCAAGGCCCCCCTGTTGCCGAATTAACACGGTCAAAACCCGACCCACAACAGCGTTGCAATGGGAACAATGAACATCCCCATAGGTAACGGTTTCGCCACAGTGGGGACAGGCGTGTTCTACCAGCGACGTAC
>JAYKHU010000059.1:0-7791 GCA_035285105.1 Synechocystis sp.
CGGGAATTAACCTATTCTTCGGTCACAACGGTGCTGAATCGCCTGACAAAAAAAGGGTGGTTAGCCTGTCAGCGTCAGGGGAAAGCCTTTCTTTGGACCCCCAAGGTGACAGCGGAACAGGCAAACGCGGTTAAATCCTACGAGCAGTTACAACAGTTTTTAGCCATTAGTAACCCCGATGTGGTGGCCGCCTTTGCCGATAGTTTAGATACCGCCAGCATTGATCAGTTATCGGCGATCGCCGAGCGGTTAAAAGCAGCCCGACAACAACGGTAGGAAGGGAATAATGCACAGTGTTCTATTTCTGTTAGCGGTAGCCCTCGCCTGGGGGATCCGCTATGGCACCAAATTTTGGCCCGGTCGCTTAAGTTGGGGGGCTGCCTTGGCTGCCTTTGCCCTCCCCCCTTTAATGTTGATTACCACCAATGGGGCGATCGTGGTGATGGGCTGCGGAGAAATGTTTGGGGTGCCGGCCCGCATGGGGAGTCATTTACTGGCCTGGCTCTTTTTGGGGTGGACAACGGTGTGTTTCTTGGATTTAGCCTGGCAAACCATTAAAACCCTACGGTCAGTTCAAGATCAGCCCCAAACCTGTTACCAGGGTCAGACCATGCGGTTATTGGCCACGGAGTTTCCCTACAGCGCCCAAATTGGGTTGTGGTCACCGGAATTGGTGGTCAGTCAAGGGTTATTGCACCGATTGTCCCCGACCCATCTGGCAGCCGTCCTCGCCCATGAAAATGCCCACATTACCTATCGGGATACGTTGACCTTTTTTGTCCTGGGGGGGCTGCGGCGGTTAACCGTTTGGTTGCCCCAAACTGAAGCCCTATGGCAAGAACTCCTCTGGCAACGGGAATGTCGCGCGGATCGTAAAGCCGCCGAAAACTGTGATCCCCTCGTCCTAGCGGAGGCCTTGGCCCTGGTCGCCCAAGCCGCTATTACCGAAGAGGTTATGCCCTTAGCGGTGCCTTTCCATAGCCAAGAAGCCCGTCTTCTCGCCCGCATCGATCAGTTATTGGCCCCTCCGTCCCAGGTCATGGCGACACCTTTGACCTGTCATTGGATCTCTTTTAGCGTCCTGGCGATCTCCTTGGGGCCGTTGTTGTTTATTCCCTGGCACAGTAAGTAATATTTTAGCCCAGGCAAACTGTCGGTAGAGTTACCTAACACTCAGCCATGGGGATGGAAATAGGTATAAATCGACTGGGCGAGGTGGGGACCAATGCCCGGTACTGCTTGTAAATCCGCTAACGAAGCCTCCCGCACGTAATCCAATGACCGAAAATGGGCCAGCAATTGTTTTTGGCGAGCAAACCCTAAACCGGGAATTTCCGCCAACCGCGATCGCCGACTTTGGCTGAGGCGTTGTTGACGATGGAAACTCACCGCAAACCGGTGGGCCTCATCCCGTAAACGCCGCAGGAGTTGCACCCCCGGTTGTTCCGCATCGGTGACTAACGGTTGGGATTCCCCGGGCAGGAAAATTTCTTCCCGTTGTTTAGCTAAACTCACCACCGTCACTTGTTCCAACAGCCCCATTTCCGTCAACACCCCCACCACTGACGATAGTTGCCCCTTGCCCCCATCAATCATGATCACATCCGGGAAATCCTGGGAATCTCCGTTACCTTCGGCATGGCGACGAAATCGACGGCGAATGACCTCCGCTAAACTGGCAAAGTCGTCGGAATGCCCCGCTCTAACCTCAGGATTTTGGATTTTATAGTGGCGGTAATGTTGGGGAGCCGGTAAGCCATCCACAAAGACCACCTGGGAGCCGACGGCATTTGCCCCTTGGAAATGGGAAATATCGTAGCCTTCAATGCGTTTCGGTAAGTTACTTAACCCCAGAATTTCGGCTAAATCTTCCAGGGCACTGACAGTTTTTTCTGCCTGCCGTTGTAAACGCTCTAACTCATAGTGGGCATTGCGCTCCACCATGTCCAATAACTCCGCTTTCCCCTGGCGTTGGGGATAGGTTAAGGTGATTTTGCGACCCCGTTTTTGACTGAGCCATTCGCTCAATAACTCCCCTTCCGGTAAAACGCAGGGCAGGAGAATTTCACTGGGAATTTCAACCTGATCAACCTGTTGATAGTGATGTTCCAAAACCCGTTGTAGCACTTCCCCTTTTTCTGCTTCCGAGGCAACGCCATCGGCAAAAAAGCCCAATCTCCCCACCAATCTTCCGGCCCGGATTTGAAATAATTGAATCGCACTTAATTGACCATCACTGGCCACGGTGATTGCATCTCGAGAAATCGTATCTTGGGGGAGGGAAACTTTTTGATCCGCATTCAGTTTAGCCAATGCAGAAATCTGATCCCGAATGGTTGCCGCCTGTTCAAAACGCAGCGCTTCCGCCGCCTCATTCATTTGCTGGTCTAAAATGTGGGTTAATTCTTGGCTGCGTCCCTGAAAAACCATGGCGACTTTCTGCAACGTTTGTCGATAGGCTTCCGGGGTAATAAGCTGTTGACAGACCCCAGGACAACGGCCGATATCGTAATTCAAACAAGGACGATCTTTAAATAAGGGCTTTTTGCGCTGACGTAGGGGGAAAATACGTTGGACTAAGCGGAGGGTTTGGCGCAGACTAAAACTATCCACATAGGGGCCATAGTAACGGTCTTTTTTGTTACTTAGTCGTCGCTTACGGGTAATAAAAATCCGGGGATATGCTTCAGACCAGGTAATGCACACATAGGGATATTTTTTGTCGTCTTTTAATAAAACATTGAAGTGGGGTTGATGTTGTTTAATGAGATTTGCCTCTAGGGCCAACGCCTCAACTTCGGTATCGGTGACAATAAATTCAATGTCACTGACCTGCTGCACCATCAAGGCAATGCGGGGACTGTGGGGCTGGGAGTCGCGAAAATAAGACTGCACCCGGGTGCGGAGTCGTTTAGCTTTGCCGATATATAAAATATCCCCCTGGCGATCGCGCATGAAGTAAACCCCGGGATCTTGGGGAATTGCCTTGAGACGGGTTGTCAATACATCAGGGTGTTGGATTAGGGGTCCAGAGACGGCAGCAGCCATTGGCGTTAGGATCTGTTAAATGAGTGAAGAGTGAACCAGGACGTTGTCTAAATGTTGTTTCACCCTCGATTATTGTAAAGTATTGTAAAGCTTGAACTTTGACGGTTAGTCAACGTCACTCCCGTCAGCCGTCGGCGTCAGCGTTTAGTCGTTACTTCCTCATCCTGGGAAGAAGACAAACAAAAAAATTCACCCCAACTCAGTTCACACGAAATAATTATGACAGCCCAAGCTAGCAACGCCATTTATCGCTTTAACGCCAAGACCCTGGAAGGGGCAGACATTTCCTTACAAGAATTTGAAGGGAAGGTGCTCTTAATTGTTAACACCGCAAGCCAATGTGGTTTTACCCCCCAATATCAAGGGTTACAAGCCCTACACGATCAATTTGCCGCCCAAGGATTGGCCGTTTTAGGGTTCCCCTGCAACCAGTTTGGTCAGCAGGAACCCGGCAGTGCGAACGACATCAAAAGCTTTTGTGAAACCCGTTATGGGGTGACCTTTCCTTTGTTCGCAAAGATTGACGTGAATGGCCCCAACGCCCATCCCCTATTTCAGTTTTTAACCCAAGCAGCGCCGGGCATGGCTATTCCCTTATTAGGCAGCGCCGAAGCAGTGAAATGGAACTTCACCAAGTTTTTGGTCGATCGCCAGGGGAACGTGGTCAAACGCTATGGTTCCATCACCAAACCGGAGGAAATTGCCGCTGACATTGAAAAATTGCTGTAGTTTTGTGAGTTATGTCGTTGGGCGGAGGCGAAGCCCACATTTATTCCTGAACGCAAAACGCTAACAACCGATGAAAGCCATGGGCGTCAGCAAATAGGGATTGGGGCGACGCAAAGCCGGCATTTTGAGCCATCTCCGTTAGCTGCGCCACTGATTCAGGAAAATCACAGTTTTGAATATGGTCGGCGATCGCCTGGAATTGTTGATCGGAAACCCTGGCCCAGTCCCGTTTGACAATGGCGAGATAGGCTTGGAAATAATCCTCTCGACTTTGACCCGGTTGCCGAAAGACGTCGTAAATCATTAAACAACCGGATTCTCTCAGTAATCCACGACAGGATTGCAGCAGTTGTTGCTTTTCCGGTAATAACAAATGGTGCAGGGAAAATCCTAGGTGAATTAGGTCAAATCGAGGGCGATCGCTTCCAGATTGGGACGCTAAATAGCTTAAAAAGTCATCACACACCAGTTCCACATGACCCATCCCGGCTAAATTCTTTGCTGCCAATGCCAACGCATTGGGAGATAAATCCACCCCGGTATAAGCTGCAATCCGACGGTGGGCGATGGTGGTGGCGATCGCCTGGGCATCCCCACAGCCCAGATCTAACACCTGTAACGGGGTGTCCCAGTGGTGATCCAGAAACTGACCGATGGCCTGGTGAATCCATTGGTGGGCCATATAATCCTGCTCAATAATCTGCTGGTAAAGTTGCCACTGGTCAAAAAATTGCTTGGTAGCTTCGGTGGGGCGTTGGCTCATGGGGATCTCAGGGCAAGGAACTTTCACTCATCATAGAAAATTCCCCCGAGGTTTGACGCTCGGAGGAAAAGATTGAGTCTTTCACTCAAGGGTTCACATTAGGGATTACCGTTGGCGATCGCTGTAGGCGGGACGACGGCCTCCCCCAGAAGATCGACGGGGTTTGCTAGGTTTGGCACTGCCACCACCGTTGCTATTGCTCCGGCCACCGCGACCCCGGCGTAAAATCGGTTTGTTGAAGTCAGTTTCCGGTACTTCCCAATCCGTTTTCATCCAGTTGGGACAGCTTTGGTCATAAATCATTTGCAAGGCCGCAGCGGCGATCGCCTGGGGATCGTACTCGTCGCTCAGTTCCCGCACCAAGGGCAGGAAGGATGCCATACGCTCTCCGGCCAACGCAGCCTTGATTTGTTCTTGCAGTTTTTCAATCCGTTTGGCTTCTACCTGGGAACGGTTGGGAATATTGCAGGTTTCAATGCGCTGTTTGAGACGATTTTCGATGGACCGTAATAAACGCCGATCAATGGGTTCTACCAAGGCGATCGCCTTACCGGTTTTACCGGCCCGACCGGTGCGCCCAATGCGGTGGATATAGGTTTCGGCATTGTCCGGCAGATCGAAGTTAATCACATGGCTGAGGTTGCTCACATCCAAACCCCGGGCGGCAATGTCCGTGGCCACAACGAGTTTAATTTTGCCATCCCGAAAACGATGCACTAACCGTTCCCGTTGGGACTGGCTGAGATTACCGTGGTATTCATCCACACTATGACCGGCTTCCATTAACTTGCTGGTCAGATCCGCCGCCGTTTGTTTCGTCCGCACAAAGATAATGGCGGATTCGGGATCTTCCATTTCTAGGATGGGTTGCAGGGCTTTGGCCTTCGACCAGCCCCGGGGCACATGGTAAAGCTGCTGTTCAATGCGGGTCGGGGTGGACTGGGTTTGTTTAACGGTGACGGTGACCGGATCTTGTAGAAATTGATTGACCAAATCCCGAATTTCCCGAGGCATGGTGGCGGAAAAACAAGCGGTTTGACGGGTGGCAGGGGTTTTCCGCAGAATGGTTTTGACATCGTCAATGAAGCCCATGCTCAGCATTTCGTCCGCTTCATCTAGCACCACCCATTGGATAGTTTCCAGGTTGAGTTTTTTGCGCTCAATCAAGTCAATGACGCGCCCTGGGGTCCCAACCACAATGTGCACCCCCCGTTCTAGGCTACGGATTTGCCGTTCAATGGATTGTCCCCCATACACATTCAGAATGTATAAACGGCGATCGTGGGAGAAATCCTTCATGGCTTCCGCCACCTGTTGGGCCAGCTCCCGGGTGGGGGTCAAAATCAACGCTTGCAAGCCGCCGTTGGAATCAATGCGATCCATTAATGGCAGGGAAAAAGCCGCTGTTTTACCCGTTCCCGTTTGGGATTGAGCTAGCATATCCTGACCGTTGAGCAAAAGCGGAATGGCTTCGGATTGAATTTGGGTTGGTGCGTCAAATCCAATATTGGCGAGCAATTCACAGCGCTTTTCAGAAAGACCAAGGTCAGCAAAGGAAAGAGTCATAGGGAAAAAATTAAAACGATTAAGGTAAACAAAGACGGTTTAGTCGGTAAATTATAAAAAGTTTGCGGGGATGGCTGGGCAACGAACCGCCAACAACACAGCCAGGAATCTCACCCAAAAACGCTTAAATTAACTAAAAAACAGCAGCCTCCTCGGCAACCATACCGTACAGGTCGTAAACATCCGTGGCAGTAATCGTCACCGGCACAATTTGATTTAAGCTAGCTGTTCCTTTGACGTACACCAAACCATCCACCTCCGGCGCAAAGCGGGGGGACCGACCAATTAACTCCCCCGTGCTAGGATTTTCCTGCTCGATTAACACCGGTAGGGTTTTGCCCAAACAGGCTTGATTTTTCTGGGCCGAAATCGGTTGTTGCAGGGCCATGAGTTGATCTCGGCGATCGCCCATCACCGCCTCAGGGACAGGATGAGATAAGTTGATCGCCGCTGTTCCTTCCTCGGGGGAAAAGGTAAATACCCCCACGTGGTCAAATTCATGGCGTTCCACAAAGTCCAGCAGGTGGGCAAAATGGTCGTCGGTTTCCCCGGGAAAGCCCACAATAAACGTGGTGCGTAACACCGCATCGGGGAGGGCGGCCTTTAACTGCTCAATGATGCGGTCATTGACCTGACCCTGCCAGGGACGGTTCATGGCTTTGAGAATTTCCGGGTGGGAATGTTGGAGGGGCAAATCCAGGTAAGGCAACACGTTGGGGGTTTCCCGAATGGCGTCAATGACTGCCGGGGTTAACCCCGTGGGGTAGGCATAATGGATGCGAATCCAAGGGATGTCCACGGTTCCTAAGGCCCGGAGCAGCTCCGCTAACTGGGGTTTGCCGTATAAATCCAAGCCGTAATTAGTGGTGATTTGGGAAATTAGAACCAGTTCCTGCACCCCTTGGGCCGCTAACTGTTTTGCTTCCGCCACAATGGACTCAATGGTACGGGAGCGTTGTTTTCCCCGCAGATGGGGAATGATGCAGAAGGCACAGCTATAATCACACCCCTCCGCCACCCGCAGATAGGCTACCCCTTCGGTGGTAGTGCGATAACGGGGTAGGGTTTCATCGGCGATGAAGGTCGGGTTAGGGGAAATGGCTTTGACCCGATCGCCGTTTTCCGTTTGTTTAATAATGTCAACAATATTTTGATAGTCCCCGGTGCCCACCACGGCCACCGCTTCGGGAATTTCATCCAGGAGTTGTTCTTGGAAATGTTGGGCCAAGCAACCGGAGATGACAATTTTTTTCTTCGCTTCCGCCAGCTCTACTAGCGTCCTGACGGATTCTTCCCGGGCAGCTTGAATGAAGCTACAGGTATTGACAATGACGTAATCTGCTAACTCTTCGTTAGCGTCTACAGCGTATCCTGCTTCCACAAGCAGACCTAACATGTGTTCTGAATCGATCCGATTTTTTTCACAACCGAGATGGGTGATGGCGATCGTTGGCGATGGGCCCATAAATTATTAACTTGGCTAGTCCGTAGAGGTAACGTGAGGGACTAAACCAAGCAATGATCGGCAAATCCTGAATAGTTGGGATGCTGATGGGAACGGTGGTCAAGCCCTTTTTTTGATTTGTAACGACATTGTAACAGACTTACCCCAGAAATCCACAAAAGCGGGTGTGTAACCCTATACATTTGCTGACATTTATTCAACGACGCACCACGGCACTGAC
>JAYKHU010000060.1:0-15834 GCA_035285105.1 Synechocystis sp.
GGCAACCACACTACCAACGCCTCCCGCCCCCACAATCATGACTTTAGCCATTGCACACTCTCCTCTGATTAAATCCCATCAAAGCGTCAACCTTCTTGATTGTCGCTCAGGATGGCAATTTTAGCGGTGATCGCCGGGGTGAATTTTGGGGACAGTTTCTGTCGCTATTCCTTCAGGCGGCTGCACAAATACGGTTAATACACCGGCGATCGCCAAAAAGACGCCCCCCAAGACCACCGCCAAGAGGCGATCGTCATGGAGTAATGTCTGCATCACCCAACCAAAGGTCAAAGACACCCCAATTTCCGGTAACACGATAAAAAAGTTAAAAATCCCCTGATAAATCCCCCGTTGTTGGGTCGGGATAGCATGGGTCAAAATGGCGTAGGGAATTGACTGAGCACTGGCCCACGCCATACCAAATCCCACCATTGATAACAGTAAAAACCCCGGTCGATGAATCCACTCCACCGAGATTAATCCCACACTGCCCCCCATTAGACAAAGGCAATGCAATACTTTACGACTGATGCGACGGGCCAATACTGGCAACCCAAACGAAAACACAATACAAACCGCATTAAAGACGGCAAAACACAGACCGGCCCACTCAATGCCGTTGTTATACAGGGAAGAGTTTAAATCCACCGCCCCAAAAATATTGCGAGCCACAGCGGGGGGAAAGTAGATAAAAAAGCAAAAAATTCCCAACCATGTAAAAATCTGCACCCCCGCCAACTGCACCATGGTTTTGGGTAAATGGGTCAGGGTCTCCCGAATCTGTTGCACGCTGTTCCCCAACCCCCCCCGCGCTTTTTTAAGCAAGCGAAACTTTTCTAGGTTTTCCGGCGGCCGCTCCGGGGTGCTAATCACCGTCCAGAGGATTGTCCCTAGAAATAAGCCTGCTCCCAGATAAAAGGCAATCTCCACCGTCAGGGGAATACGGCGCATCTCATTGGTGGTGGCATTGACCCGAAAAAGATGATTGAGCAGCCACGGCATACTGGAGGCCGTAATTGCCCCCATCCCCACCATCACACTCTGCATGGCAAAGCCCTGGGTGCGCTGTTCCTTGGGTAACAAATCCCCCACAAACGCCCGAAAGGGAACCATACTGATATTGGCACTGGTATCCAATAGCCATAGCAATGCCGCCGCCATCCATAGCGCCGAACAGTGGGGCATCAACATTAACGCCACTGCGGCCAGCAATGCCCCTACTAACAGATAGGGACGACGACGACCCAATGGCCCCCAGGTATAGTCACTGAGGTTGCCAACAATGGGTTGCACAATCAGACCGGTCAACGGCGCTGCTAGCCACAAAATGGGAATGCCGTGGGCGCTGGCCCCCAGATGTTCAAAAATCGAACTCATATTGGCCATCTGTAGCCCCCAGCCAAATTGAATGCCGAGGAACCCCACATTCATATTCCAGAGTTGCCAAAGGGAGAAGCGCCCAGGCAATGGGGGTTTGGGGTGGTCTGTGGACGTAGTGGAAATGGTGGTAATGTTGCTGGGATCAGTCTCTGACATACTTGGGTCTCCTCCTGATCAAAAACAGGTCATGGACGTGACCGGATGACCAAGGGAGCGATCAATACTCTGGGTGGACAATGTTATAAGAACTTAGTTATTCTTCGCCAAATCGGTAATGTTTCCGCACGTCTTCATGGATTTTCCAGGTGCAACTCAATCCTGCGGGGAATATGACTAAATCCCCTGCCCCAAAGCTGACAGTTTCGTGATCTGAGGTGACGGTTACTCGCCCTGCCAATAAATAACAGGTCTCTTTTTGATCGTAATGCCAGGGAAACTCTGATACTTCCTTCGTCCAAATCGGCCACGTTTTGACGCCTAAGGTGGCTAATCTCTCTTCGCTGGGTTGGGTAACTTGGATCATCTGTTGGGCATTGATGGTCATGGTAATACTCCGCAAGAGAACTTATTCGCTATCTTAGCGTTGATTTAGGGGGAGGGCGGCGGGGTGAGATGTTCTTCAATGAAGTTGGTGTACACATCCCCCGCTAAAAAGGCCGGGGTCTGTAAAATTTGCTGATGGAACTCCAACGTGGTGGGAATGCCCGTAATGGCACATTCCCGCAGGGCCCGTCGCATGCGCTTAATCGCTGTTTGGCGATCGCCACCCCAGACAATTAATTTACCAATCAAGGAATCGTAGTAGGGGGGAATTTCATAATCCGTATACACATGGGAATCAATGCGCACCCCAGGGCCACCGGGGGGAAGATAGGCACTAATTTTGCCAGGATGGGGACGAAAATTGTGCTTGGGATCTTCGGCGTTGATGCGGCATTCGATGGCATGGCCGCGGAATTCAATCTCTGACTGACGGAACCGCAGTTTTTCCCCTTGGGCAATGCGAATTTGTTCGGCGATCAGGTCATAACCCGTAATCATCTCCGTCACGGGATGCTCCACCTGAATACGGGTATTCATTTCCATGAAATAAAATCCCCCTTTGCTATCCACCAGGAATTCCACCGTACCGGCACCAACATAATTAATCGACTTGGCGGCTTTAACGGCGGCGTCCCCCATTTTTTTGCGGAGTTGGGGGGTTAAAAAGGGACTGGGGGCCTCTTCCAACAATTTTTGGTGACGGCGTTGGATAGAACAATCCCGTTCCCCCAAATGCACCACGTTGCCATGGCTGTCGGCTAGAATTTGGAACTCGATATGGCGGGGTTTCTCAATAAATTTTTCTAGATAAACCCCCGGATTGCCAAAGGCCGCTTCCGCTTCCCCTTGGGCCGCTTGAAAAAGACGACTAAATTCCTTTTCTTCCCGCACCAGGCGCATCCCCCGACCACCGCCCCCGGCCGTGGCTTTAATAATTACCGGATAGCCGATTTCCGAGGCAATTCGTAACGCAGTGGTTTCGGAATCAATCAGCCCGGGACTACCGGGGACGCAGGGAACCCCTGCCGATTGCATGGTCTTTTTGGCGGTGGATTTGTCCCCCATGGCCATAATGGCTTCTGGGGTCGGGCCAATAAATGCCAGTTGATGATCAGCACAAATCTCGGCAAAGCGGGCATTTTCCGCTAAAAAACCGTAGCCCGGGTGAATGGCCGTGGCGTTACGGGTCAAGGCAGCCGAAATGATATTGGGGATGTTGAGATAGCTCTTATTGCTAGGCGGTGGGCCAATGCAGACACTTTCATTAGCCAGTTGCACATGGAGGGCGTGGCGGTCAATGGTGGAGTGAACAGCAACGGTGGGAATCCCCAATTCTTCACAACTATGGATAATCCGTAGGGCGATTTCTCCACGATTAGCAATCAAAATTTTGGCAAATTCCATTGGCACACCCAGCACTGGCGTTGATAAAGCGTTCTTAATAAGTAGAATATCGGGTTTTGTTGACCAATCCCTAGTCCCGTGGGGTTAGTTTTGATCCCCGTCGTTAACTTCGGAGAAATCCGGGTCGCGGTGAGCCGGCCGATCATTGCTCCAGGCCCACCACCCCTTGCCGCATTCGCACTGATAAAACTCCTGCCACTTGCGTCGATAATCGTCGCTAATCACTGGCGATCGCCGATTAATCCAAGCCCGAATAGCGTTACGGGGACCGGCTTGGCAGTCTGGACAACAAAAGCCTCGGGCATGAATCGTCTCAGCGACCCAATCAGGGGGGGTCGGATCAAAAGCTTCCATGGGGATTCTGGTAAGGGGAAAATCGGGAACAATCCCAAATCTTGGTCTGATTATACGCCATCAAATTATTGGTCAAAGATCATGGCGTTTAACCTTGGTTTAACCCTCCAAGCTTGCGCGTAACTGTTCCCTGGCTGTGGTTAACGCTTCTGGTAATTTGCTGGCATCCCGTCCCCCGGCCTGGGCTAGGTTGGGACGGCCGCCGCCGCCGCCGCCGCACAATTTGGCGATCGCCCCGATGAATTGACCTGCTTTTAAGGATTTTGTTTTGACCACCTGGGGACTGAAGGCGGCCACTAGACTGACTTTTCCGGCTTCAGGAATAGAGGCTAACACCACCGCACCTTCGCCGAGTTTTTGCTGTAACCGTTCCGCCGCTGTTTTTAACGATTCGGCATCCACCGTACCTAAATCCGCCACTAATAGCTTAAATTCCCCGACAGTTTCCGCTTGGGACAGTAATTGCTCCGATTTGTTCAGGGCGAGTTCCTGCTTCACCGCGTCCAGTTCTTTTTGGGTGGCTTTGAGTTCCTGTTGCAGATTGGTGATCCGTTCTGGGATCTCCTCCGGTTTGGCTTTGAGGCGATCGCCGAGATCTTTGACCACTGCTTCCCGCACGTTTAAATAAGCTAAAACCGAGGGGCCAGCCACCGCTTCAATGCGTCGAATACCAGCGGCAATGCCCGTTTCCGAGACAATTTTAAATAAGCCAATTTCCGCCGTATTTTTCACATGGGTTCCCCCACAGAGTTCCATGGAAACCCCCGGCACATCAATCACCCGCACCTCGGCCCCATATTTTTCCCCGAACATGGCGATCGCCCCTTTGGCCTTGGCTTCGGCGATCGGCATGACGGCAATGTGAGTGTCGTGGGCTTCGGCAATCCAGGTATTAATCAGGTCTTCAATCTGTTGCAGTTCATCCAGGGTAACGGCGCGGGGACAATTAAAATCAAACCGTAAACGATTAAAGTCCACCAAAGAACCGGCTTGGGAAATGTCATCGGCTACCACTTTTTTCAGGGCCGATTGTAATAGATGGGTAGCGGTGTGATTGGCTTGGGCACGACGGCGACAGGCCCGATCAATGGTGGCAGTAAGGGTGTCGCCCACTTGGACAGTACCCCGTTCAATGCGACCAAAATGAATGAAAATATTGGATTCTTTCTTAACATCATCAATGCGAATCACTAAGTTATCCCCACTCAGGAAACCCCGATCGCCAATTTGTCCCCCGGATTCTGCATAAAAAGGCGTTTGATCCAACACAATTTGCACTGTATTGCCGGCTTCCGCTTGATCGGTTAATTGTCCTTCGATTAAGACCGCTTTCACCACAGCGCTACTTTGGCGATCAGTATAGCCTAAAAACTCGGTGGGATGGACGTGTTCCGCTAGTTTGTCCAAGCTCCCCTGCACCGTCAAATCAATAGTCTCATGGGCCGCTTTAGAGCGTTCCTGTTGAGCTTTCATCGCCGTTTCAAAGCCAGCCAGATCGACGGTAATGCCCTGTTCTTCGGCAATTTCTTGGGTTAGTTCCAGCGGGAATCCGTAGGTGTCATAAAGGGTAAAGGCATCTTCCCCGGCAATGGTTTTTGTGCCATTGGCCATCAACTCCGCCAACAACTTTTCCCCCCGTTCTAGGGTTTTCAAAAAGGCCACTTCTTCCCGCTGTAATTCCTGTTCAATCACACTTTGGCGTTCTAACACCTGGGGATAAACGTCCTGGGATAAGGCGATCGCCGTTTTGGCCACCTGGGTGGTAAATTGTCCGTCAATGCCCAGTAACCGTCCGTGACGCACCACCCGCCGAATTAAACGCCGCAACACGTATCCCCGACCCAGGTTAGAGGCGCTAATGCCATCCGTAATCATGTGAACTACCGCCCGGACATGATCTCCGATCACTTTCAAGGAAATTTTTGTTTTTTCGTCCGCTTGGTGGTAATCAATCTTCGCTAATTGGGCCGCCGTTTCGATAATGGGAAAAATCAGATCCGTTTCGTAATTATTGGGCACTTTTTGGAGAATTTGGGCCATCCGCTCCAAGCCCATGCCCGTGTCAATATTTTGCTTTTCTAACGGCGTTAAATTCCCTGCCCCATCCCGGTTAAATTGCATAAATACCAAGTTATAAAACTCGATAAACCGGGAATCATCTTCTAAATCTAGTTTGTCATCCCCTAATTCCGGGTGAAAATCATAGTAAATTTCTGAACACGGCCCGCACGGCCCCGTTGGCCCCGACACCCAAAAGTTATCATCGGCCCCCATGCGTTGAATCCGGTGGGCAGGAATGCCAATTTGATCGCGCCAAATAGCAAAGGCATCGTCATCCTCTTCAAACACACTCACCACCAATCGTTCCGGCGGCAGTTGAAACACCTTGGTCGATAACTCCCACGCCCAGGCGATCGCCTCTGATTTGAAATAATCCCCAAAACTGAAGTTGCCCAACATTTCAAAAAACGTATGGTGGCGGGCGGTGCGTCCCACATTTTCAATGTCATTGGTGCGGATACATTTTTGCGACGTGGTTGCTCTGGGAAACTCCGCTGGCTTTTGTCCCAGGAAGATCGGCTTAAACGGCAACATCCCCGCAATGGTCAACAACACCGTCGGGTCTTCTGGCACCAGGGACGCACTGGGTAAGGGCTGATGTCCCCGTTGGGCAAAAAAGTTTAAAAAGGTTTGGCGAATCTCGGCGCCGCTGAGCACTGGCGGGGTAGTCATGGTTAAGGGTCGGTTCTCTCAATACAGCTTTCTATTTTCGCATTTCCAGGCGGGCGATCGTCAAAAGGCTCTGTAGCCTTCGGCCAAGTTGAGGAGTTCTGTGACTGCCCCAGGGGAGTTTGTTGCTAATGAAACGGGGTTTCATGCGACACAAAAGGGTTTGTTGCTAATAGGCGATCGACAAAGCTGTTTTTGATCCCAGCCATGGACAGCGTTTAGCCCGCCAAAACACCGATAATCGCTACAATTATGAGCAACGAACCGTTATAGGTGTTTATGGTATATGAGCCTCAATAGTATTCAGTATTTAGCCGACGAAAGTGGAAAAACGATCGCCGCTGTCGTGCCCATTGCTTTGTGGCGAGAAATTGAGTCGGAAAGGGAAACGGCTTATTTATTGCAGAGTGAAACGATGAAGCAACGGCTATTGGCGGCAAAAAATCGGCGATCGGGTCTGACGTTGGAGGAAGTGAGTGAGAAACTTGGAATTTGATCAAGCTGCCTTTGGGGATTTGGCTTGGTGGGTTGATCAAAATCGTAAACAAGCCCTGAAAATCATCAAACTTATTCAGGCAACGCAACGGGACCCTTTCCAAGGAATTGGCAAGCCTGAAAAATTAAAACATGATTTAGCGGGGTGTTGGTCGAGGCGCATTGATCAAGAACACCGTTTGGTTTACGAAGTTTTTGATGACAAAATAAGAATTCTTGCCTGCCGTTTTCACTATTAACTTTATGATAGCCATGTTTTCAATTACCAAGCCCGAAGCTCTCTATCAAGCCGATTATGTGCTGTGGCTAGATGATACGATTCATCAACTTCGTTGCCATAATTTTGCTGAGTTAGACATTGAGCATCTTATCGAGGAATTAGAAGACTTGGGTAACGAAAGACGAAATGCCGTGGTGAGTTTACTCGATCAAATTATCCGGCATTTGCTGTTATTGGAGTATTGGCAGGCGGCCAGGGACTATAACGCTACCCATTGGCGGGGGGAAATCTATAACTTTCGTGTCCAACTCGGCGATCGCCTGACAAAGACTCTTTACAATTACCTGCTCTCAGAATTGGACAAAATTTATCGTCGCTCCTTGAAGGGGGTGCAGATTAAAACTGAAAACGCTGTTGACTTTCCTGCCGTTTGTCCTTATTCCATTGAGCAGTTATTAGATAGTGATTGGTTACCGGATTAGCAAAACATCTCCAGGCAGATTGACGATTAATCAAGACAGCGATCGCCGTTGAGGGGCTGGAGTCTTGATATAGTTGATGATTATGTTAGATTCTAAAACGCAATTTTCCCCGGCGGTCTACTTTGTGGGGGCTGGGCCTGGGGATCCTGATTTATTGACGATTAAAGGGCAAAAGCTATTGGCGGCGGCGGATTTGGTGCTTTATGCCGATTCTTTGGTGCCCAAGCAAATGTTGGGGGTGGTGCGTCCCTATGTCCCTTGCGTTCCCACTGGCAGTAAAACCCTAGAAACCATACTGCCATTGATGATTGACGCGGTAAAGCAAGGTAAAATTGTTGTGCGCCTCCATTCCGGGGATTTAACGCTTTATAGTGCGATTCATGAACAAATGCAGGCCCTAGGTGAGGCGGATATTCCCTTTGTTTGTGTGCCGGGGATTAGTGCCTTTCAAGCGGCGGCGGCGAATTTAAATTGTGAATTAACGGTGCCGGGGGTAGTTCAGAGCATTATTCTGACCCGGATTAGTGGGGCAGCGTCCGCCGTACCAGAGCGGGAAGAACTCGCCAGTTTAGCAGCCCACCAAGCTAGTTTGGGGTTATATTTGGCGGCCCGTCATGTGGAGGCAGCCCAAACGCAATTACTCGAACATTATCCGGCGGAAACCCCGGTGGCAGTGTGTTTTCGGGTGGGGTGGCCCGATGAAAAGATGTGGGTGGTTCCATTAGGGGAAATGGCGGCCCTGAGTTTGCGGGAAAATTTAATTCGCACCACTCTATACCTAATCAGTCCGGCCCTCGCCCCTGACCTGGAACGGCGATCGCAGCTTTATCACCCCCAACACCATCACCTTTTTCGCCCGGCCAACGCTTCAGCATCAAGTTAAGTGACTTAGGTTGACAGTCCCTCGACCTGTCCCCGATCGCCGACCATTCCCCAAGTCATCGGCTAAGATAGGGTCTGGTTCAATCCGTTAACGTGAAAAATGGGTGTCGTGATGAGGAATGTGTTAACCCTAATCGCCTTGCTACTGTCTAGCACAGGTATTTTTGTTTCCTTGGCGCGGGAAGAATTACGCTGTCATTTAGGTTTAAGCAGCACCGCATGTGTTGCCACTGATCAGCCCTTTGCTCCGAATCAGGCCGTGAAGACCTCTGGCGATCGCCAAGGTGATGCCCTCCCCAACGAAGATAATGGGCCGGAAGCTGAGCGCCAATCCCCTATCCCTAGCACGGCCAAGTTAATGGAGTCGGTGGAGAACCTCCGGGAACAGGTCATCCCCCCCTCTGACCCAGAAATGCCCCACAGCAATCCGGACTCCACTGCTGCCCCTGAACCAGCGGCCATGGAATCAACGCCCCAGAACGACTCTCCAACAACGCCCAAAATTCCGATCACATCCCAGGAAAATGGGGTGGATACGGCGATCCTAGGGGACCCCGCACCAGCTAAACGCCTTCCCGAGGCAGCCCCCATCGCCCCGCCGGCCGCCAAGATTCCCTCTCAGTCCCGGGCAATTCCGGTTATCCCGGCCCAGGGGGTTGCTATTCCCGTTACGCCCCCCAATCAAGAGTGAATGACCGGATGATCGGGATTAATCAAGCGGAAGAATTTTTGTTTTAACTGGCGATCGAACACCTCCCATTTAAGCTTGGTGTATTCTGCCTGGTCATTAGATCCCCCTAAAAAGCCAATGGCAATTTCAAAGCCTCCGGCCATATCCCTACCGCCCCCGTAATAGCGTCCATTGCAATCTCTGCCCAGGGACTCCTTAAGAAATTCATCCGGGTCTAGGGTTAATTTGTTAGTGCGTAACGACCCAATCACCACTTCGATATCATTGGCGGTGTCGTGGACAATGCCATAAACGATCGCCGTGTGGACATTTTCTTCTGTGACTAAAAAATCCGCTGCCTGGGGAATGGCGTCCCGTTCTTCATAGCGGAGATAGCCCACCCCGGCGAGGGAAAAATTATTCTGAATCAGTCGATTTTGCAGCGACCGTTCAATCACTTCCATCACCCGCTTCGAGCGAGCGGACTGCAGGACGGCATTGAGTAGCTGTCCGTCATAAATCCGACTCAAATAGGCCGCTGCCAGATAATCCGCTTCCTGGGCCTGGAGTAAATTAATGGTGTCGGAGCGAATGCCGTGCATCAACGCCGTCGCACATTTGACATGGGTGGGATTATTGCTATTAAAATCCAGCAATCCCCCTTGTAAATACTCCGTCAAAATGGTGGCGGTGGCGCGACTCTGGGGACGAATATCCACAAAGGCCCCGGGAATATCTAGCTCCCCCTGGGGACTGTGGTGGTCAATCACCACCAGAATGGGAATGTTGGCCGCCTTCACCAAGGGCATTAACTGACTATTGGTGCCTTGACTGTCCACAAGAACGCACCCTTGATAATCCGATAAATCGCAATCTTTTAAGGTTTGGGCCCCCAACCGTTTCGCCGGTAATCCCGTTAACTTGACGAGGGCAATATTTTCTTGATGGGATAGGGTTCCCGCATAGACAATGTCGCACTGAATGTCAGCTTGTGCGGCAATGAGTTGAAACGCCCAGGCGCTAGAGAGGGCATCGGGATCCGGAAAATCCTGGATAACCAGAATAAAGCGTTCCCCCTGGTGGGTATCCAGATAGTGCTGGAGTTTAGTAATTTGAGCCGCATTGGCAGACGGAATGGCGGGGGGTAAGGCATCTAAATGGGAAGAGGATCCTTGGGGGGCAGATGACTCCGCCAGGGAATTGAGGGTAACGGGCAAAGATTGGGCTGGGTTGGATTCTGATGCAGAAAGACCGTTGTTAGTTCGAGAAGAAACAGAAACCATTGCCAAAACGTAATGAGGGTGTGTTGATCTAAAGCTTTGATCATAAACCAAATTTAAGGATACCAATCAGTAGGAATGGTCTCATCAAGGGTGGGTTCCGGGGGAAAGCCATCCTGGGGGCGGGGCGGCGGGGGCGATGGGGACGATAGGGGCGGTGGAAAGGATGGGGATGGTGGGGCAACTTGTCCGGGAAATTCCACGGTAATTGGAATCCCGTTGAGGGGCGGGGCCCGGCGGGGGGACACTGGGGGAACAGACGGCGGCGATAACGGGGCCAGCGGATCGGCATTGATGGGGGGGGGGACAATTTTAGCTAAACTGCGGGGGGCTGGATAGGGAAATAACCGTTTAAATTCTTGAATACGGGCAGATTTTTCTTCCGGGGCAACGTCCCACAGGGTTTTGTAATAAAAAAAGGCGGTTCCCATTCCTTGCCCCGTCGCCTCTCGTACCTTGGCGGTGACTAATGGCATGGGTACTTGTTTGGTGGGCAATCCGGTCAAGATGCCTACAGCGGTGGGAACTTTGGTTTTTGCTTCTTGAAATTCCGCCCGGCGGATGGGTTCTTGAAACGTGGGCAAACTCGTGCGATACACTTGGACGACCACTTCATCCACAATGCCTTTTCTGACCCAATCCAGCCAGTCCTGGAGGTAGGTGTTATAGGCAAGACGATAGGTGGCGGGGGATAGGGAGACTAATATATTGGGTTTGGCTGCTTTGATCGTCAGATTTAACTGGGTCATAAAGGCGGTAATTTTATCCGCTCGCCACCGGGTCCAATTGGCATCCTTGGGATCTTTGGGGGGGGCTTGTTCCGTTTCTTGTTGGTACAGGGCGATGGTGTAGGGATCGTAGCCGAATTCATTGGGGAGGGCTGTATGGTCGTCAAATTGCACCCCGTCGATATCGTAATTATGAACGACTTCCATCACTAATTCGGTCATAAATTGTTGCACTTCCGGCCGAAAAGGATTGAGCCAGACCACTTCGCCGGCGGCACTAATGGAAGTTTGGCTACCATCCTGACGTTGGGTGAGCCACGTGGGGTGACGTTTGACCAGTTCAGAAAAGGGAGGGGCCATGAAGCCAAATTCAAACCAGGGTAAAACCAAGAGTTTGCGGCGGTGGGCTTGGGTAATTAAATCTGCTAAAACATCTTGGCCTTGATCCCCCTTGGGACTAAAGGGTTGAATGCCTTCCCGTTTGGCGATCGCACTTTCGTAGAGGACATAACCGGAATTCCAGACCACGGGATAGAGGGTATTAAAGTTAAGATCCGCCAGTAAATCCACCGATTCCCGGGTGCGGGTTTGATCCATAAAATGCACCGTGTCATTGTTAGTAATCCAAACCCCGCGAATTTCGGGAAAAACAGTCTGGGCCCCCAGGGGAAACGGGAGAACGATCGCCAAAGTCACCAATAGTCCCCCTAGGACATTGAGCCACAGGGTCTGTCGGCGAAACCATCGAAACAGGGGCATAAAATTGGCGATCGCCATAGTGTTGCAACAAATCCAAAGGTCAAAGATTTTCTCCCTATCCTATCGGATCTTCCCCCGAAATCAGGGGGGAGCGCGGGGCGTCCAGCCTGCGCCAAACAATGTTCGCGTTTGCTGTCTATCGCGGACAAATTTAACTGGAAAAATCCTGTTAGAATTTAGCGTTGATCAATATTTTCAGGTGAAAGCAGTTATGGGTCGCGCCAACAAAGTCGTTCTCGCTTATTCCGGTGGAGTAGATACGTCAGTTTGTATTCCCTATTTGATGCACGAATGGGGGGTTAAGGAAGTCATCACCCTCGCGGCAGACTTGGGTCAGGGGGATGAGTTAGGCCCCGTACAGGCAAAGGCCCTCCGCTGTGGGGCGGTGGAATCCTTGGTAATTGATGGGCAAGAAGAATTTGTGCGGGATTATGCCTTTCGCTCTATCCAAGCCAATGCCCTCTATGAAAACCGTTATCCCCTCTCCACGGCGTTGGCCCGCCCCTTAATCGCCAAAATGTTGGTGGAAGCAGCAGAGAAATATGGCGCGGATGCTGTCGCCCACGGATGCACCGGAAAAGGGAACGACCAAGTCCGGTTTGACATCAGTATTATGGCCCTCAATCCTAACCTCAAGGTTTTAGCGCCGGCCCGGGAATGGAAAATGAGCCGGGAAGAAACCATCGCCTATGGGGAAAAATATGGGGTGGAATCGCCAGTTAAAAAATCTTCCCCCTACAGCATTGACCGCAATATTTTAGGGCGCAGTATTGAAGCGGGGCCGTTGGAAAACCCCATGACTGAACCCACGGAAGAAATTTACCTGATGACCAAGGCGATCGCCGACACACCGGACGAGCCGGAATACGTTGAGATCATTTTTGAACAGGGCATTCCCGTGGGGTTGAACGGCGTCATGCTTGACCCTGTTACCCTCATGGAACGGTTAAATGAAGTGGCCGGTAACCACGGTGTTGGTCGCTTAGACATGGTGGAAAACCGTGTGGTTGGCATTAAATCCCGGGAAATTTACGAAGCACCGGGTTTATTGGTCCTAATCGACGCCCACCGGGATTTGGAAAGCTTGACCCAAACCGCTGACGTCACCCACTACAAAAACACCGTCGAAGAAATCTATAGCCAGTTGATCTATCGCGGTTTATGGTACAGCCCCCTCAAAGAATCCCTGGATGCCTTCATTCTGAAAACCCAAGAGCGGGTAACGGGGATGGTCCGAGTCAAGTTCTTCAAGGGTAATGCCAACATTGTTGGGCGTCAGTCGGATTATTCCATCTACGATGCTGAATTGGCGACCTACGGCATGGAAGACCAATTCGACCACAAGGCCGCTGAAGGCTTCATCTATATTTGGGGTCTCCCCACCAAAGTTTGGGCCCAAAAAATGCGTAAATAGTGCCCATCTTTGTTCCCGATTGTCCGTGGCCGGCTTGGGCTAATGGTCACGGCAATAGACCCAGCGGGAAGGGCGATCGCCATAAAACTCCTGTTTCCAAATGGGGAGTCGGGTTTTGATGTGATCAATAATGTATTGTGTTCCGGCAAAAGCGGCCTGGCGGTGGCTGGCGGTGGTGCCAATCCACACAGCGATGTCACTGATCGCCAGATTTCCGTAGCGATGGACGGCGATCGCCTGGTGGAGGTCAAACTGTGCCAGGGCCTCTTGGAGAATACGTTCCCCTTCCTTGAGGGCCAATTCGGGATAAACCTCGTAGGTCAAAGCGGTAACGGGGTGGCCTTGGTTATGGTTGCGTACCCAACCTTCAAAGGTGGCCAACGCCCCGGCCTGGGGATGGCGGAGGGGGGCGATCCAGTCCGGGGGCAGAATGGGGGAGTTGGTTAGGTGAAACTGGGCCATGGTTAACCCCCGGCAACGGGGGGAATAAAGACAATAACGGCGCCATCGGTAATGGCATCGGTTAAGTGAACAAATTCATCGTTCACGGCAATTTTGATCTGTTGGGGGGAGAGGGGAAAGTGATATTTTGCTGCCAGTTCTTGATATAAATCCCCGTAGGTTTGGTGGTCAGTGACGAGGGTTTCAGACGCAATTTGGGTGTGGTCCTTTAACAGGGCAAAATATTTAAGGGTGACGTGCTTGGGCATACGCTTCCGGGGTATTGATGTTGGTAAGGGTCTGGTGGGCATCGGCATCAATTAAATGACAATTACCCATCTGTAAAATTTTCACCGGGCAATAAATACCGGCCTGGTGCGCTTTTTTAAATAGGGGGAGGGCCAAGGGAGTATACACCCCACAGAGGGCTTCGGGAAAGCCTTTTTCGGCATTGCGATAACAGGTGGCCACGGCATCCTGTTTGGCTTGGTTGACTAAGGTTTGCAGGCTTTGGGCATCTAAATAGGCGAGGTCACAGGCCACCACTAACCAATTCACCTGGGGATGGGTGGTTAAAGCAGTGAAAATGCCAGAAAAGGGGCCACGGCTTTCCCCTTGATCCACCAACTGGGGGAGGGCATCTAATGGGGTTCCCTGCCATTGTTGGGGACGACTGGAGAGAAATACCTGATCACAAAAGGGGGTTAATAGGTTGTACAAATACTGGGCATGGGGTTGGCCCCGGTAATCCAGCAGGGCTTTGTCCTGCCCCATGCGTTGACTTTTGCCACCGGTTAACACCAATCCGAATAAATGACGACGGGAAAAATCCGATTTGCCGCCGGTTTTTTCGATTAATTGGGTAGAGGTAATGACAATGTCGGGGGAGAGGGCTTTGGCCATGTCGTACACCGTTAATGCGGCCACGGAAACGCCACAGAGGGCCTCCATTTCGACGCCGGTTTTGTAACAGGTTTTGACGGTGCAACGGAGGGTTAATTCGAGGGCATTTTCTAAGGTTTGAAGTTCCGTGACAAATTTGCAGGATTGGATCGGCAAGGTATGGCAAAAGGGAATTAACTCAGCGGTTTTTTTGACCGCCATGGTGCCCGCAATAATCGCTGTTTGAATCACGGGGCCTTTTTTAAGCAGTAAATCTTCCCCCTGGAGATAGGCTTTAAACAACAAAGGCAGTAACACCTTCGCCTCGGCGATCGCCGTTCTAGCGGTGTCAGCTTTTTCGGTAATATCCACCATGGTGGGTTGGTGGTTTTGATCCAGATGACTTAACATTTAACCTCCGATTTGGTGCATGGCGTGGCTCACCTCCGGGGGACGGAGATAGGGTTTCATCCCCAGGAGTTGCTGGTAAATAGACTGCCGTTCCAACGGCGATCGCCCTTTGAGAGATAGCCCCGTTTCTTTGAGTAAACAGGCCCGGAGCATGCCATCGGCGGCTAAGCGCCAGCGGGAACAATGGCCGCAAAAGGGTTGGGATTCCGAGGCAATGAACCCTAACTGGACGCCGGTTTCGGTGACAAACTCAAAGGCGGTGGCATCCAACGGCGTGGACACAGGGGTTAAGGTATGGCGCTGACGGAGGCGATTAATTAAGGTTTGGGCCGGGATAAACCAGTGGGATTGTTGGTGGCAAGCGTAACCAATACGCATTACTTCTAAAAACCGCACCGTGACGTTATGTTTCTGGGCAAATCGAATAAAATCTTCGATTTCGTGGTCGTTGATCCCTTTCATGATCACCGTATTGGTTTTAACCCGGAATCCGGCCTGGGTGGCTAATTGAATATTGGCAATAATTTTTGCTAAATAATCACCGTGGGTAATGGTGTTAAAGGTCGTTGGGTTCAAACTATCGAGGCTAATATTCAGGTCTAAAATGTTCAGGGATTTGAGCAGATCACAATAGCGATCTAACAAAATGCCATTGGTGGTAATACCAATCTTTTTCAGGGGTAAGGCAGCAAGGCGGGTCACAATGTCGGGAAACTCCCGGCGCAGAAAGGGTTCTCCCCCCGTCAGTCGAATTTCCTC
>JAYKHU010000061.1:0-3744 GCA_035285105.1 Synechocystis sp.
CCCCCGGTAGGCGATCGACTCGGTTTGCCGTAGCCATCACAAAGACTGGGGAGGTTTTTTCCTGCATCCAGGTCAAGAAACTGCCAAAGATGCGGCTAGAGGTGCCCCCATCGGAGTCCCCGGAACCGGCGCCCCCAGCAAAGGCTTTGTCCAATTCATCGATGAAAAGGATCGCCGGGGAAATGGATTCCGCCGTTTTCAAGGCATTGCGGAGGTTCGCTTCCGATCGCCCCACCATGGAGCCATCGTAAACCCGCCCCATATCCAAACGCATCAACGGCAATCCCCACAGACGGGAGGTGGTTTTGGCGATCAAGGACTTACCGCAACCCGGAACCCCTAGAATCAGCATCCCTTTGGGTTGGGGTAACCCGTATTCCCGGGCCCGTTCCGTAAAGGCGTCGGAGCGTTGGGTGAGCCATTTTTTCAATTCTTCCAGACCCCCCACTGCCCGGATGGTTTCCCCTTCTTCAATGTAGTCGAGGATCCCGTTGCGGCGAATTAGTTGTTTCTTCTCGGAGAGAACAATGTCAACCTCTTCCTCGGTCAGTTGTCCCGCTTTGACATAGGCCTTGCGGTAAACTTTTTCCGCCTCATCTTTAGTCAGACCCAGGGCCGCCTTGAGTAACTTTTCCCGGGATTCTTCCCCTAATCGGGGACGGTGGGCTTGGTTAAGTTGCTGACCCAATACACTGTCCAGGGCGGAGAGATCCGGCAGGGCAAAATCTAGTACTACCACATCCTTTTCCAATTCAATGGGGGTTTCATGGAAAGGCGACATTAAAATAATGGCCTTTTCCGTCCCTTTGAAGCTGGCGATCGCCTCCCGTAACCAGCGGGTCACCGCCGGGGAAGAAATGAAGGGGTGGAGATCTTTAAAAATAAAGATGCCGGGATCTTGGCGAATTACCCATTCGATCGCCGCTTCGGGGGAAATGGTATTGTGATGGGTTTTCTGCTGGGAGGCCGCATACTCCCGGAACCCATGGGTTACCGTCCACACGAATAACCGTTGATGCTGGGTAGCCCCTTGGGCGATGCGATAAATCGCCTGCTCGGCCCGTTCTTCTTCGGAAGTAACGAGGTAAATCAAGGGATATTGAGCTTTTAGGAGAATACTCAGCTCTTCTTGCATGGGTTCGACCAAAAATGGGAAAAAAGCAGAAATCGGATAGTTAACTGATTTAACAGGGGACGAGGAGTTTTTCTTCGTCGGAATCAGCAGACACCGGGGAATCACCGACTAGGGGCAGGGATGACTCATCGGTCAGGACACTGGGTTGATCCTTCAATGACATCATTTGTCCGTCTCGCATCACCATGGCGGCATCGCACTCTGGACAAATATGTACCTGATGGGTTCTCCCGTAGGCGGACTTCTCTTCAGCGTCTACTTTGTCCGGGTGCTTGAGGTAAAAGTCAATGGCCCGCTCAACGATGGCTGACATAGATTCCGCATCAATGGCTGAGCGGATCCGAAGTTGCCGATGAATGCCCGGTGGCATGTAAAGTGTGACCTTTTGCTTGTCCTGCATATCACTAATGATTAGGTTACCCATCGGGTATAGTACCCCAATTTAATCACCTAACACTATCCTGTCAAGCCAGCAAGCTGCTATAACGGCATTTTTGTAACATTTCTTTACAAAAGCTAGATTTGGCTAAACTGTTGCATCAATTACAACAGCGAAATCCGTTTGCTAGCACCGTAACCAATAGGCAACGACCCGGGGCGATCTTGATGGTTCGGGCGTTGCGAGTTATTTTCTAGCGACCTTAGGGGGGACTCGTGCAACTCAACAGCTATGATCCGGGCAATTTTTACGATGAACTGTTTATTGCTCCGGGGCAGCCCCGTCCCCAGGCAGCGCCGTTAATTGACTGGATGGGGCAGTTGCCCGCCGCCAGTCTGAAACAACACCATGAGACGGCCCAGGTGGCGTTATTTAATCTGGGGGTCACCTTTCGGGTGTATAGCGATCAACAGGGCGTTGAGCGTATTTTTCCGGTGGATATTATTCCCCGCATTATTGATGCCACTGAATGGCGATCGCTGGAAACGGGCTTAAAACAGCGCATTGAAGCCCTCAACTGTTTTTTGAACGATATCTATGGTGAGCAACGCATTATTAAAGACGGCATTATTCCCCTGGACATTGTGGAATCCGCCAGTGGCTTTTTGAAACCCTGCCTTGGCATCACGCCCCCTGCGGGGGTTTGGTGTCACATTACCGGCACGGACTTGGTGCGGGATCAAACGGGGCAATGGTATGTGCTCGAAGACAATTTGCGGGTGCCATCGGGGATTTCCTACGTCTTGGAAAATCGGCGGGTGATGAAAAGTACCTTTCCCGATATGTTCCAAACTATCCCGATTCAGCCGGTGGATAGTTATCCCAGCGAGTTGTTGGAAACGTTGCTTAACCTCGCGCCAGCGAATCTCCCCGAACCCACGGTGGTGGTTTTAACCCCCGGCATCCATAACTCCGCCTATTTTGAGCATTCCTTCCTGGCCCAACAAATGGGGGTAGAACTGGTGGAAGGTCGGGATCTGGTGGTGGCGGATGGCTATTTACAGATGCGGACCACGAAAGGGCTACAGCGGGTGGATGTGGTGTACCGTCGCCTAGATGATGATTTTCTCGACCCGTTGGTCTTTCGACCTGATTCATTTTTAGGGGTGCCGGGGTTGATGGAGGTGTATCGCCAGGGGCGGGTGGCGTTGGCCAATGCGCCGGGGACGGGGGTAGCGGACGACAAGGTAATTTATGCCTATGTCCCTGACATGATTCGTTACTATCTCAGTGCTGAACCGTTGTTGGCTAACGTACCAACCTATTTATGTTGGCGGGAAGGTGATCGGGATTATGTGTTGGATCATCTTGCGGAACTGGTGGTGAAGTCCGCCAATGAAGCTGGAGGCTATGGCATGTTAATGGGCCCCAGTGCCAGTGTGCAAGAGCGGGAAAGTTTTGCGGAGCGAATTAGGGCCAATCCCCGTAATTACATTGCCCAGCCGGTGTTAAACCTGTCCCGGGTTCCCACGTTAATTGGGGATCAGGTGGAGGGTCGTCATGTGGATTTACGTCCCTATATTTTGCATCGGGGCAAAGAAATTTATGTCCATCCCGGCGGCCTGACCCGGGTGGCCCTGCGGAAGGGATCGTTGGTAGTCAATTCTTCCCAGGGGGGGGGCAGCAAAGATACCTGGGTGCTGCAAAGTCCCTAAATAAAAGTTGCCCTATGTCGTAGATCGCCTCTTTGACCAAGGGATGGCGATCGCCGGGCGGAAGACCTGTTCACTGCTCTGTTTTGTTTTGTCTGGATTGGTAGGGAAAAAAATACGGATCGATGGTGATACTGATCATGAAATGAGGGTGATCGGGGTCAGAAAAATAGGTTTTTTGGACAAGCTTAAGAAAATATGTTGATTTTTGGCAATGAATGCGCTACCCTTTCTGTCTATAAATTTATTGCTGAATATTTCTGATTTTTGACGGTATCTCGCCGAAAACTTAGCTGAATTGGGAAATTGACTCTGGATTCGCCCTAGTCGCCTTTCGCAGTCTGCCAGTGATTGAGATTCCTTTGATTATCCGGTAAGCCGGTGCTTTCAGATGGTGGTCTGAGCACTGAGTATTGATTGGTCTGCGTTTGTTGTTTGTTGGCGTTTTCCCATGGTCTCCTCTAATTTTGTTTCCCCGGCTGTGTCCTTAAGCACAAAAGATGTCCAGTTGTTGCAAT
>JAYKHU010000062.1:0-10091 GCA_035285105.1 Synechocystis sp.
AGAGGATTACCCGTTTCAGAAGTGATCAGCATAACTGGATTAAGCGCCGAAGATCTCAAGCAGATCTCTTCACACCGCCAATGATTTGGTGATTAACCTCACTGGTATTACCAGAACCTTCCCGGCTTTAGGGACAATTCCTGTGGCTAACTTCTTTGTCTAAGTTGATTTAAACTAAAGGGGGGAGAATAAATCCCCCTTTTTCTGTCCCAAATCCCATGCTCCGAAGCGCCACCGCCAACTACGACGAACCTTGGAAAGCGGCGCTGGACGACCAGTTCGACGCCTTCCTCGCCTTCTTCTTCCCGGAGATTTGCCAACAAGTCGATTGGTCGCTCCCGCCCCAACCCCTCGACAAAGAACTCCAACAAATTACCGCTGGCGCTGAGACTGAAAAGTGCGTCGCCGATAAGCTCTACCAGGTTTGGTTACTCGACAGTCAAGAAATCTGGATCTTAATCCATGTCGAAGTGCAAAGTCAGTACGACGCTAGCTTCCCCCAGCGCCTTTATATCTACAACTATCGAGCCTTTGATCTTTACCATAAACCCGTCGTCAGTTTAGCGATATTGGGAGACGAGCGAGAAACTTGGCGCCCCAGCTATTATCAAACGGAGTTCATGAACTGCCGCCTTCGTTTGGATTACCCCATCGTGAAACTTTTAGACTACGCCTCAAGATGGTCGGAATTGGAGTCCAGCGCCAATCCCTTCGCCGTCCTCGTCATGGCCCATCTTAAAACCAAGACCACTACCGGCAAACCAGAGGAGCGGGCAGAATGGAAATGGGCCTTAATCCGGGGGCTGTACAACCGGGGACTGACTCGAGAGGGAATCATCCGACTCTTTCAACTAATTGATAGAATGATGACGCTTCCCAACCCCCTACAGGAGAGCCTAGAACAAAAACTTCAACAATTTGAGGAGGAAAGAACAATGCCGCTACTCAGCAACATGGAACTTCGGGGTTTAGAAAAAGGTAAGGAAATCGGTAAAGAAATCGGCAAAGAGATTGGTAAGGGAATCGGCGCCCAAGAAAAAGCGCAAAGCGCCGTGAGAACCGTGCTTCAGGCCCGTTTTGGGTCAGCGCCAGGCGTCGAAGCGTTGACCCAAATCACCAATTTACGGCAGTTGGACGACCTCCTTCGGTTAGCCGCTACCGTCGAAAATCTAGAAACCTTTCAAACGACGCTGACGGCACTTTTCTAATCAGCGGAAGCGCCGTCAATGAAGGCGACTCGAAAAAGGTTTATCCGTTTTAAACGTTGCCAGGATACCTAAGTCAAGCGCCGAAAATCTTAAATATTTATCTTCCAAGCGTCAATGATTGGTTGGTAAACGACCATTTTCAGCCCTAACTTAACCCATGACGACCCTGCCGCCCTGTTTGAAGTAGACGGCACAGAACTGTTCCTCAAATCTGGTGCTGTCCTAGACTTCGAGACCAATCCTCAACTCGATGTCACCATTGCAGTGGATGACACCACCGTTGGTTCGACCCCCGATGTCACCACCAATTTGGCGATCGCCATTACGGATGTTGTTGATACTGTTCTTGCCCTAACATTAAGCATCCAGGATAGTAGCGGCGATGCCGATGACCGTTCTATCCAATTCAACACCGCCCTGTCCCAATTCCGTGCTACTACAGATAGCCTATTAGTACGCCACCGCTACGCCGACTCCCAACAGTACATCGACCTGAGTAACAGTGGACAAGATGGCACGTTAACCATCACAGGCATTGATGTTCAGGCATCGGATGTTAGCCTGAGTCATGACTTTAGTGTAGAGGGCGATATTCTCCTTAATCCAGGGGAAACTCACCGTATCAACCTCAATTATGCCCCCAGTGAAGCCAACCAAACCTTTAATGTGGCTGACGGGTTAGTCATTTATAGCAATGCCCACAACAATGCCATCACCACCGTCGCCCTAGCAGGACAGTCAACCTATCAATCCGACATCAACTACGATGGGGTCGTCAGTTTTGGTGACCTTGGCCCCCTTATCGCCGAGTGGAGCAAAGCCATTGCCTAGTCATACCGGCGATCGCCCTTGGAAATGAGCTAACGGTGTTGGAAAGATCAATCCCGAGGCATAACACCTCAGGCGTTAGGGATGGATGCTGCCATCGGGCATCACAGCTTGGGAGAAATTGACGTTGCCAATCTGGCTATTGCGAAAATTAACGTTACGGAGGTCGGCGCCTTGTAAGGAAGCATCGACTAAATTAGCGCCCTTTAAATTGCTCCCCACTAACAATGCCCGATGCATCAAGGCATAGTCAAAGCTGGCCCCCTGTAACACGGCCCCTTGGAAGAGGGTTCCCTGCAAACAACAACCACTGAGGTTAATTTGCTTTTGCAACGCAAGGGATTGGCGATTGATTTCAGACAAATTCACCAGACCAAAGCTCAACTCCTTCATCAGCGCCCTGGCTAAATTGGCGCCTTTTAAGTTGGCCCGGCTCAGATTAGCGCCCTGGAAAGAGGCTTCTTCCAAATCACTGTGACGTAATTGCCCCTGGGTTAGGTCGGCTTTATAAAAATTGGCATTACTCAGATCCGCCTTACGAAGATCGGCCCCACTTAAATCGGCCCGCATCAGATTAGCCTCGCTCAAATCCGTCCCGGTAAAATCCGCCCCACTGAGGTCTGACCGCGCAAAATTCACCGCTGCAATTTCTGCCCCGACGAAGTTGGTTTCTAATAAACTTGCCCCTTGCAACTCAACCTCCATCAATTTGGCTTGGGTGAGTTTCGCTTGGGATAAATTTGCCCCGTTCAACTTACATTGGCGCAAGTCAGCCCAGCTCAGATCCGCATGACTGAGGTCCGCCCCCGTTAAATCCGCGCCAATCAATTTAATCCCCATGAGACGGGCATTGCTGAGGTCAGCCCGTTGGAGTTGGGCATAGCTGAGATCACTACCGCTGAGATTTGCGTATTCTAGGGCAGCACGATTGAGGATAATGTTGTTGAGATCCGTTTGAATAATGTCAGCGTGTTGAAGTTCGACACGATCAAAGTCTCTGATACCTTGTCCGTATTGCCAAATTAGTTGCTCAATGTCCATAGGGTCGGCCGCAGCGAGGGGATGGGAGGAGCAAAAAAGCGGGGCGACGAGGGGAATGGGGGGAAGGATTCAGTTAAGCGCTGGCCGGGGCGGTTTGGGCCCAATGCAGATAGGGCAAGCCGGTGGCGGTGGCGGCAATTTGGGATTGGTTTTGCACCAGTTGGCCGCAGGTATCCCATTGCCCCTCGATCAGCATCTGTTGGGTCGCGGTGGGCATGGCGATCACCAAGGTTTGTTTGTCGGTGGTAACTGTTAAATTAACCAGGTCAAGGCTGAGGGACAAATCCGGTTGGGCGGCGATCGCCTGTTGGAGGGCGTGGATCCCTTCATGGTCAGCGGTGACGCAGGGAATGCCATTGGCCAAGCAGTTGCCGGCAAAAATTTCCGCAAAACTTTCCCCGATAATGGCCCGGATGCCCCATTTAATAATGGCTTGGGGGGCGTGTTCCCGGCTCGATCCACAGCCAAAGTTACGATTGACCACTAAGATGGTTGCGGTTTGGTATTGGGGGAGGTCGAAGGGATGGTTTCCCCCCTGTTGTTGGCGATCGTCGGCAAAAACGTGTTCCCCTAGGCCATCAAAGGTTACGCAACGTAAAAAACGGGCCGGAATAATGCGATCGGTATCAATATCATCTCCCACCAGCGGGAGCGCAGTGCCCTGTAATGATTGAACTTGGCTCATGGATTTGTGAGGGGGTCGGGTAAAATCTAATGGCTATCTTAACCGATAGAAGCGGGAATTCCCCGGCGATGGCCCTGGGATGGTCGTTATTCTAGGAGGGATGCAACGCCAGGGAGCGCAAAATCCTCTACCCTAGATCCCAAGAAACTTTATTGTTTTTGGCCAACCACCGTGACCGTTGTTCCCCCACCGACCTCCCCTAAAATACTGCGGGAATTTTCCTGGATCATGGCCGGGGCGATCGCCGGTTTATTCGGTCTGCTAATCCCCCTGCTCAAAGGCCATCCCCTACCCCTGTTACCCTGGGCGATCGCCGTTGTTTTTCTGCTGTTGGGCCTCATCGTTCCCCGTAGCCTCAAACCGGTCTATCATCTCTGGTTGAAAATTGGCCATCTCTTGGGGTGGATCAACAGTCGTATTATCCTCAGTGTGATTTTTGGGCTGGTGGTGACCCCCATGGCCCTGGTGATGAAAGTGATTAAACGGGACACCATGAACCGGCAATGGCAACCCCAACTGGCCACCTATCGTTTGCCCTGTCGTCCCCGCGATCGCCAACACGTGGAAAAACCCTATTAACGGTGAACTGAATGGAAGGCTTTATCGAACTGCTGCAAGATGTCTGGGGATTCCTCAAAGAACGCCAAAAATATTGGCTATTACCCTTAATTCTGACCCTGGTGCTGTTGGGGGCCTTGATTGTCTTCACCCAAGGATCGGCGATCGCCCCCTTTATCTACACGTTGTTTTAACCAGACTTACCCCGGCATCCCCATGGATTGGTTGATCATTGCCCTGACCAGTTTTTTAACGTTGATTTCGCCCCTGAACCTGATTGGCGATCGCCTGATAGCGGATCAAATTCGGAGTCGGGTGCATCAGGTGGAGGACTTATCCGTCCGGGTCGATAATGCCCCCAGTTTTCAGGCTGTGCAGGGCAAAATTGAGCGAGTACGCATCGCCAGTCGGGGATTGGAAATTATTCCTCAATTACGCATCGCGGAACTACAACTGGAAACCGATCCCATTGATGTCCGCTGGCAATCCCTATCAGGGGCTAACCTATCCAAATTACGCCAGTCCCTGCGGCAACCGTTACAAGGGGCGATCGCCGTGGTGGTCACCGAGGCAGACCTCAATCAGGCTTTAGCAGATAAGGGGGTAAAAACCCAGCTAGAAACCCTGCTCAACCGTGTCATTCCTGAAGATGCCCCCCGTTTTCAGATTGATGCTATTCAAGTGGATTTCCTTGATCCCACAGTCAGCGATACGCCCCAGGAACCCCGGTTTGCCCTCCTGCTAAATCTGCGGCAGGTGTTAAACCCGGACGAAGAACCCGCGGCCCTAGATATTGCCATTGAAACCGGTGTACAAGTTGACAACGGCGATCGCCTCACCTTGATCGATCCCACAGTGATGCTCAATGGCCGCAAAATTTCTAGCCGAGTGGTGAACAGCATCACGGGCAGTTTTGTGAACCGCCTCAGCCTCAAGCGCCTAGAACAACGGGGAATTACCGCCCGCATTCTGCGTTACGAGGTCACGGACGAGCAAGCAGAATTGAGTTTATTTGCCAGCATTCAGCCCAGCCCGTCCCCCTAGGGTTACAAAACGCCTTTGGAACTGGGAATACTATCCGCCCGCCGGGGATCTGGCTCGATCGCCATGCGTAAAGCGCGGGCAAAGGCTTTGAAGGTGGCTTCGATAATGTGATGGGAATTAATGCCGTCCAGTTGACGAATATGTAACGTCATTTGGCAATGGTTCACCACCGCCACAAAAAACTCCCGTACCAATTGAGTGTCGTAAGTGCCTACCCGTTGCGTCGGAATTTGCAGACCATAACTGAGATGGGGACGCCCAGAAAAGTCCAACGTAACCTGTACTAACGCCTCATCCAACGGGGCAATAAAATGGCCAAACCGATTGATGCCCCGGCGATCACCTAGAGCCTGGGCTAGGGCCTGCCCCAGGGTAATACCCACATCTTCGTTGGTGTGGTGGTCGTCAATTTCAATATCCCCCGTGGCCTGAATCTCCAGGTCAATCAGACCGTGGGAGGCAATTTGGTGCAGCATGTGGTCTAAAAAAGGCACCCCCGTGCTCACCTGGCACCGGCCAGTCCCCATCAGATCCAGACTGACGCTGACATCGGTTTCCTTGGTGGTACGATGCACCGCCGCCGACCGAGACGGAAACGTGGGTACGGACAGGGACGGGGTTAAGGTTTCTGGGCTGGAAGGGGACATAATTAATGATCGTTTTAGGAAAGGAACAGATCTTGGACAATCTCTACACTATTTTGCCGCTCTCAGAAAGCTATGATTATCTAGAAAATCTAGGCTAATCTGTTCTGTTCCTGCTTCAGCTAGGGGAGTCGGCTCCTTCCTATCCACAGGCTGACACGGGAGAGCTTCCCGCCAAAGCCGCTAAATTGAGTGCGGCGTTTAAGTCCCTATCCAACGTCAGACCGCAGTTACTACAGCAGTAAGTACGTTCAGATAAAGTAAGGGCATCTTTCTTGGTTCCGCAGCTAGAGCAAGTTTTACTGCTAGCGAACCAGCGGTCGGCTACTAATAATTCCGAGCCGTACAACTCGGTCTTATAGTCTAATTGCCGGCGAAACTCATAGAAACCCATGTCCTGTACAGCTTTGGCTAACTTATGGTTAGCGAGCATTCCAGAGACGTTTAAATCTTCGATTACTACCATGCCGTGGTTTTTAGCAAGGTAAGTCGTCAACTTATGCAACGTATCCCTACGGATGTTAGCTATACGCCGGTGTAGCCGAGCTATCTTGATTTGGGTCTTACGCCAGTTAGCAGAGCCTACCTGTTTATTACGGTTAAGCCACTGTAGCCGCCGCAGTTTAGACTCTAACCTACGATATGCTTTAGCACCTTCAACAACCTCTCCTGTAGATAACGTCGCTAAGTTCTTAACACCAAGGTCAACACCTACCACCTCCGTGGTTTTTGGAGTAGGTTCGATGTTAACCTCTATCTTCCAGCTAATAAACCATCTATCAGCCTGTCTAGAGATAGTGACTGATTTAGGTTTAAATCCATGGGGAAGACGCTCGTAAGTCTTAACGACACCTATGCGCGGGAGTTGTATCTTAAAGTGGTCAACTACTTTGATAGTGCCGTCTAGAGTAAAGCTATCGTGCCGCCCCTTCTTCTTGAACTTAGGGGGCTTAGACACATTTTTGAAGCATCTGTCCCAAGCTTGAGAAAGATTACGTAGAGCGTTCTGCCCGGCGCACTTAGACACCTCGTAGTACCAAGGGAACTGCGGTTTAACCACAGCTACTAACCACTTGTGAAGGTCTATAGCAGTGGGAAACTTCTGTTTATCCTCTGGGTGCTCTTGATTGTAGTCAAGTACAGCTTTGGTTAGGGCAAGACCGACATTCCAGGCGTGTCTAGCACAGCCTGCGTGTTGCGCCATCAGAGTGCGCTGTTTGTTATTCAACTTCAGCTCAGTCTTGAATCCTAGCAGCATCAATTTTGTCTGCCTCCTCCTGTAACCTTTCCATCAGCTTTCTGTGCTTCTTTGACCTCGAAACGTGTGCCACCTTTACTTTTACGGTCAGGTAACAGCTCTCCTGTTTGCTCCCACTTACGAAGGGTGTCAATGCTAACACCCAGCAGTTTGGCAGCGGCTCCTATCTTGATAAATCTGTTTGACATAACCCTAAATTATCTGTGGTAATCTAGGATTACAAGCATCTGTTCATAGCCCCATAGAAGAAGGCAATTTCCTTTTCCTTCAAGGGAGCAAAGCCCGCCGCCGCCAATTTCTGGTCTAACTCCGCCTGGGGAATATGCTTGGCCCCAATCCGCACGATGCGTGATCGCATGGTATTACTCACCCCACTCCGTTGCCGCCCCGCTTCCAAAGCCATCACCTGTTGATACAGTTCCAGTTTGGCCGACGGAATAACACTACCATCTAAATCAATGCCAGCGGCGATCGCCTGATCAACCGCATCAGCCCCTTTGGTGGTCTCGCTCATAAAAATATCGCCCTAGATTTCGTTTGTTAGCTATCCTATCAGAGGCCGGATTGATCACTCTGAAATCGCGATCGCCTTGGCCACTGCTTCCGCCACCTTAATCCCATCGATCGCCGCAGAAAGAATGCCTCCGGCATAACCGGCCCCTTCCCCGGCGGGGTATAGTCCCTGGGTATTGAGGCTTTGATACTGTTCATTGCGTTTAATCCGGATCGGCGAGGATGTGCGGGTTTCCACTCCCGTTAAAACGGCATCGGCCATGGCAAACCCTTTAATTTGTTTATCAAAGGCGGGAATGGCTTCCCGAATGGCGGCGATCGCATAGTCCGGTAGGCTGTTGCCTAAATGGGTGAGTTTAACGCCGGGTTTGTAGGAGGGGACAACCTGACCCAGGTGAGTGGAAGGGCGATCACCAAGGAAATCCCCCACTAATTGCGCGGGCGCTTCGTAGGTGCTGCCCCCTAACAGAAATGCCTGTTGTTCTAATTGCCGTTGCAGGGCTACACCGGCTAGGGGGCCATCGGGATAATCCACCTCCGGGGTAATGCCGACTACGATGGCGCTATTGGCGTTGGATTCGTTGCGGGCGTATTCACTCATGCCGTTGGTGACTAAGCGACCGGGTTCCGAGGCCGCTGCCACCACTTTACCCCCCGGACACATACAAAAGCTGTAAACCGATCGCCCATTGTGACAGTGGTGAACCAATTTATAGTCCGCTGCCCCTAGGCGGTGATGGCCGGCTTGATCGCCGTAGCGACAGTGGTCAATGAGGGATTGGGGATGTTCAATACGAAACCCCACGGAAAAGGGTTTGGGTTCAATATAGACCCCCCGGTCATGCAACATCTGAAAGGTATCCCGGGCGCTGTGGCCGACGGCGAGAATCACATGATTGGTTGCAATAGTTTGACCATTTTCTAACTGGATGCCCTGTACCTGACCCTGATCAATGTCTAAATCGATAACCCGATTTTGAAAGTGGATTTCTCCCCCCAGGGCCTCAATTTGGGCCCGAAAATTCTGCACAATTTTGACTAAGCGATAGGTGCCAATGTGGGGGCGATTAATGTATAAAATTTCCGGTGCTGCCCCGGCATTAACAAATTCCGTTAGCACTTTACGACCGTAATGATGGCGATCGCGCACTTGGCTATACAGTTTCCCATCGGAGAAAGTACCGGCGCCCCCTTCCCCAAATTGCACATTGGATTCAGGATTAAGGTGTTTTTTTAACCAAAAACGAAAGGTATCCTGACTGCGATCGCGGACGGATTTTCCCCGTTCTAAAATAATCGGTCGAAAGCCCATTTGGGCTAATAATAAGCCGGCAAACATCCCACAGGGGCCAGTACCAATTACAACAGGTCTTAACGTGGTTTGTGCTGAGGCGTGGGCGACAAATTGATAGGCCATGTCCGGGGTGGGAATGACATGGGGATCTTTGTGGAATTTTTTTAATAATTTAGCTTCAGCGGCAACTTCAATATCAACAATGTAAACCAGTAAAATATTGCCCTTTTTGCGGGCATCGTAACTCCGTTTAAAAATGGTGTAATGAATTAGGTCTGAAGCGGCGATCGCCAATTTTTCCAGAATGGCAACCTGGATGGCATCTTCAGGATGATCGAGGGGTAATTTAATTTCACTAATGCGAATCATGGGAGGTTAATTGAAAATTATTTATAAATTTACCCCACCGCCCTTCGGGAACCTCCCCTTGACAAGGGGAGGAAGGGAGGGGTCTTAACTCACCAATTTATGACCCCATTTTATCCCCCACCAAATAGGTATAACCCCGCAAACTTTGTTCATACTCTTCCAATAGCCGTTGCGATTGCTCTAGGGTGATTTGTCCATTCATTAAGGCGAGTTCAGAATGACGGCGCAGCCCTTCTAGCAAATCTTCTGAATCATACTGTACGTAACTTAGCACCTCGGTCATTGTATCGCCCTTGACCACCGATTCTATTTGATAGCCGTTGGGAGTGGTGGCAATATGAACAACATTAATATCCCCAAATAAATTATGTAAATTCCCCATGATTTCCTGATAGGCGCCCACCAGAAACATCCCCAAATAATAAGGGGAATCAGAATTGTTTAAGGGATGTACTTCCAAATACGGTTTAACGTCCCATAAATCAATAAAGCGGTCAATTTTGCCATCACTATCACAGGTCAAATCCGCTAAAATTGCCCGTTGTTCTGGTTCTTCATTGAGACGATGGATGGGTAAAATGGGAAAAAGTTGCTCTAATGACCACGATTCCGGTGCTGACTGAAACACAGATAAATTAACATAATAAAT
>JAYKHU010000063.1:0-13168 GCA_035285105.1 Synechocystis sp.
AAAACCCGGTGGTCACTGCCTTCATAAAAGCGCTCCACAATGATGGAACGACTCTTGGATTCCTCCGCTGCGAGATCATAGGCGGCGATCGCCTCGTCCCAATCCCGCACATTGATGGTAATACCCCGACCGTGGTTACCGTCTAGGGGTTTAATGACCACGGGATAACCCCCCACATCGCGAATGGCATCTTCGAGGTCATCGAAATATTGAATAGTGGTTCCCTTAGGAACGGGGATGCCTGCATCCCCCAAAATGGTCTTCGTGCCTTCTTTGTCGCAGGCCAACTCCACCCCCAAAATACCGGAATGGGAACTGAGGGTGGCTTGGATGCGTTGTTGGTGAACTCCATACCCCAGTTGCACCATGGCCCTGGCACTGAGTAACATCCAGGGGATTTTCCGCGCATCGGCTTCCGTCACAATGGTTTCCGTGCTGGGGCCCAGGGCAGAATTGGCGCATAAATCTCGCAAATCTTCCAAATCTCGCTCTAACTCCACGCGGTCATAGGCGCCAGTGTCCACCAAGGAACGACAGAGGCGCACCGCTGCCCGCCCAGCATAGCGCCCGGCCTGTTCATCCACATATTCATAAACAACGTTATAGACCCCCGGCGTTGCCGTTTCCCGGGTGCGCCCAAAGCCCGCTGTCATCCCAGCTAGCTCCTGTAGTTCCAACGCAACGTGTTCAACGATGTGCCCCATGTAGGTGCCCGTCTGCACCCGCTCCAAAAAGCCGCCGCGATAGCCGGGGGAACAAAAATGTTCGATTAACGAAGGCAGGGTTTTGATCAAGCCGTCATAGAAACCTGGAATGGTATCAGAGGGGCGCTCCGCCAAATCCTCTAAATCTAGGCGCATCACGATCAATTGCTTACGTCGAATGCTCCAATAATTGGGGCCACGGAGAGTTAGAGTTTTCAGAATTTTCATGATCGCTGCCAGTCCAAATCCATTGCAAGAAGCACAATACGCCGACTTTTATTCTCAAGGGAGGGATTCGCCTGAAACTGTTCATGGTGAACAATATTCGAGGCTCAGCATAGGCGATCGCCATTCCCCCTAAATCCCCCCAATGACCCTTATTCCACCCGGGGAAATGCCAGTTTTTTCCCTCGGAAATAGGTTTCTCCATGGACCAACACGTTGAGGCGGAGGCCATGCAAACTGAGGGGGGAGTTCGCGCTGATTTGGGAGGCATTAGTGTAGGTCATTTCCTGGGCATCCACAAAGGAAACGGTGCCTTGACCAATGATGCGAATGCTACCGTCAGGCTCAAACATGGCACAGGTGTCCTCGTCAATCCCCAGCCCCAGGCGATCGGGGTGGGTGGAAATCGCGCTCAGTAACCGCGCCATGCGGTTCCGGTTATGGAAATGCTGATCCACGATAATTTCCGGGATAATACCCAATCCTACTGCCATATCCACCAACGCGCGATTGGGCCATTCGCCACTACTGCCCCCGGCTATCATATGATGACCCATCACCGCCGCCCCGGCACTGGTTCCCGCTAAGCTAATTTCCCCCTGGTGAACCCGTTGGCGAATACGATTCATCAAGGGAGTATCCGCCAGCAACCCACACAGGCGGAGCTGGTCGCCCCCGGTCATGAAAATACCTGTGCAACTGTCCACAAATTCCCGATAGCCGGGGTCATCCCCTTGGGAGCGATCACGGACATCCAGGACTTTAAGCTCTTGGACCCCCATGCTTTGGAAAATTGATTGATAGCGATCGCCGATCAACAATGGTTCCCGGGAAGCGGACGGAATAATACCAATGACGGCATCTGTGCCACCAGAGCGCAGCCAAAATGTCTGTAAAATTTCACGGCCGTGAACTTTATCTTCTGCACCACCAATGATTAAGATGGCTGGTTGGGAGGATAGGGGCATTGTCTAAACTCTTAAAGGATCGATTCGCTGATTAGCAGATCAATATTATCCTGACCGGACAAAGAAAAAAAGTCCATAGCAATGGGTTAGGTTAAAAAAATTCAAATTTGAGTGAAAACCCTGACTGTCGGCTTAACCCTGTTTGCCCACGGGGGGGACGATGACCAATGTTTTTAAACCCATTTTTGTTAATGTTACTTAACCTTGGAACCGCTCTGAACCGGTAACTGTCACAGAAACTGGGTAACAGTAAAGGTCAGTGATTCTACTGCCTAGACTACCCACTGATGCCCGAAATAATCGGTAGAATAGCGACATCAATCAAGTCCAGCTAGCTTTTTGGTTTACCATTAACTTCGTTACCCTGTGTATTCCCTTTGATCCCCATGGCTAAAGCCCGTTTCATCTCTTCCCTTGGCCTGTTCGTCGGCATGGCCTTCCTGGCTGGGGCCTGCGGTGACCAGAACGCGGCCCAACCGGGGGCTAAAGCAATCCCCGTGGAATTAAAAACCCTCGAAACCACCACGGTGATTGACAGCAACGAGTTTGTCGGCAACCTAGTGGCCACCAAGTTTGTGCAACTTGCCCCTAAGATTGACGGGCGAATTTTAAAAATCTATGCGTCCTGGGGGCAACGGGTTAATGCAGGCGATCCCGTTTTACTCCTAGAACCCACCCAACAACAGGAAAATGTTAATGCGGCGGTGGGTAATCTCAACATCCAGCGGGCCAATTTACAAGCGGGGGAAGCGAATCTCCGCACAGCCCAATCGGAACGAGATGCGGCCCGCTCCTTTGTGGCCAGCCAACAGGCTAACGTTGCCACAGCGATCGCCAATTTAGCCAATGCCCAAGAGATATTGAAAACCCGGGAAGCGGATTTGAAAAAGGCTCAGGCCAACCTCAATCTGTCGGAAATTAATTTCAAACGGGCTAACTTCCTGGTGGAAACGGGGGTCCAACCCCAACAGGACTTGGATAATCGCACCACGGAGTTAAAGGATTCCCAGGCAAGCACCGAGGCAGCGCTAAAAACGGTACAAGCGGCGAAGGCCACTGTGGCGGCTAACCAAGGTAGTGTCAAAGCGGCCCAGGCGGCCCTCCAACAGGCAAAGGAAAATCTGCAAGCGTCTGAACAACGGGTCAATGCGGCCAAAGCCAGTATTGAGTCCCAAAAAGGGGCGATCGAACAGGCCCGGGGACAACTGGGGGTTTCCACCCAAGAGTTGATTTATAATCGCGTTTTAGCCCCCGTTAGTGGCATTGTGGGGGATATTCCTTTACAAATTGGGGATTTTGTCCGCACCGGCGAGAGTTTCACCACCATCACCAACAACACTGAATTTGAATTGGATATTAATGTGCCGGTAGAGCGTTACCAGGATCTCCGCATCGGCTTACCGGTGGAAATTATTCGCAATGACGGTCGCAATGGGGAAGTGGGGCGCATTAGTTTTATTTCCCCCACCACCAATGCCAATGCCCAGTCGGTGTTAGCGAAGGTAATCTTTAAAAATGATGGCACCCTCCGCAATAACCAATATGTCCGGGTCAGAATTATTTGGGATCAACAGCCGGGCTTCTTAATTCCAACCACGGCGATTACGTCCATCGGTGCTCAAAAATTTGTTTTTGTTGCGCGTCCCCAAACCGCTGAAACCGATGCCAAGGGAGATGCGCCGCCAACCGGATCTGACAATGGCCTGGTGGTCAAACAAACCCCGGTGGTACTGGGAGGCATTCAGGGCCAATCCTATCAGGTGATTTCCGGGGTCAACGCCGGGGAACGTATTGCGGTTTCCCGAATTTTGGAGTTACGGGATGGGATTGCCATCACCCCCGCCAGCCTGACCCAGCCTTCGCCATCGGAGGAAAAATTACAGTCGTCACTCTAGGGTTACGCCGCGTTACCTAGGGTGATCGCCGGTCTGGGAGATATTTGGGGAAAATAGCGGACAGATGAAGTGCTGATAGCCATAGCCGTAGATGGTTTGCGGGGGGGTCTGATCGGCTTGACACTGTTCTAGGGCGATCGCCGGAGGATAGTTCACCACCCATAAATCAAGGGGGGCGGACTGAGTGTCAAGGTGTTGCTGTAATTGCTCTGCCACGGCCGGATCCCGGTTATGGTCGGCGGGCAATAATAAAAAGCGTAATTGGGGGGCTAAGGCCGGAAAATGACGCTGGGCCTCGAGGGCAATGCCCAATAATTCCCCGGTTTGTACCAGACTCTGGTGGGGGCTAACAATCCAGCGGATGTCGGCGGTGGGGGTTTTGGAAAGTTGCCTGAGAAAGTGATCGGGGCGATAGTATTTTTGATAGCCCAAGTTATGGGTAATGGTGACACCACTCAGAATCCCCACGGTTAAAAAAATCGCGGGTAACAACAGCCCTTGGCGACTCCTGGCGAGGCTGCAGTGCCAGGTCATGGGGGACGTCCGCCGCTGGGCTAAACTGTCAGCGTTTTTACGATCGCCCTGGGCTAAACCTAAGCCCATAATCAGCATTAAAACTGGCCAAAAGTTAAAACTGTACCGTGCCCCCCGGGTAATATCTAAGCCCGCCCCATAGGCGATCGCCAAATAAATCACCGTTAAACTGCCAAAAATATAAATGAGCAGTTGGGTTTCCCCGCTTTCTTCTGTCTTTAACCGGGATTGCACTCCCCGGTAAATTACTGGCATTAACCACCAAAAATAAAGGATCATCCCTAACCCCGATAGGATGACCACCGGTAACTGGGGGGATTCCACCGGCAGTAAACACACCATTGTGATCCAGGCCGCCAAAAGCTGAACAGGGGGGCCGACCAAAAACCCAAACCAACTCATTTCATCAAATTGAATCCATTGGGTCATGCCATTGCCAAAGTCCCGTTGGTAAATTAACCACCCCCAGACCGCTACAACGGCGATCGTGCCCAGTATAACGGGAACAAACGAGGTGATTCCTGGCAATAACGACCCTTTTCCTCGACGCCATCCCCCCCAACCCCACACCCCTAAACCGAGGCCCTCCGCCAAAAGCAGTAGGGTGATTAAAAAGTGGGTGGAGATCCCCAATCCATTGACCAGAATCCAAGCCCCACTCAAGGCCAGGGGAAGGCGCTGCCCCCGCTGCCAATATTGGGCACTTTTGAGGCAACAGGCCAGGGACAGTAATCCCCACACCAGAGCCAACGTATAGTGACGGGCTTCCTGACTGATAAAGACGCCGTAGGGAGACACGGCCATCGCCAGGGCGACCCAATGGGCCAGCCGTTCTGCTTTAACCCCCCAAACCCATTTGACACCACCATACCCCATCGGAACTAAGAGGGACCCAAAAATGACCGGGAGCGATCGCCCCACTGCGATGGCTAAATACCCCCCATTATCAGGAAAGAGCCGATACCAAAGATGGGCTAAAACAAAATAAACCGGGGGATGATTGTCACGGTCTAAGATGCGGTCAATGACCTGCTGGGGGGCCGCAGTATCTAGGGGCTGGAGGACCTGTAGCAAACCCTCAATGGGCAAGGGTTGGCCCAACGGTACATTGTCAAAGGAACGCCCTAAACTAAACACCAGGGTGGCAAATTCATCCGTCCAGGGGGGCTTGGCGTCTAAATTCCAACTTCTTAGCCCCACGGCGATCGCCGTCCAAACGCAGAGTAGCAACAGGGATCGATACATAGGGGGGCACTGTTATCTGATGCCAAAAAAACGGCTAGAAAGGGATTCTAACCGTGCATTTTGCTTAACCGACGATAATTTGTCAATTGATTGCAGAGGGGACTTTATTTTTTGATTTCCTTTGCCATTTGACGAAACATATCTAAGTTATTGTCGCCGGACCGACGCTCATTATTGACGGGGGCCACCGGCGTCGGTGTGGACGCTGCGGTGGGTTGTTGCACTGGTTGGCCATTGTCCTGCACTGTTTTAATTTCCATGGCGGACACTTCCTTCACAACCTCCGACCCCTCCGAGGTTAGGGTTTTGGGGAAACTACGCTTAATTTGCAGGGGTTTACGCATATATTCCGCATCACCTAGGCTTTTGGCATCATCGGCTTCCAAAAAGAAGGCTTCTTTCTTTTCTGGCTTGGGCTGGGGAGTGGTATCCACCTCATCCACGTATTTTGTGCGTTTACCAAATAATCCAAAGAGTCCGGCCATCTCCAATTACTCCTACCTAACGGCAAATGTTAACAAATGTTTAGAATAATTAAATCTTATCAACTTTCGCCCCAAAATGCTGCCTTTAGGGTTGTCACGGCTGTGGCACAATGGGCAAAACCCTATAAAACGCTCAGGATTGAAATGCTGTTATGGTGTTAACCCCCTCTACCATGTTGCCCCTAGGAACAACAGCACCGGATTTTGCCCTCCCCGATGTGGTATCGGGTCAAACCCGGACCTTAGCCGATGTCACCGGGGAAAAGGGGCTGTTGGTGATGTTTATCTGTCGTCACTGTCCCTTTGTGAAACATATTCAAGACCAGCTTGCCCAGTTGGGGAACGATTATCAACCCCAGGGATTAGGCATCGTTGCCATTAGTGCCAATAACACTGCTAGTCACCCCGAGGATGCCCCGGAAAAGTTAAAGGAAATGGCTGAACAGGTCGGGTTTACCTTTCCCTTGCTCTACGACGAAACCCAGGCGATCGCCAAAGCGTACAAAGCGGCCTGTACCCCCGATTTTTTCCTGTTTAACCATGACAATGCCCTGGTGTATCGGGGTCAATTAGATGACAGTCGCCCCGGTAACGACCAACCGGTGACCGGCAAGGATTTACGGGCGGCCATGGATTTAGTGCTAGGGGGGCAGGCGGTACCAGCGGAACAAAAACCGAGCATTGGCTGCAATATCAAGTGGAAACCGGGCAATGAGCCGAATTATTGATCAATTAATTCATTAACAGTGCTAAAGTCCCGTTGCTGCCACCCACCATTCACAGATAATCCCTAACCTATGACCGATGTCAACCCGCCCCTCACCCCCCCTAAACACAGAGAATCTGCCCTCAATCTAGCGTTATACCGGGGCTTGAAATGGGGCGTTGTGCGTCCGTTACTGCATGGGGTTTTCCAGGGCAAAGTTTACGGGCAGGAGTTCGTTCCATCCCAGGGAGCCGCCCTGGTGGTGAGTAATCACGCCAGTTATTTCGATCCGCCGTTTTTATCCTGTGCCATGGCTCGCCCCGTGGCCTTTATGGCGAAGGAAGAACTGTTTTCCGTTCCCCTGTTGGGACAGGCAATTCGTTTGTATGGTGCCTATCCGGTGAAACGGGGCAGTGGCGATCGGGGGGCCCTACGGGCGGCGTTGGGGGCACTAAAAGAGGGATGGTTAGTGGGAATTTTTTTAGAAGGAACCCGCACTGAGGATGGGCGGATCCACGACCCCAAACTTGGCGCTGCCATGATTGCCGCCAAAGCCCAGGTGCCGTTAATTCCCGTGGGCCTCATTGGAGTCGAACAGATTTTTCAGGCAGGATCAACATTTCCCCATCCCGTTCCCCTCACCATTCGCATTGGGGAGCCGATCGCCCCGCCACCCCAAAGTAAACGGGGGGACTTAGAAGCGGTCACCCAACATTGCCAAGATAAAATTCATCACTTACTCGCCCAGGGACGGGGTGAATAAACCCATTTTGTTCCCGCCCGCTGGGTTTCCTGTGGAAAACATTCCCTTGAAATGGGGAAAACAACCCTTTTCTGTGGAAAGTCCCCCGGGGGACGCTCCACAGTTTTTAGGTGAGTTTAAGGGGAATGACCCATTTCTTCCCCCTAACCCATGGGGTTATTTGATGAACAACATTTCTTGATACGTCGGTAAGGGCCAGAAACTATCTGCCACTTCCCCTTCCAGCGCATCAGCAGAAGTCCGCACTTCATCCATAAGCGGACGAATGGTTTGGGCACAATAGGTCATCTTTTCTTCCGTGGAAGCAAAGTCATGCTTTTGGCAGGCACTGCTCAATTTATCCACGCTGGTGAGCAGGGTGTTGGCTAAGGCGGCAACGGTTTTAGCGCTGTCCTTACTCAACTCAATGCCCAGATTACCGACAGAGGCGATCGTGGTAGATAAATTGGCTAAATAGTCTATGGCGGCGGGATAAATCAACGTTTTCACCATGGTGATCACCAGTTTCGCCTCCACCTCGATGGACTGGATATATTGCTCTGCATAGACCTCAAACCGGCTAGCCAGTTCAACGGGGGTTAAAACGCCCGTGTTTTTAAACAGGTCTTCAATGTAGGGTTTCTTCAGCACGGGGAGGGCATCTGCTGTGGTGGGCAGATTGGCGAGACCCCGTTCTTCCACAGCCATTTTATGCCATTCCTCTGAGTAACCATTGCCCCCAAAGACCACGGCGCTGTGAACATTCATGATTTCCTTGAGGATGGTCAGGATGGCGGTGTCCAGATCCAAGCCTTTACCCAGTTCACTTTCCAGGCGATCGCCGATCCAGGTTAAGGAATCCGCCAACATGGTATTCAAAACAATGAGCGGACCAGAGACAGATTGACTGGAACCAACGGCCCGAAATTCAAAGCGGTTCCCCGTAAAGGCGAAGGGGGAGGTGCGGTTCCGATCGCCCGCATCCTTGGTTAAGGTGGGTAGCACATCGACCCCTAGGTCCATGACCCCTTTTTGTTTGGATTCCACCACCGAGCCGGTTTTGATTTGCTCAAACACCTCTTCAAGTTGGGTACCGAGGTAAACGGACATGATGGCAGGAGGCGCTTCGTTGGCCCCCAGACGGTGATCATTACTGGCCGTGGCGATCGCCGCCCGCATCAGGGGGCCATACTTATGCACACCCCGGATAACCGCCCCGCAAAAAACGAGGAATTGGGCATTGTCATGGGGAGAATCGCCGGGATCTAGTAAATTTCCTTGGGTGGCATTGCCCACGGACCAGTTGACGTGCTTACCGGACCCATTAATGCCAGCAAAGGGTTTCTCATGGAGGAGACAAATGAAGCCGTGCTTTTTAGCCTGATTTTTCAGCACCGTCATCAGCAGTTGTTGATGGTCGCTGGCAACGTTCGCCGCTTCAAAAAAGGGCGCAATTTCAAACTGCCCCGGGGCCACTTCGTTGTGGCGGGTTTTAGCGGGAATCCCCAGTTTGTAAAGGGTTTCTTCCACTTCCTGCATAAACACCTGAACCCGTTCTGGAATTGCCCCGAAGTAGTGGTCATCAAATTCTTGACCTTTGGCCGGTGCTTTACCAAACAACGTGCGTCCGGCTAACAGTAAATCAGGGCGCTGGCTAGCAAAGTTGGCATCGATTAGAAAGTATTCTTGCTCTGCCCCACAACTGGAATTAACGTGGGCAACTTCATCATTCCCTAGCAGTTTCAATACTTTACGGGCGGCCTTATCCATTGCGGCGATCGACCGCAGCAGGGGCACTTTTTTATCCAATGCCTCTCCGGTCCAAGAGACGAATACGGTGGGAATACAAAGGGTGGACCCATTGTCCGTTTCCATGATGTAGGCCGGGCTGGTTACATCCCAACCGGTGTAGCCCCGTGCTTCAAAGGTGTCCCGAATACCACCGTTGGGGAACGATGAACCGTCCGGTTCCCCTTGTACCAATACTTTCCCGGAAAACTCAGAAATGACCCGACCATCTCCCTGTACGGAAATGAAACCATCATGCTTTTCAGCAGACAGGTTGGTCATGGGATAAAACACGTGGGCATAATACAGTGCCCCTTTGCTCATCGCCCAATCCCGCATGGCCATAGCAACGGCATCAGCAATAGACGGATCGAGTTTTTCCCCTGTGGTGATTGTTTTTTTGATCGATTTAAAAACATTTTTGGGAAGGCTCGCCTGCATTTTACTCAAATTGAAGACGTTTTCTGCCCATATTTCGTCTAATGGTGCGGAGGGTTTGGGCGGGAAGGGTTGGCGGTTAACAATTTGATGAATCGCTTGGGCACGGGCTGCGTTTCCACTCATGGCTGACCTATACGAATGTTGAGAACTTAGAATTAGAATTCATCATACGCAAGGCGTCACTTTGAAACGGATAGCAGATATACAAAAAGCGCAAAGAATGAAGAATAATTAAAGACTAATTAAAGTTGTCCAACCCCAACGGCGATCGCCAGGGGATATAAGACGATTTCGCAAGAGAAGGCAGCTTGTTGAGAAAACCCTATCGTCACAAGCGGCGGAGTTTGGTGGATGACTGTCCCTGCCCCATTTACAGACCGGAAACCTCTTTATTAAACGAAGGTTTCACTTGGGACAACTTAGCTTCGATTTTGGGTTTTAATTTTTCAAACTCTTGTTTCAGTAACCGTTTCGTCACCTGGGGTTTACCCCCCTGCATCATCTGGGAATTCTGGGACCATTCCTTCAACAACTTGCATTGATTCGGGGCAACCGTTGCCGTCACCACCTGCTGACACACATTGGACGTCTCCAGGGCAAAGAATAAAATCCAGTAAGTCCCCGATTCCCCCAGCATCTTGGCAAAACGTTGCCCTGACTTGGTTTTCAGATCTAAATAACAGGGCAGCCACCGGGGGCCGTATTCTCGATGGAAAAGCACCGTGATCCAAAGAATCATCGGATGGGGAGAAGTCATTAACAGGAATTGGTTGTAGCGGATACTCGACATCCGGGTCAAAATATCTTCTTCGTTCAACATCACCCACAGACTAGCCAGCTTCCCTTCCGCGGCATTCAACACATGGGGAAAGACAATTTTTTGCTTGGGTTTGTCGCTCGGCCAGCTAATCTGACGACACAGATCATTAACTGACAATAAAGGTTTGTTAGGTTTTCCAGACCGTTGAGCCACCACCGTTGCTTGCATATCGTCTGCATTGAGCATGTGGGGGGCAATTTGCGTTTTTTCCGAGTCAGAAATGGGGGGCGGCGCATTCACTTCGGACTCGATCGCATCCAATGCCCGTAAAATGACCTCTGCGGACTGGGGACGACTTTTGGGAGATTTGGCTAGGCAGTTCATCACCAAGGTCTCCAGGGAATTCGGCACCTTGAACCGCGCAGCGATGGGGTGGGGTTTCGTATGGTGATGGGCTTCATACCAGCCCCCAAAGGAAGAATTATCTGGAAAAATCGGCATTTCTCCAGTTAACATTTCGTACATCATGACGCCCAGACTGTAAATATCTGACCGGCTATCTAGTTCTTTCCCTTCCATTTGTTCGGGGGAACAGTAGGCGAGGGTTCCCATAAAAGCTTGGGTTTTAGACTCTTCCGCTGCCTGTACTAATTTTGCAATCCCAAAATCCAGGATTTTCACTAATTCGCCCAAAGCCGGATCTTCCACCAACAGAATATTGCTCGGTTTAATATCCCTGTGGACAACGGGGCAGGCTTCCCCCTGAAACAAAATCCCCTTATGGGCACAATCCAACCCAAAACAAATTTGCCGGGCAATCTTCAAGAAACGCTCCACTTTCAGCGGGCGGTACTTAATCACGTCACTAATGCTTTCCCCCTGCAAAAATTCCATCACGTAAAACGGAATTTCTTTCTCATCCAACCCATAATCTCGCACCCGAACAATATGGATACTTTTTTCCCCCAATAGGGCGGAAATGGTGGCTTCTCGCTCAAACCGTTCCTTCATGCGGGGATTCAGTAGGGCCTGGGATAAAAATTTGACCGCAACGGTAACCCCTCCCAATAATTTATCTTCAGCCCGGTAAACTTGGCCCATGGCGCCACTGCCGACCAATTCAACCAGTTGGTAACGATTAGCTAAAAGGCGGCGATGGCGGGAGTCGGGAGTCATAGCGCAAATAGTTTGACAATGAGCGGGGGATTCACAATGCGATTTCAAGTCCGTCAGTAATCAGCACCCTGATTTTAAGGCGAGCCTTGTTTCTCTAAAATGGCTTCCATGGTACTGGTCAAATAGTGACCGGCCAAAATACCACTGGCTAAATGATAGCGATGATCGTTCAAACGATAAAAGGTTTCAAAGCCGCTACGACGTTGGCGATCGCCGAGGACCCAATAGCGTTGAATGATCGCATGGTTAGAAATCCAGCCTTCCCCTTCAACTTTGCCCAGTTGACTATGTTGGAGCACATAGGTATATTGTCGCTCCTCACCATCTAGCCTGCCTCGGTATTGAAAGGAAATATCATTATAGAGACCATCAGCAAAGATCAACTTAGTCACCATGGTAAACCAGTCTTCTTGATTCCAAGCAATAATCGTCCGCCCTTTAACACTGACGGGATCGTGGTTCCGTTCTAACCAGAATCCATCAAGGGTCCAGCGTCCTGGTTCCATTAAAAAGGTGTGGGACAAAGGGGTTACTCCAGGGAAATAATCAAAGCCAATAGACGATAATCTGAGATTACTCGCTGAATTTCATGTTTATGAAGGAAAAATCCAATCTCGCCTAATGATCATTATTGTATAGTTCGACTCCTTCCCCATGGGCGTCCATCGAAAAAAATTACCAAAATTTTACACGCTAGGGTCAGCGGTGGGATCAACCCAGGGGATGATGAATCTCTCCCAATAGGCAGTCATGGTGGGCCCCGGTCACCCCAGGCACATTACCGGGAAACTGATCCTGGAAACGCCAGTAAGCTAAGACCGCAAAGGCGATCGCCTCTTTGAAATCACTATTCAAGCCCAAGTCATCGGTGCTTTGAATTTGGGTGCGATCGCCGAGGTGATGCTGTAAACGCTCCCGTAAATATAGATTATGAACCCCACCACCACAGAGTAAAAGGCGATCGGGCAGTTGGGGCAAAAAGTGACGGTACTCGCTGACCACCGAGCGGGCGGTAAATTCCGTTAAAGTGGCCAAAAAATCCGTTTCGCTCAGACCATAGGATTGGGCATCGGCCCAGCAACTATTGAGGTACAAGTCCCCAAACAGTTCTCGCCCCGTAGATTTCGGCGGCTTTTGCTGGAAAAATGCTTGTTTGAGCCAATGATCCACTAATTCGGCGTGAGGGTTACCCTGTCTTGCCCATGCCCCCCCCGCATCATAGGTTTTTTCACCGTGGCTCATTTTTTGCACCGCTAAATCAATTAGCACATTGCCCGGGCCTGTATCCCAACCACAAATATTTTGTTCCCAATTTGCCTGGGTTGTTGGCGGTAAATAGGTGACATTGCCAATGCCCCCCAAGTTCTGAATACAGCGATGTTCCCTGGGATGGGAGAGTAAACAGGCGTCAATTTTGGAAACCAAGGGGGCGCCCTGCCCCCCCGCCGCAATATCCGCGACCCGAAAATTACTAACGGTGGGAATGCCGGTTAAATAGG
>JAYKHU010000064.1:0-13089 GCA_035285105.1 Synechocystis sp.
TGCCACGAGAGGCAAGGTTGGTGGTTCTCGCCATCCAGAATGTACGACCAAAAGGAAATACCTGAACGCAGGGGCGTCATAGTCTGGGATTGAGAAAATCTAAACATAAATCAGAATTTGTTTTGTCGGCGGTGGGGCACATCGTGGACGTAAAACTAGATGCCTGTGGAGGGGAATCTGGACGGGGTCTTGGAACAGAGTTGATCCAAGGCTAGACAAACCCAGTGAAGCAGGAATCCCCCGGCTTTAGACGGGCGGAGGATGTCAACAGCGAAGTCCCCCAATCCTAACCCGATCTCAATGTTATCAGGCTACGGAGAACGTTTCCCTGGGATTACTCTGCCACCACCAGGGTTTGTTGGCGTTGGCTTGCTTGGGCACAGTAATCCGCAACCTTCAGGGCATCTAGGCTAGCGTCAAGGCTGGTATATAACGGTTTTCCTTGCTGAAAATAGTCCAAAACCGCCTCCGTATCCTGCTTAAATAACCCCCGACGACCACCCACGGTAATGGCCGATGTTTCCCCATTTTGAATCAGTTGTCCTGTTTCTCCCGCAAACATTAACGTGCCTTTTTCCCCGTCAAGGGTAAAGGTGCGATCGCCGCGCTGGAAAACCTCCCCTTTACCGTAAACCACCTCCGCCATTAGCCCGGAGTCAAAACGCAAATTCGCCGTACACAGACAGGCCCGGAAATAATCGGGATTGGCTTGGGGCCAAAATTGGCTCTGGGCGCTAACGGTTTTCACCGAGCCAAATAGGTCTGTAAACCGACTAATACGGGACAGGGCCGCGATTAAGGGAAACCCAAATTGTTGATGGTGGTACGTCCAGCGTTGGGGGGCCGGGGATTGGGGTTGGATGGTGCTGTAGCGGGCGTAAAAAACGGGGGCAATTTGATCAATATGTTGGCGAATGGCCTGGTGGACGCCGCCGAGCAGTTCAATGTGTTCGACGTGTAATAGTTTGTTTTGGCGTCGAGCGAGGGTTTGTAACTGTTTTCCCGTTTGATAATCCAGCGCCAGGGGATATTCCAGCGCCACATGCTTTCCCGCTTCCAACGCCGCCAGGGCGATCGCCCCATGGAGTTGATTAATGGTGGCGATAATGACCAAATCCAGATCGGAACGGCTAACCAACTGTTGCCAGGACTCAGCCGCTGAAATGCCAAACTGTTGACAAAAGGTGTGGGTTTTTCCCTCGCTATGGCCGGCAACGGTGATCAAGTTCGCCCGGGGATCAGCCAGCAAGACCTCGGCCCGGCGTTGGGCCGCATAGCCAGTTCCCACAATGCCCACCCGCAAAGGCGAGTCGATGGTTGCCAAGGGGTGTGCCATAACCAGTCCTCATTCAATGCCCTGAAAATTTTCCCGGAAGATCCCTACTCGCTCCATTAATCAACCAGTTCACTATTGAATTCGTTGTAGGTCCGTTGCTTCAGTTCCACGGATTCAGACCGGGGCAATAACTTAAACAGATCCCGCAACACATCATCAACGGCCTCAAATTTTTGCACGCCGGCGGCATCAAAGATTTTTTGGCGATTTTCATCCAAGATCACCGTTTGGGGCACAACCCCTTGATAGTAATAGCCCGGATCGTCGGGTTGGAAAGCAGTTCGTTCGGGGATGGCGTCCACGGAGACCGGAATAATGCTGGCCGCACGACCGTAAAATTCCTGCAACCGGGAAACAATAAAGGCATATTGTTTACAATCTTTGCTGTCATCGAGATAGTAAACCAAAATCACCGGCAGTTGACGTTGAAAGGATTCCGGCAAGGTTAAACGGGGGGGCACTAAGGAACCATTCCCCGCATAAACAACAAAAATATTGCCATCGTAGCGATCATCATCAATGGCGGCGATCGCCGTTCCCGTCCCTGGGGGAGACAAGGGAAGAATGCCCCAAAGCCCCACACTCAAGACACAGAGACTAACAACAAGCAAAAAAAAGCGTCGACAACGACTAACCCAAAGGGAACAAAGCGGCATCATGATGGCAAAAAGAAATCTGAGTTTAAAATAGGGCAAAGTCTTTGTCGCTGTAAACACTCCCGTGTCGCCCAACGCTTCCACCGACCCCTCAACGCCCCCGCGTCAGTCAGCCCAAGCCCGTATTCATCAAAGCTATTACGGCGTTTTAGAATTGTATCCCTCGGCAACCCCCTTAGACATTCGCCGGGCCTATCGAGAGCTGAGTAAACGTTACCATCCCGACACCACCTTGCTCTCAGCAGAAATCGCAACGGTCAAATTTCAACGGCTGAATGAAGCCTACGCGACCCTCAGCAATCCCGATCGCCGAGCTATGTATGATCTCCAAATTGGTTATTCCCGCTGGAACGTGATTCAAGCGCTAGCAGAGGCAGAGATTCCGGGCCAAACAAACCCCGTTGGCGCTAAATCAGCCTATTTAGACCCGAGCGATCGCCCTCTATCGGCCGGGGAAATTTTTGCCCTGGGCTTGCTGGCCCTTACCCTGGTGGGCTGTTTAGGCTTAGCGGTACTCATTGCCTGGTTGCGGGGAGATCCCCTAATCATTCCTGCCCTCTTCCCCCTTGGCCTCGAGTAGATAAGGCGAATAACGGTACAATAACGGGACATTACCCCGGCCTTTAACGGTGTTTTTGCTGTACTAAACCACTCCGTTCCCCCTGGTCACCTAACAACGTAACCCATGAGTTTTCCCGCCCCTGAAACCCCCTTGTATAATCACCCCCTGCCCCAACTTGAACGGTGGCTCGTAGACCTGGGCTTCATACAAAATCAGGGCGATCGCCATTGTTGGACGTTGCAGCAGGACGATTGGAACGCCGAATTACTCTTGGATACGGAAGAAATGATTGTGTGTTATTTCCCGGATCAGCCTGAGCGTAAAATTATCCGCAGTTTTAAATATGCCCTCAGTCGCCAGGACATCGAAGCGGCTATTTTGGAAGGGCCTTAATCAAAGGCCAATTGTTTCAACAAAAACGGCCAAGCTGTACGGTTACTGCCCGTGCCGGTCATGCTCACTTCAACGGTTTTTTGCCCCGCCTCCGCCAGGGTTAATGCATCAACACATAACTGGGCGATCGCCTGACGACTGACTTGACCTTTAAGGGTATCCCCCTGGGCAAAGTGCAAATGCTGGGGCCCAGTGTCTTCGGTGAGGGCACAGGGACGAATGATGGTGTAGGTTAACCCACTATCGCGAATGGCATTTTCCCCGGCCAATTTCCAGGTGAGGATACCACCGAGTTGGTCATTCATGCGGACGGCAGGGGGTTCCTCCGCGAGGTTTAAACCGGGTTTGCCGGGGCGGGTGACCCCCGCGGAACTGACATGGACGAATTGGGGGGTTAGGGGATTGGCATAGGTTTGGATGGCTTCAATTTCCAACCCAAAAAGACCGGAGGAAAAACTGGGATTCAAGCCGCCATCGTATTCAAATTTGCTATGCATTAGTTGGAAAGACGAAACCTGACTGGGGTTAAACAGTCCTTTTTCTGGCACCGTTTTGGCCCGGAACACCGGAATTAACTGGTTAAAGGGAATACGCACCGTTTGGGGACGATTATTAAAGGTATCAAAGGAATAGCAATAGCTCAGGCCATCCCATTGATTTTCACTGCGGGCAATAAACTTGTAACGTTTGCCATCCCCTTGGATGCGTAATTGGATACCCTCAGCCCCGGCTAAATCCAAAGGGGGTTCAAAATTCGGCGATCGCACCGACGCAAAGCCGCCATTGTTGGCCGTGGACACATTCCCCGTAAATAAAGCCCGATCGCCGAGTAAGCGCCATTGACTATTACTAACGCCCCCCATCACCCCATCATCGACGGAATACCATTGCAGACGGGGGGAGTTTTGATCCTTGAAATCGACTAACATCCGTTCCTTGGGCTGGATATGGGCCCTGACCACCGCCAGCAGATGCTTGATCCCGTCACATTCCACCTGCTCCGGCACATCCACCACTTCCGGCAGATAAAACGTGATGCCTTGGTAATATTTCTCCCGCTTGGGGGTATCCCCTTCCACTGGTTGCACCTTCGTGCCGCTACAACAAATCACCGCCGACACGGACTGCATCAACCCTGGGGTTAAACTTTCCTTGAGGGTCAAATCCCCACCAAAAAATTCCAGGCGATCGGGTAACCTGCCACCAAATAGATCCCGGAAAAGGGTTTGGGCCCGGTCTAAATCCCTCACCAGCACCCGCACCCCTTGACCGGATTCAATCAATAATTGGACAACCCGTTTACCAACCCCACCCGTTGCCCCGACCACTAAAATCATTGCTGACTCTCCGAATCTGTTACATTTCTTAATCTAGTCGGGATGGGAGGATTCGGCAAAATGATCAGTTTTCAATCCCGACCCCACATTCCCCTGATTTCCCCGCCATGAAACCCTACCTATCCGTCCCCATTCAAGACTGCGGCGAACCCCTCGTCCCCATTGCCCTTGAGGGAGTCTGTTTACAAAATCCCCCGCCGTATCAACAATTAGGCGCTGACTACCAAGGGCGATCGCCATTTTATGTCCGCACTGGGGTGTTAGCCGCCTTGAGGGAAGCCAGGGATTGGTTAAACGCTCGCAAACCAGACTGGCAGATCCTAATTTTTGACGCCTATCGTCCGATCACCGTGCAACAGTTCATGGTGGACTATACCTTTGACCAAGTTTTACAACGGGACGGTTTAACGGCAACTAACCTCACCGAGGAACAACGGCTCGCCATTTATGACCAGGTCTATCAAATTTGGGCACTGCCCAGTGCTGACCCCACAACTCCCCCTCCCCACAGTACCGGAGCGGCGATCGACCTAACCCTCCTGGACGAAACGGGAACTCCCCTCGACATGGGGGGCGCCATTGACGAACTCTCTCCCCGGTCACAACCCGATTACTATCGACCCTTAATTGCCCAAGCGAACACCGACGCCGACACCTTTTCCCAGTATCAAGCCCGACGGGATTTGTTAAATGACATGATGACTGCTGCTGGGTTTCTACGACATCCGGGGGAATGGTGGCATTTTTCTAAGGGCGATCAATTGTGGGCCTGGCAACAGAACCAACAACAGTCCTCAGAACGATACATTGCCTACTACGGCAGGGTCGCCTAAGTGTAAACTACCACTCATCATCGCTACGCGATAGATAAGCGGCTTTCAGTAGCCCTGAAAACAACATCCTGCAAAGAGCAAGACATTATTTCCGAACCTCCGGGATGGTTTACAATCATCCCCAAAGTAGCAATATTTTTCCCGCCATTCATATCAGCATCACCGAGCCATCCACAGGACAGATTTAGGCATTCAAACTTTTTACCCTGCCGGTTACCAATCACTTTGCAGCAGTGACACATTTTGGACGTGTAGCGAGGGTCTACGAGCCTCACATCCACGCCAAATTTTATGCCTTTGTAGGTGAAAATTTGACGGAGTTGATAGAAAGCCCAACTGTTAGACCGTCTCCGTTCGGTTTTGGAGCGTGGCATTTCGTTGGTGCGTTCTCTAATGCCTGTCAAATCTTCCAAAGCGATAGCCTGATTTTTTTCCTTGGCCTGCTGGATAATTCGATAGCTGATAGTGTGATTTAACCATGTCTGGAATCTTCGTTCACGTCCACTTAACCGTTGCAAGACCTGACGGCATCGACGCCGACTAGACCGTGTGCCTTTAGACGCTTTGCGTTGTAACGAAGCCCTTACGCGACTGTATCTATCCCTGATTTGCGTGATTTGTTTTCCGCTGAATTTCCCTCCTTCGGATGTACAAGCAATGTCGGTGCGCCCCAAGTCAACCCCCAGTACATCGTCTGTATCGGAAATAGCTGGCGGCTCGGACTCCAATTGGATTTGTAAGTAGAAACTGCCATCGTTGCGTTTTACCAGCGTTGCCGATTTTGGGTTTTGCCCTTGTAATAAATGCTTCTGATAATTGCCGATGTGCAATTTAAACTTCTCTCTGCCCTTTAGCATGGTCAAGCTTACTATCCAGTCCGTCTCTTTAAACGTGAAGGTGCGACTGTCATAGGTCGCAGAAGTTGGAGCAAACCCTTTGACGGGTCTACCCTTCTGCTTGGCCGTTTTTCGGTTCGCACAGACGCGACGGATTGCATGGATCGTCATTTGGGCAGACAACCCAGAATGTTCCCTAGCTTCCTTATAAACCAAGGACTGGACGGCAATCTGGTTAGTTAGCTTTTGGGGAGTCTTGGCATTCACGAACTCACAGCATTTTGCAAAAGCGGAGAGCACCGCATTAAGTTTTTCAACCTGTTGCGGTGTTACTTCCAACTTACAAGACACAGTGAGAACTTGAGACATTTTCAAAGGGTGAATTTTACTGCTTCGATTATAGCTTGTTTGGCAGGCTCAAGGGTATCGAACCCTATCGCCTGCCGCGCATTCCTCCCGCGCTTGAACAAGTTACAAGCGGGGAATCCTGCTGTTTATGTTGAAAGGGCGATAATTCTCCGTATAATTCCAAGCAATGGCTCTGAATCATAGCGGTAACCCAACGTGGATGAACTTCAATTACTGGTAGACCTCCATCGGGGGGCAAATCGTCAAGGCCCTGGAAGCGATGAAGCAACGAAAACGGCGATCGCCCTGGCGGAGATAGACCCCCATGCCCCCGTGAAAATTGCGGATATTGGTTGCGGTACCGGTGCTTCGACCCTGGTGTTGGCCCACTGTCTCAATGCCCACATTACAGCGGTGGACTTCCTGCAAGATTTTCTGGATGGGTTAGAAACCCGGGCTAAGCGTGAGAGTCTTTGGGAAAAAATCACACCATTGTGCGCCTCCATGGATAATCTTCCGTTTGCAGAGGGGGAGTTTGATATCCTCTGGTCTGAGGGCGCCATTTACAACCTTGGGTTTCAGAAAGGCGTTGTGGATTGGAAGCGTTACCTCAAGCCGGGGGGACGACTTGTTGCGTCAGAAATTAGCTGGATTACCAACACCCGCCCCCCTGAGCTACAACATCACTGGGATGCCGAATATCCTGAAATTGACGTGGCCTCTGCCAAAATGAAAGTCCTAGAAGAAAATGGCTATTCCCCAATAGGTTACTTCGTTTTACCTGAGCATTGCTGGCTGGAAAATTACTACCGTCCCATGCAATCAAGTTTTGAAGAATTCCTCAAACGACATAACGATAGCGACGCGGCCCAGGCGATCGTCGAGGCGGAACGCCACGAAATCGAGCTTTATGAAAAATATAAAGCCTATTACAGCTACGGCGTCTATATTGCCAAAAAAGTAACTGTATAGCCGTCAAAACGGATTTTTATCGTTGTCTTTCTTCATCCTCTACACTTTTTTGATTGTGAACTGCTCCTAGAGGTTAGCTTTCGTATTTTGAGTCTTGAGCCTGCTCCTAATCCTGCCTGGAGGAATGATGGCCAACGATTACAATGGGGAATGATAACGTTTGCCCTTGACTGGTTATGGTGTCTCAACTCTCCCCCTCCGAGCCGACCTGGCTAGCCATTATTCATCTGCTTCGGTGGCATAAACCCGCCGGCCGTCTAATCCTGATGATTCCGGCCCTCTGGGCTGTTTTTTTAGCGGCCCAGGGAACGCCTCCGCTACCCCTATTGGGGGTGATTGTGTTGGGAACCTTAGCCACCAGTGGTTTGGGCTGTGTGGTCAATGACCTGTGGGACCGAGAAATTGATCCCCACGTGGAACGCACCAAAACCCGTCCGTTAGCCGCCAAAACCCTATCGGTGCGAGTGGGCATTGGTGTGGCATTGGTGGCCCTAGTCTGTGCCGCTGGTTTAGCCGCCTATCTTAACCCGTTAAGTTTTTGGTTATGTGTGGCGGCGGTTCCCGTGATTGTGGCCTATCCCGGTGCAAAACGCATTTTCCCTGTGCCCCAACTTGTTCTCTCTCTTGCCTGGGGCTTTGCGGTGTTGATTAGTTGGAGTGCGGTGACGGGAAATTTAACCACGGCCACTTGGGTTCTGTGGTTGGCCACGGTGAGTTGGACCCTAGGGTTTGACACCGTTTACGCCATGGCTGACCGGGAAGATGATCGCCGCATTGGAGTGAATTCCAGCGCCTTATTTTTTGGGCGGTATGTGGGGGAAGTGGTGGGGATTTTCTTTGCCCTGACCATTGGCGCCTTCTTTTACCTCGGTATGTTGTTGACCCTCAATCCGTTTTATTGGGTCAGTTTGGCGATCGCCATGGTGGGCTGGGTCGTGCAATACATTCAACTCAGTCAACCCACCCAGGCACCGGAACTGTACGGTCAAATTTTTAGACAAAACGTTCTGCTTGGCTTTATTCTCCTTGCTGGCATGATTCTCGGTTGGTTGTAACTTAATTCCGATACCCCAATCCCTAACTCCCAATGACCGACTCCCTCCTAACCATCGGCAGCAAAGTCCGCCTCACCGCTCGCCCGCCCTACCTTAAAACTGCTGATCCCATGCCCATGCTCCGTCCCCCGGACTTAGTGGCGATCGCCGAAGTGGGTCAGGTGGTGGATTGCCGGCCGGCCGGCTACTGGGGCGTCAAATTCCAACGGGGGACTTTCCTCCTCGACGCCCAATATCTCGAACCCATCACCCCAAAGATGAGCGCCCCGCCTGAATAAGTTCCGACTTGGTGCTGCCTCTGCGTGAGCAAGTATTCCCTGGCCCATGATTGACTATTCCTTACTGTTGACCTTAGCATTACCGCCCCTGGCTGGCGGTGTGATTGGTTACTTCACCAATGACCTCGCCATTAAAATGCTGTTTCGGCCATATCGACCGGTGGTAATCGGGTCAACGCAACTGCCTTTTACCCCTGGACTCATCCCCCGCAATCAAGAACGCCTCGCCCAGCGGGTTTCAGACACCATCATGGGATCATTGTTGACCCCCGAAGAATTGCAACGGTTAGCCCGCAAATTGCTCCAGCGCGATCGGGTGGAATCCGCCCTCACCTGGTTGTTGAAATTAGCACTGAAACAAATTCGAGAAGACCGGGAACAAAAAACCGCCCGCATCCTCGCCAATGTTTTGCGGGATTTATTTAGCGAATCCCTACCCCGGGTGCTCAAAGCTCTCTCCCGGCGGGAGGACTTTTTAAGTAATCAAATCGACCAGATCTTTGACCAAATTCTGTTGGAATTCCGGCTGTCTGAATCCCAAGCCCGACAATTCGCCGACTGGCTTTTGGGCAGTGTGCTTCCCCCCGATACGCTGCGGATTGCGTTAATTGATTTTCTGAGCGATCGCAATATTCAAGTCATTGACGAGGGCTTTCGGGAAAAAACCAGTGGCACCTATTGGGTTGTCGCTAACCTATTTGGGATTCGCAACGCCCTCACCCGCCTCCGGGCTTTTTGCCTAGAGGAAAAAGACACCGCCAATTTGAGACTCAAAGAACTATTACTTTCCCTAGAAGCCCGCAATCGTCTCCGGGATTGGCTCCATCAATTATCCTTGCAGAACTTACCCCTCTCCACCGTGCGACAGTTACGCCGGACAACGGGGGAAGTGGTGCGAACTTATATTCGAGACCGGGGAGAACCCTTTTTAAAAGAATTTGGTCAATCCGTTGATTGGGACAATCTGGCGGTTTTGATCGTCAACCGCTTACAAGCCTCTGCCACGGTGACAGCTTCCCTGGGTTTGGTGAGTGAGGAGTTAGCCCTTATTTTGGAACGTTATTTGGAAGAAGACCTGGAGAAAATTGTCAAAAAAATTATTCCTATCTTGGCCCTGGATCAAGTTATTATCAATCGCATCACGGAAACTCCCCCCGCTGAACTGGAAGCCGCGGTTCAGGCGATCGTCCAAAGCGAGCTACAGGCGATCGTTAATTTAGGGGGGTTGTTAGGCTTAGTGATTGGGGGGCTGCAAAGTGGCTTCTTTTTCTTTACCCGTTGACCAAAATCCATCTCGCACCATGACCTCGGTGACGTCTTTTTTCGCCTAGATTAAGATTTTTTAACCGCCTTTTGTGCATGTAAAGACGCCAAGATAAATTACCGTCATTTTTTAGCGCTTAATGCTATGATTAGCCAGTGAGATTAAGGATCGGTAGACGCACTTGTTATGAGTGTTCGTTCATTGTTTATGGTTACGCTTAGCAGGCTTCTCTCCGAAACCCATTCTCTGTCTAATTTTTGGTTTTGGAGCTAATTTATGTCCATTTATGTCGGGAACCTTTCTTATCAGGCCACTGAAGACGATGTTTTAACCGTCTTCTCTGAGTATGGCACCGTTAAGCGGGTTCAACTCCCCACTGATCGGGAAACGGGTCGGATGCGGGGATTTGGGTTTGTTGAAATGTCTTCTGATAAAGAAGAAGACGCAGCCATCGAAGCTCTAGATGGAGCCGAGTGGATGGGGCGGGATCTGAAGGTAAATAAAGCAAGACCGAGAACCCCTCGCTAGATTTTTTGCCTAATCGAACATTTCAGTATTTGCGAAAGGGGAGGATGATGTCATCTTCCCTTTTTTGGTGCGCCACCATACCCCCTAGGATAATTGTTGTTTCAAATCCGCTAATGCCGCCCAACGGCGATCGATCGCCAGGGGGGTTTCTGGTTCAGGGAGAGAGGGGGGTTGGCAATCTTGATCACAGCGGTTTTGTAAGGGAAGAGCCAAGCTGAGTTGTTCATATAGCCAATTTTTGACATCAAAGTGCCCATCGGGGGGGAGAGTCTCGGATAAATCATCCCAACTGAGTTCCCGTTCCGCTGGCAGGGATTCCTCGTTCTGTCGGTCTAGCCACAGCAATTCTTTAGCGTTGACAATGAGGCGATGATTGTAACACTGGGTACAACGATCGCAGGTTAGGGTCACAATGGTTTCCGCCTGGCCAATCACTTCCAAAAAGGTTCCCCCATGGCGAACCGTAATCTGCCCCCTAACAGGGGTTAAGGTGTCCATTTCCCCAATCATTTCGTCAAACTGGAGCGTTTGGGAGGAATGGGGCTGTTTGAGTAGATGGGGAATGTAAAGGGGTTGCATAGTAGTGGGCAAGCAAAAATGCAAACATTAATATTACTGGCGAGCAAGCTGATCGGTTAAGAAGGGGAGGAATCAGAGACTTCCAGGCGTCTTTCCTGCTCTACCTCCGCTTGTACTTGCGCCCGTTCTTCGGGGGTCATCTTCGCCCAACGGGCCTCAACCATTTTCTCTTCGTAGTCTTTAATCTGCTGATGGTAGGTCATGTCGTGGGTAAATACCCGAAACACATAGGACAGTAGCCAGAGGATTAACCCACCCACCAAACAGGCCTGGGACCAAATCCCGGCTTTTTGACTGTCAATCCCGATCGCCAACAGTCCGGCATAGACGACACCGCCCAGCAAAAAGAACCCCAAGCCAATCCCTAACGCATCAATTCGTCGCATAACCTGTAACCCTGCTGTCTGAATAAGTTTTCTGCCAACCATTATCCGGTGAACACACCCATCAGGGGGATCCCCTCAATCCGGTTATCCTAACAGTGCTTGTTAGGCTGTGCGACGCCGGGGGCGGAAGTTTAATACTGGACTGAGGAGTAGCAACCCGGGGAAGAGGAAGAACACCAGGAAATACATGACAAGACGCTCGATGGAGCTTGCAACGTACCACCGAGTATTGAGATATAGGTAAAGTAAGGCCGGTAGAACCAACAGATAGGTAACACTCAGACCCAGATAAATAACAGCCAAAAGGCCCGTTTCAGAAAACACTAAACTCAGTAGATTATCCATAACACGTGGTCGATGCTGGTGGGGCAGGGAAATATCCCCTAAAACTTTAACCTATTTTACTGGGATGCCGATCCGATTCTTAGCGGCGTTGCCGAGTTGCCCATTGTCGCTTCAGATTTATCCACAGCCGTTTGAGGCGTAAATCTAATGAGAACCCCCGCTTACTAGACAGCACAACGGTGCCGGCAAGGCGATCATGGAATGCTTGGTTGAGTCCATCTTCGGCGATCGCCAGGGCACAATCCGCCATAAGGGGGGCAATAAGGAGTAAAAACGTCACCCCATTGCGGAAATTAATGTTCAAACCCAACATGGCTAGATAGGAAGCACCCCCCAAAATCCCTTCCCGTTGACTCAATTCTAAAATGCCGGGTAGACGCCGCCGTTGCAAATGAACAACTTTCAGATCAAACGCCCATCCTCCCAAACTTTGTCCTTGGTTAGCGGACACCAGAATGATCCGTAAGCCAATCCAACCAATCCCAAAAATCAAAAATTGCACAAAGCCATTGGCCAGGGAACTGAACAACCAAATTGTGACAAAGTCGAGCAAATAGGCATAGGCCCGCCGTTCCAAGGGGGCACGGGGAATGCGGGGGGGCGGCGGAGAATCTTCAGGATACATGGGTAATTAGGGCAGGGCAGAGGGGGCAGCGGATCGATTCCATTCTGCCATGGTTGAGCCGAGACCCTTCCCCGTCATCGGGGGTAAAAAAGTCTTGACGCTTGAATTGTGTTACGAAATTTTAATTACAATAGATTAAGTTTCTAAAAAAACACCCCTGTCACCGCCGCTCTGTTTGCTAGCTATGTCCCTGGTAATGGATAAAAGTTTCACTGCTTCCACCAAAAGAAATTCACTGCATCCCTGGGGAATCGGGTTAATCGCCATGGTAATGGTTTTAGTCGTAGCCCTAATGGCGTGGGTTAGCGTCGGTCGTTTTGATCCCTATATTAACGATGTGCTGTCGTTGGAGGGGGACGCCGCCCGCGGCCAAGCCATTTTTCAAGCCAACTGTGCCGTGTGTCATGGTCTTGAGGGCAAGGGAAACATCGGGCCCAGCTTGCTGGGGGTTCATCAACATAAATCGGAAGTGCATTTGATTAAGCAAGTGGTGAGCGGCAAAACCCCCCCCATGCCCCAGTTTCAACCCAATGCCCAGGAGATGGCAGATTTACTCGATTATTTAGAAACGTTATAAACGAATTCACAATTAGCCCGGAGTTTCTGCTAATAATTGACCAACCACTTGCCCCAGCCCCACCGAGTTGGACGCTTTAAACAACAGTCGATCGCCGGGTTGAATACTGTTTTTCAGGACCTGCACCAGGGTTTCTGCCTCGGCATAGGTTTCGGTGGGAATGCCCGTTGCCCCAGCGG